>CAMCUY010000028.1 GCA_945879075.1 Akkermansia muciniphila | reverse complement strand
AGATGATCGAACGACGGATCGCATCCGCCCGGACCGAGTTGCAGCGTCTGGAGGCAGAGATCGCCGGTCTTCCCCTATCCGTTGATCCGGTTCGTGCCGCGCTTCAGTCCCGCCGTGATAGCTTGCTACGCGCAATTGAAACGCGAAGGACGGAACGAAAGGAAATCGATGGCAAGGAAGCGTTTGAAGCGAATGCCCGGGCGATTGTCGCCCAGTCCGATCCTGCTGCTCTGAATGACGCGCTAGAACGGCTTAAACAGCAGGTCGTTGGAGCCGAGAACCTATCAAAAGCAAGCGAGGAGAAAATCCGTTTTCTCGAAGAACGAATGAAGCGACTGGGTGAGGAAGCCGAAACGCTCGCCAAGGATAAAGTCCAAGCTGTCCGGTTCCCACGGGAGAGAGCTAAAAAATCATCTCCATTTCCGATCATTGTCCGCTATGGAAAGCTCTATCCCCTGGAAATAGGCAGGCTTCTGAACAACAATGCCGCCATTCATCGTGATTCCTTAGCAAAGGGAGATGGATTTCGGGCGGAACCGATTCGCAACAAGGGAATGGTGATGCCGGAATCGCGAGAAGTGTTAATGGCCACCTTAAGGGCCGCTGCCGAAAAGGACTTTTACGTCTCGATTTATCTCTATCCAGACTCTTACGAGGTTTTTCAGGATTTAAGGACCGCTCTCTCGGAAGCCAAAATTTCCCACGGCTTGGATTTTATGGACGACGCGCGAGGTCTCAGCTTTTCATCCGAAGGTAGCTCTCCCCCTGAGTTATGACCGAGATCTTGATCCGGATCACACCTCACAAAGTGCCTGCTCAGGACTTACTCATGGATTTTGAAAAATGGGAGAATGCCTACGCGCCGCTTTTTCTGGAAACCAAGCAGCGGGTTAGCGGGGCGCTCTTTAGCCTCTTGCCATGACCGCCACGTTCACTTTGGTGATTGAGACCTCCATGCCCCGCGCATCGCTCGCGACCATCGGGCCCTCGACCTGCTTCCCCGTGTCAGAAATCACGAGGTCTGACCCCAAACACGGACTGCGATTGACGCGCCCCTTAAGGAGTCACCACAGTCCCGGGGTGCAGGCGGATGCGAAGTCATTGAAAAGCGCGAAGCTCTTCCCAATGACCCGCATCTCCCCTCAGCCAAGAGCGACGCCGCTCCCCCTCTTATGAAATCACCCGCAGTCCACACCCCGCTTCTCTCCCTCATCGCCTTGGCATTCCTTGCCGCCGCCGGCTTTGCGGCGGAACCGCTGGTCACACTTCGCGGCTGCAAATTCATCCCGACTGAGTGGGCCGACGGCGACAGCTTCGAGATCCAAGCGGCGGACGGGGCTCACCACACCATCCGCCTTTATGGCGCTGACTGCGTCGAGTGGCACGTCAACGACGAGAACGACGCCCGCCGGCTGCGGGAACAACGACGTTATTTCGGAATCGCGGAATATGGCGGCTCGCCGCAAGCATCCATCGATGCCGCCAAAGCCGCCGGCCAATGCGCCGCTGAGGAGACGGCCAGCGCCCTTTCCCGGCCCTTCACCGTCCACACTGCTTTCGCCGATGCCCGGGGCGACAGCAAACACAGGCGCATCTACGCGTTTGTCACCACTGCTGACGGACGGGATCTGACGGAACACCTGGTCAAAATGGGGCTCGCCCGCGCTTTCGGTGTCTATCGCGAAACGCCTGCTGCCAAGTCCGCGAAGGATTATCAGGAAAATCTCCGCGATGCGGAACTCATCGCAGCCAAGGCCGCTGCCGGGGCCTGGGCCAAAACCAACTGGGACAAGCTCTCCGCCGAACGTCAGGAACAACGCAAAGAGGACGCGGAACTCACCCTCGCCGCGGGAACCGGCAAATCATCCGCAGTCTTCAAAATCAATCCCAACACCGCCGCCCGCAACGAGTTGATGAAACTCCCCGGCGTCGGCGAGGTCTCAGCCAACCGCATCATCGGCGGGCGTCCCTACAAAAAGCCGTCCGATTTGCTCACCGTGGAGGGCTTCGGGCCGAAAACCCTGGAACGACTTACTCCGTATCTCCAGATGCCTTAGAAAGAGCCATGTCCGGACCTTCCCACAAAATCACGCCCGAATACTGGCTGGCAGAGGCCGCGCTCGTCATTCTAGCACTTATCGCGCTTGGAAAGGGGCAATCCCTATTCCTTTTACATCTATCAGCGCGGGACCATCCCTTGAAATCGACTCCAAGCACGTGGTTCGGGCGTTCCGGTGTCGTCAGCGCGCCTCTTTCCATCTTGAAAACCGCGCCACTGCGCCGGCGCTCGGCGACCCAGCTATGTCGCTTGAGCACCTCGCCCACCGTGCTGACGGCGGGAGGCGATTCGAGTCCGTGTTTGGTCATCAGGATCTGTTGGATCTTCTTCGGCCCCCAGGTCGAACGAAGCCGCTTCTCCGTGCAGATCAGGCGTTCGACCTCGTCGGAGGGGCGGCAGGTGACGGATTTAGGTGCCCGGCTGTTTTCCTCCAGACCCGGCATCCCACCGACAGCGTGGCGGGCAACCCACTTGTGACCCGTCTTTCGGCTGATGCCGAAATCCCGGCAAAGCTCCGTCATGGTGAAATGGCCACTTCCGGCCAGACTGACAAATCGTTGTTTTTGATCCATTGGTGACACGTTTTTCAAGGGCATGCGCCCGGAATAATGTATAACCGATGTTTCCGGTCAGTTTGTTACCGATATCCCCGGTTCATACCGAAGCGAGACCCTCCGAACACTCTCTGGCGCGAGACGCGCCAGACACTTGCGCGGCTCAGGCTTTTCACAAATCATCAGGCGTGCCGGCATAAATGAATTGCGCCGCGCGCCGGGCTGGTTTTGTCTTTCCGGGCTGTCAGGGGCCGTGGAGGTTCGGCAAGCGAACCCCGCCAGGCCTTGATCGGAGCAACGGTAGTTTGTCCGGGCTTGCCGCGAATTCCCTGGCAGCACTTTTCTTGCCGATTCCCTGAGCCTCAGTCCGGGCCGATCACCGCCTTGAAGCGCAGGAACGCCGCTTCCCACGCGGAGGAATCACCGGGCGCGAAGATCCGGAACTCGAACGAGCGCCGGATCAAATCCCGCCCGGTCTTGATGTCTGGCAGATGACCGGTTCCCACCATCTGGGTGATGACGTTGCCACAAGACGTGGCTTCCACCGGGCCGGCCACGACCTCGATCCCGAGCGCGTTCGCGGTCGCCTGGCTGAGCAGCTCGTTTTGAATTCCGCCGCCGCCCGCATGCAGGCGGGTGAAATCGCGGCCTGTTAGCTTGCGGACGCGGTCGTAAACAACGCGGTATTTGAGAGCGAGCGATTCGCTGGCCACCCGCAGGATCTGGCCGTGATTGGCGGGGACGGGCTGGCCGGTTTTCTCACAGTAGGCACGGATCTTGGCAGGCATTTCGCCAGGGCTGGCGAAGCTCGCGTCGTCCGGATCGATGAAGGCGGTGAAGGGCTCGGCGTTGTTCGCCATTTCCGCCATTTCCGCGTAGCCGAATTTCTCGCCGTCGAGTTCCCACTGGCGTTTGCACTCCTGGATGAGCCAGAGGCCGCTGATATTTTTCAAAAACCGGACGCTGTTATCGACTCCGAGCTCGTTGCAGAATCCCAGTTCGAAAGCCTCCGACGTGGTGATCGCCTCGGCCGCCTCGACGCCCATGATCGACCACGTGCCCGAGGACAACCAAAGGTTTCCGCTGCCGATCATCGGAATGCCGGCCACCGCCGAAGCGGTGTCGTGACAAGCCGTGGCCACCACCGGAATGCCCGCCCGGCCGATGAATGCCGCCACTTCCTCACGGATCGGCCCGAGCACGGTGCCCGGCGCGACCACTTCGCCGAAGATCTTGCGCGGCAAGCCCAGCGCGTCGATCACGCCCCACGCCCAGTCGCCCGTGCGCGGGTCGATCAATTGCGAGGTCGAGGCGACCGTCCGCTCGACCGCTTGCCTACCGGTCAGCCAATACGCCAGCAGGTCCGGCACGAAAAGCAGGCGCGCCGCATTCAGCAGGGCCGGGCTCTTCTTGCGCGCCTCCGCCAGCAGATGCAGCGAGCTGTTATAGAAATTCGTCTTGAGTCCGGTCTGCGCGTAAATTTCCGCCTCCGGCAAAATCGCGTGCATCGCCTCCGCCATTCCTTCGAAGCGCGGATCGCGGTATTGGTGAGGCATTCCCAACAACTCGCCATTTGCATCCACCAGCCCGAAATCACAGCCCCAAGTATCGATGCCGATCGAGACGATCTTCTCGCCGTGTCGCTCCACCGCGCGGCGCAGGCCTTCGAGAATCTCGCGGTAAAGCCCGACGATGTTCCAAAACGATCCGCCCGGCAGATCCGTCCCCGGATTGTCGAAGCGGTGGATTTCCTCGAGCTCCAGCTTGGAGAAATCCGTCTTCGCAGCAATCACGCGACCGCTGCCCGCACCTAAATCCACGGCGATGAATACTTTTCCGGATGTCATTTTCAATTGGGGTCGGCCCATCGTTTTTCAAAGACCGCCCGGATGCAACCCGGAAAGCCCCTCCGGCGACCAAACGGAGGGCAAACCGGCGATTTCTTCGAAAACTCGGAATCTCCATAAAAAAATCTTGCGCAGGGGGGGGCGGCGTGCTGTTCTCCCCGCCCGCCCACAGGGGTGGATCAACTTTTATTCCCAAACGGCCATGGCCTACGCAGTGATCAAAACCGGCGGTAAACAATACCGCATCCAAGAAGGCGACAAATTCGATGTCGAGAAGCTCGATGCCGAAGTCGATTCGACAATCACGTTTGACGTCTTGATCGTCGGCGAAGGCGAGACCGTGAAAATCGGCGCTCCGCTGGTGGCTGGCGCTTCGGTGACCGCCAAGGTCATCAACCAATACCGCGGACCCAAGGGCGTTGCGTTCAAGTTCAAGCGCCGCAAGGGCTTCCACAAAACCAAAGGCTTCCGCCGCAGCCTGACTACGCTCGAGATCACCTCGATCGCCGGCTAATTTCCAACCACTTCATTTCCCCACTTTTATGGCCCATAAAAAAGGACAAGGTTCCGTCAAGAACGGTCGCGATTCCCGCAGCAAGCGCCTCGGCGTGAAAAAATTCGGCAGCCAAGTCGTGATCGCCGGAAACATCATCATCCGCCAGCGCGGCACCAAAGTGCATCCGGGCCTCGGAGTCGGTTGCGGTCGTGACCACACGCTCTTCGCTCTCGTCGATGGCCGCGTGTTCTTCGACAAGGAAGGCCGCCGCGTGAACGTCATCGCTCCCGCGTTGGCTGCCGCTAACTGAGCCGATCGAATCCACTTCAATGAAAAGACCGCTTCCGTCATGGAAGCGGTCTTTTTTTGTGCCAGCTCTTTCCGGATGCGGCACGGCATGTAGATTGGCCCCGCGATTGATGAAATTCCTGGTGCTGTGGATCTTTATTTTGGCGGGGCTTGGCGGGCTGTGCGCCTGTCGGCGGAGCCGCGCGTCGAGTCCGCCCAAAGCGGTGCCGGTGCGGGCGGACGGCGTCGTGGAGCTGAACTTGATGAGCTTCAACGTGCGCTACGAATCGCCGGAGGACCGCGACTCGCGCTCTTGGCGGGAACGCATCGCGGGGGCGGTGCGGATGATCCGCAGGCAGCGGCCGGATTGCATCGGCGTGCAGGAAGCCCGCCACGGACAGGCGGCGGATTTGTGGGCGTCACTGCCGGATTATGAATTCTTCGGCATAGGCCGCGACGACGGCAAACAGGGCGGCGAGTATTCAGGAATTTTCTATCAACGCGAGCGGTTCCGGCCGGATGCGACGGACTGCGGCACCTTCTGGCTGTCCGACACGCCGGAGCAAGCGGGCTCGCGGAGCTGGGGAAACGAAATCCCGCGGGTGGCGGCGTGGCTGCGGTTGGTGGACCTCGCGACGGGGCGCGGATTCTATGTTTTCAACACACACTGGGACCACAAGAACCAGCAATCTCGCGAGCGTGCGGCCATATTGATCGGACGGCGAATCGACGGGCGCAAGCATGCGGACGAACCGGTCGCGCTGATCGGTGATTTCAACTCGGTCGAGTCGAATCCAGGGATGATCTATCTGACTGGACGGCGCGCCATGCTCGCCGGCTCCGAGCAGATCTGGCCGAACGGGCTGCTCGATACCTATCAGGCTTTGCACGCCGGCGAGAAAAACCGCCGGACGCTGCATTTCTGGAGCGATCGTCGCGAGGGCCTGATCAAGGTGGATCACATCCTCGTCAGCCACGGCGCCGAGATCGGGGCGGCGGAGATTGTTTCAGGCGAGCGGCCGATGGTTTCGGATCATTTCCCGGTCACCGCGCGGGTGAAATTTCCGCCAATCCGGTAGCGCACGTGTTCCGCCAGTGCCTCCCGCCAATGGCGCGGGGGCTGGCCGAGAATTTCCGACAGGCGGCGGGTGTCCATCCCGGTGAATCGCGGCCGCGCCGCGCGAAACGCGACGATTTCGGCGAGGGTTTGCTTTTGGATCCCAGGAATCTCAGGCAGAACGCCGCCAGCAGCCATTTCCCCGAGGACAGCGTTGGCCATCTCATGCCAGCTAACGGGCTCGCCGGAGTTGCAGGCGTGGATGACTCCGGTGGTATTCATTGCGATGAGTCGCTCCATCCATGTTGTCAGATCGCCGGTGAAGGTGGGGAGTGAGAATTTATCGGCCACGGCGGCCAGCGGGCGACCGGCGAGCGCGGAGTCAAAGACCTGATCGATGAAGGAGGGTTTTTCCGGACCGAAGACCCACGAGAGCCGGACCACGCAATTTCCCGGGACGGCTAACACCGCACGCTCGCCGGCAAGTTTGCTGCGCCCGTAGACGCTGCGAGGCTCCGGAATTTCAGCCTCGTCGCGGAGGCCCGCCGCCCCGCCAGCAAACACGTAGTCGGTGCTGAAATGGAAAACGGCCACACCGCGCGCCGCCGCCCAAGCAGCGATTTCACCGGGAGCTTCGGCATTGATCCGCATCGCCAGCGCGGGGTCGTCCTCGCACGCTTCGAGCGAGGTGATGCCCGCCGGATTGATGAAAACATCACAGTCGAGTTGATCCAAAGTCCTCGCCAGGGAATCCGGATTTGCCAGATCGCAGAAAGCGCGCGGCAGCCAAACGACTTCGTGGTTCTTCGGGAAATGACGGGCGAGGGCCGCCCCTACCCGCCCGCTGGTCCCGGTGACCGCGATTCGCATGGGATCAGATGAGTCCTTGCTCGCGCAGCGCTTCCTCCACGTCGTTGTAATCCGGAGACACGATGCCGGCGTCGCGGATGCGCTGGATCTTGCGGCGCACTCCGAGCTTGCTGCGCGGGCCCGTCACCAGGCCGGCGACGCCGCCGACGACGAACGGCAACAAGGCCGCGATGCCCAACGCGCCCAAGCCGATTCCGACTCCGCGCCGCGCGCCGCGGTGCATCAAATCTCCCAGCAGCAGTCCCGCCGCCGCTCCTAGCAGCGCGGGCGCAGTCAGGGCGCTCGTTTCAATCCATGCGGGGGTTGTATCGGAATACTCGTCGGCCATGGCTGAGCTTTATTCCTTTTCTGGACTAACGACAACACCTGAAACAGGAAAAATACGGCCGCCACCAAGGCCGCGCCTTTTCACAAGGATGCCGAGGCCTGGCTTTCGCTTTTCGTCTGGATGGAGCCGCGGATCACGAAGACATCGGCACCCGTGCCGATCCTATTGTAGAGGTCGGCCACATCGCGGCTGCCCATGCGGATGCAGCCGTAAGATGCGGGCGAGCCCAAACGGCACTCCTCGGGAGTTCCGTGGATGTAAATAGTCCTGCGGAAGGCGTTTTGATTCCGTGACTCAGTGCCGGTGAGCCAGAGAATCCGGGTGACCACGGGGTCGCGGCCGGGCGCGTTGGGTTTGATGACTTCTCCGGTGGGGCGGCGGCTTTTGAAAACGCTGCCAATCGCGGCGTTGTCGCCGATTTTCTTGGCCACCTGCAGTCGCCCGAGCGGCGTGCAATTACTGCCGGGCCGGTCACCGATGCCGAACTTGGAGGTCGAAATCTTATAGGATTTGACCGGCGTGCCATCGCGAACCAGAAGCATTTTCTGATCGCGCACGCTGACGATCATTTTGTTGTGGGTATCACCGCCGAACGAGAACGAATTGGAGCCGCAACCGGTGAGCCCGACAGCCGCCAGAAAGCTGAGAGACGCGAGAAAAAGAACGCGTGGCGTGAGGATTCCGGTCATGGTTCTGTCATGGGGCTTTACGATTCACGGCCTTGGCAGCGGACGCCTCCGAACCGGATGGCAACAAGCGCGCGAGCGACGACAGCGACGTATAGAAGAAACCGACAGGGAATGGAAGAAGAAGAATCGCGGATGACCAATTCGCCTTCATCGCCGCCTCGACGACGACGAACAGGAAGAAGAAGCCGAACAGCAACTCGACAAAGGGGGTGAGCGTTTTCATCGCCTTGTAGCTGCTCTTCTTCCAGTCTTGGCGCTTCACTTGGTCAATGCCGTATTTCGGAGTGCGGACAAAGGCGGATTGATGGTTGCAAAGCGCCTCAAGCACGGCCTTGGCGTTGCTGATCGACATCCCGATGCCGAGCGCCAGAAGCAATGGCAGGTAGGGAATCTCGCGCCACCAGGAACCCGGACGAAGCGCCTTCTGGGCCACCAGGTAGAAGACGATCACTGAAACCGAAGCGAAGAAGAAAATCGGCACGTTGACGATGTATGTCGTCAGCTTCCCGAAATCCGGCTGGGCCTGTTGGTTGGGATAAATCAGGAAGCAAAGGCAGATGAGGAGCAGGTAGGCGAAGTTCGAAGTGAGGTGGGCCGTCGCCTCCATTTTGATGAACAGCGGCACGTCGCTCTTCCAAATCGCGGGGAGCACCTTTTTGCAAACCTGGATCGAGCCCTTGGTCCAGCGGTGCTGCTGGCTCTTGAAGCCGTCCATGTCCACCGGCAGTTCGGCGGGAGTTTCCACCTCGTTGAGGAAAATGAAGCGCCAGCCCTTGAGCTGCGCGCGGTAGCTGAGGTCCATGTCCTCGGTGAGCGTGTCGTGCTCCCAGCCGCCGGCGTCGGCGATGCAGGATTTCCGCCAGATGCCGCCGGTGCCGTTGAAGGTGAAAAACCGCCCGGAGCGATTGCGGGCGGTTTGCTCGAGCTCGAGGTGACCGTCCAGGAACATCGCTTGAATGCGGGTCAGCACGTTGAAGGTGCGGTTGAGGTGGCCCCAACGCGTCTGGATCATACCGATCTTTTCATCGGAGAAATAATGAATCGTTTCCTGAAGCAGATCGGGATTGGGAACGAAGTCGGCATCGAGAATGAGAAGATACTCGCCCTTGGCGAAACGGGTGCCGTTTTCAAGCGCGCCTGCCTTGTAGCCGGTGCGGTCGGTCCGGTGAATATGCTCGGCGTCGAAACCACGGGCTTTCAAGCCCTCAATCCCGGCCCGGCAGATTTCGACGGTCTCATCCGTCGAGTCGTCCAATAGTTGGATCTGCATCTTGTCCTGCGGGTAATCCAGCGCGGAGACGGATGCCAGCAGGCGGTCCACCACGTGCATTTCATTGAAAACCGGCAGCTGAATGGTCACCAGCGGCAACTCCTTGAACAACTCCTTGGGCTCCGGATGCTTCCGCGAGTGTTTCAAATAGAGAAAAACGATCGTCAGCCGGTGCGAGCCGTAGCCCGCGAGGCCGACGAGAACAACAATATACGAGGCATACCAAAGAGGTGAGGTCCAGTCCATGGGGTGGGAAAGTCGGTGTTCAGACAGATTTTCCGAGCCCACGCAATGATGGAGAGGAAGTTCCCCCGGGGAGGTGCTCGGCGGCCGACAAATGATTGGAAATCAATCGCCAGACGCCGCAGGCTTACCAGAAGCAAGCCTGCCGTCAAGTCTCAAGTCGGGTTTGAACAAGTCTCGGGCGCGGACGAGCGCCCCTTCGCCAGCGCGATTCTTCCCGCCCGCTTATTTCTTCTTTTTCGCTTCGAGGCCCTCTTTGACCTTGGATTCGATGTCGGCGTAAATGACCGGATCCCCCTTGAGCAGCTCCTTGGCGGCATCGCGACCTTGGGCGAGCTGGGTGCCGTTGTAGCTGAACCACGAGCCGCGTTTCTGGACGATTTCCATTTCCAAGGCCAGATCGAGCAGCGAGCCGGTGGAGGAAATACCCTCATTGTACATGATGTCGAATTCAGCCTCGGTGAACGGGGCTGCGACCTTGTTTTTGACGATTTTCACCTTGGTGCGGTTGCCGGTGACGGTGCCGTCGGTGGATTTGATCGCACCGATGCGGCGGATGTCCACGCGGACGGACGAGAAGAACTTGAGGGCGCGGCCGCCGGGGGTGGTTTCCGGGTTGCCGAACATCACGCCGATTTTCTCGCGAATCTGGTTGGTGAAAATGCAGACGGTCTGCGCCTTGGAAATCAGGGCGGTGAGTTTCCGCATCGCGGCGCTCATCAAGCGGGCTTGCGCGCCCACGGTGGAGTCGCCGATTTCACCGTCAAGTTCCTGCTTGGTGACCAGCGCGGCCACGGAGTCGAGCACGATGACTGCGATGGCGTTGGAGCGGACGAGCGCCTCGCAAATTTGCAGCGCTTCCTCACCGGACGATGGCTGGGAGACGAGGAGGTCGTCGAGATTCACACCGAGCTTGCGGGCATACTGCGGGTCGAGGGCGTGCTCGACGTCGATGAAAGCCGCCAGACCGCCGCGTTTTTGAGCTTGGGCGATGACGGTGAGGGTGAGCGTGGTCTTGCCGGAGGATTCCGGGCCGAACACTTCGACAATCCGGCCGCAGGGGAAGCCGCCAACGCCCAGTGCGCGGTCGATGAGGAGATTCCCGGTCGGAATGACATCGACATCGACACAGCGGTCGTCGCCCAGTCGCATGATGGCGGATTCGCCGAACTCCTTCTGGATGTGTGAGATCGCAAGATCCAGGTTGCGCTTGCGGGCTTCGTTGAGTTTTTCAGTCGCGGATTCTTCGGATGTTTGTTTGGCAGCCATGGGAGTGTGTCGTGTTGAACAACACCTGACGGATTCAAAAACAACTGGCAACAAAAAAGATGTTCGCTCGAACAAAAAAGTGCCATTTCAACAAGATAAGGAGGATCAAGACCCAAATCACGCGGATCAGCCGAGTCCCCAAACAAGCGTGTGATGCCTCGCCGCCAGCGTCACTTCATCCCGAAGTTGAGACGCGCTTTACCCTCTGGGTCCTTCGCGACGTCCCCCGTCCAGCTCATGGAAAACCCTTCGACGAGCGACGACTGCGGCTTGTTCACGAGCGCGATCGATGAATTTTCGGAGGCTGTGACTTCGATTTTTTTTCCATCATACGCACTGAGCTCAAGTTGCAAGGCGGCGATTCCCGGGCCGCTGATTTCCTTGCTGCTCGCATCGACTCTTTCAGCGAGGGACTGTTTCACACGCTTCTGATCCGTCCAAACAAGCTGCAACCGGTCCCTTTTGGTTTTATCCTCGAACGCATTCTCCGCCTTCTTGTCGCCGTCCTTCTTCGTATTGGCGTAAACGTCGGGAATTTTCAACCCGATCGCAAATCGCAGCGGATTTTTCAAAGTTCCCGGCTCCAGCAAGCGCCCGCCCAGCGAAAACCCTCCGCGCTCTTCGTTAATGAAAATCTCAAAACTCGCATCACCCGTAACCTTGCCCTTAATCACGACATTCCGGGGTTTGTCTGTCGCTGGCTGGGCCGACTCCAGCGACGCGGGCTGGATTTGGCGCGAAACCACTTTCCCGTCCGGCATCGTTTCCAACACTTCAAAACTCACCGGAATGGTCAATTTATTGCTCGCAGGCTCGCCCTTCTTCCCCATCGGTATGATCTGTGCCGCGCCTTCGGAAGTGAAGCCGAACCGGAACGCCCTGTTTTCCACCCCCACGAAATAACCCAGCCATTGCTTTTCCGTCATCGTCGGCAGGGCCGCGCACACCGGTAAAATCGCCACCATGCCCATCACCCCGGCCGCAAGCACTCCCATCCTAGATCTATTGAGATTCATGGCCTCAACCAATCGCAAACCCACCACGCGCGCCAGCAAAAAATCCCTTACAGATAGGTGACCAAGCCCTCCACCGTCTCATCATCCAGCCGTCTCACCAGCGCGATCGCCAGCGCCACCATGTGCAGATAGTCATTCAAATCGATGATCGCGTTGTGCGAGTGAATGTAGCGCGCGGGCACCCCCAGCACGATGCTTGGAACCCCTTGGTTGGCGACGTGGAAGGAGCCCGCGTCCGTCCCACCGCTGCGCCGCACCGTCACCTGATGGGGAATTCCCTCCTGCCGCGCCGTCTCGATCGCCAACCGTGCCAGCCGTGGATTCGTAATCGCCGACGGATCGAACAAGCGAATCTGCACGCCGCCGCCTAACCGACCCTGGCAGTCCGACTTCGCGAGTCCCGGCGTGTCATCCGCCGGCGGTCCTTCCAGAACGACCGCCACATCCGGCTTCGCGAAATTCGCCGCCGTCTTCGCCCCGCGCAGGCCCACTTCCTCCTGCACCGTCCCACAAAGGATCAGCCGGTTAGGATGCGCCGACTGTGATAGAATCTGCCCCGCCTGGATCGCCCCCGCCATCCCCACCCGGTTGTCGAATGCCTTCGCCATGAACAAATCCTCCCGCCCCATCGGCGTGAACGCCGACACCGGCGCGATCGGGTCGCCTAACGAAATCCCGAAATTCTCCACCACCTCCCGCCGCGACTCCGCCCCCACGTCGATGAACATCTGGTCGATCGTCATCACCTGCCGCCGCTGCGCCTCGGGCAGGAAATGCGGCGGCCGCGACGCCACCACTCCCAGCACCTTCTCGCCGCCCCGCGTCAAAATCTCCACCCGCTGCGACAGCAGATTATGCTCCCACCACCCGCCTATCCCCAGAAACTGGATGAACCCGTCCGACGTGATGTTTTGCACCATGAATCCCACCTCATCCATGTGCCCCGCCACCAGCACCCGCGGCCCCACGTCCCCGGTTTCGCAAAAAACCGAGCCATTCCGGTCCGCCGACAGCTCGCCGCACTCTGCGAGCTCATCCACGAAAATCGCCCTCACCTCATCCTCATGCCCGGAGACCGAATGAGCCTCCGTCAACTCCCGCAACAATGAAACCGCTTTCGTTCGCATGAGAGAAATTCTGCAAAAGCAAAACACCGCTTCCAAGCATCAAGTTTGTCACGCGCCGTTCCCGCCCCGCCTTGTCATCGAGTTCAGCAACCGTATCTGCAGACTTGTGGTCGTTGAAGATGCCACCACGCCTCGCCAGTGAATCCTTGCTTAAGTTACGAAATCGTCACCACGCGTCACTTCTTGCGGAAGCGTTGTCTTTCTATCTACCCGGTGCGACCGCGCGTGATTTGTGGGGTCCTCTTTGTGTGCCATGGTTTCACCAGCCTCCCATCCCAATTCCCCTGAAGATCCAAGTGCGACGAAAGTGCCCCCGTCACGTGGCTGCAGAAAATCGTCTCCGCAATCCTCATCGTTTCAATGCTGATTCCGCCGGGTGCCGCTTACTCGGCACCATCCGGACAGCAACCCTTGGGATATTTCGCACCATACCCGAATCCCGCCACAAATCCCTTTGCGTGACCTCCTCAGTCTCATTGAAGACCAACACCCATGCTCATGCCTGCTGCTGGTAACAGCGCCGGTTTTCAGAGGGACGTTTTGGACTCTGCCCAATTTCCATAGCCTTTTCCTCGGAACGGACAGGAAACAATCCATGCCGCGCGCTTCATCGCATTTGCTTGCGATTCACCCGAGCCATGGGAAACCTGCTCCTCCGCGGCGGACAGTGACGAACTCTGATGCCCGATCCGAAGAATCCTGATGGATGCGATGCCCGCAGTTCTAGCCACCCTGTGCGGACTCGCCTCCGAGCCTTGGCCGCTGGCGAACCGGTCGGCAGAAAAGTTTCATAGAGCCAGCAAATCCCTTGATAATCCGGCTGTGCGCACCCACTTTCGCGCGGAAAATCAGGTGCCTGTGATTCCACAGATCACGCCGCCATTCATTCGATTCAACCACCAAACACCATGTCCACCGAAGCCAAATGCCCGTTCAATCATGGCGCGCGTTCCACTGAAACCACCAACCGCGATTGGTGGCCGAACCAGCTCAAGCTCGAACTGCTCTCCCAGCACTCCACGAAATCCAATCCCATGGAACCGGATTTCAACTACGCCGCAGCATTCAAATCCCTCGACTACGACGCGCTCAAAAAAGACCTCACCGAGTTGATGACCGACTCACAGGACTGGTGGCCCGCCGATTTCGGAACCTACGCCGGCCTCTTCATCCGCATGGCATGGCACAGCGCGGGCACTTACCGCACCGGCGATGGCCGCGGCGGTGCCGGGCGCGGCCAGCAACGCTTCGCCCCGCTCAACTCATGGCCGGACAACGGCAACCTCGACAAGGCTCGCCGCCTGCTCTGGCCGATCAAACAGAAATACGGATGTAAGATTTCCTGGGCCGACCTCATGATCCTCGCCGGCAACGTCGCACTCGAAACCTGCGGCTTCAAAACCTTCGGCTTCGCCGGTGGACGCGAGGATGTATGGGAACCCGACCAGGACGTCTATTGGGGCCGCGAGAGCGAGTGGCTCGCCACCAGCGAGAAACCCAACAGCCGCTACTCCGGCAACCGTGATTTGGAAAACCCGCTCGCCGCAGTGCAGATGGGCCTCATCTATGTGAACCCAGAAGGTCCCGATGGCAACCCTGATCCCATTGCCGCCGCCAAGGACATCCGTGAAACCTTCGCCCGGATGGCCATGAACGACGAGGAGACCGTCGCCCTCATCGCCGGCGGCCACACGTTAGGCAAAACCCACGGTGCTGGCCCAGCCTCGAATGTCGGCCCGGAACCCGAAGCCGCCCCGCTTCACGAACAAGGCTTTGGCTGGATGAGCAGCTTCGGCACCGGCAAAGGCGCGGACGCCATCACCAGTGGACTCGAAGTCACCTGGACCCAGACTCCCAGCAAATGGTCCTATGCATATCTTGAAAATCTGTTCAAATACGATTGGGAGCTGACCAAGAGCCCCGCTGGCGCGAACCAGTGGGTCGCCAAGAACGCGCCCGAAGACATTCCCCATGCCTTTGATTTCAACAAAAAGCAGCTCCCGACGATGCTCACCACCGACCTCTCTCTGCGCTTCGATCCAGCCTACGAGAAAATCTCGCGCCGCTTTCTCGCAAACCCCGCGGAGTTCGACGACGCCTTCGCCCGCGCGTGGTTCAAGCTCACCCACCGGGACATGGGACCGAAAGCCCGCTACCTCGGCCCAGAAGTGCCCGCCGAAGAACTCATCTGGCAAGACCCCATCCCCGCCGTCGCTCATGCGCTCATCGAGGAATCCGATATCGCCGCTCTGAAGTCGAAAATCCTCGCTTCCGGACTAACAGTTTCCGACCTTGTTTACACCGCGTGGTCCTCCGCCTCCACCTTCCGCGACTCTGACAAACGCGGCGGTGCCAACGGCGCGCGCATCCGCCTCGCCCCACAGAAGTTCTGGGCCGTCAACCAACCCGCCCAACTCGCCAAGATACTTGCCGCGCTCGAAGAAATCCAAAACGAATTCAACACCGGCGGCAAAAGAGTCTCCATCGCCGATCTCATCGTGCTCGGCGGCGGCGCGGCCATCGAACAAGCCGCGAAGATCGCCGGTCACTCGGTCAGCGTTCCCTTCACTCCAGGCCGCAGCGACGCAGCGCAGGAACAAACCGACGTTGAATCGTTTTCGGTCCTCGAGCCCGCCGCCGACGGTTTCCGCAATTACCTCAAGGGGCGCTATACCATTTCCGCCGAAGCATTGCTCATCGACAAGGCGCAGCTCCTCACTCTCACCGCACCCGAGGTGACCGCCCTCATTGGCGGCCTGCGCGTGTTGGAAACCAACACCGGCGGAACTAAACACGGCGCTTTCACCAAGCGCCCCGGTTCGCTTACCAACGACTTCTTTGTCAACCTGCTCGACATGGCCACCGAGTGGAAACCCACTGGAACCGAAGAAGCCGAATTCGAGGGCCGCGACCGCCACACGGGGGAACTCAAGTGGACCGGCACCCGCGTCGATCTGCTTTTCGGCTCCAATTCCGTGCTGCGTGCCATTGCCGAAGTCTATGCCTGCGCCGACGGAGAATCGAAATTCATCCAGGACTTCGTAGCTGCATGGTCCAAGGTCATGAACCTCGACCGCTTCGACTTGGTTTCATACGGAAAATGACGATTAAGTCTTTAAAGAATAAGGGTTTAAAGCAAAAAGCTAACATTTAGAAAACCGCTCTTACTACGTCGGAAATGCCCCGGAATGCAATTTTTACCCCATTCTATTGCAGGAAGTGCCGCAGTAAATTTCCAGCCTCAATTCATCACCCCGTTCAAGGGCCTTGATTTTTTGAATGATCAATCTGCCGTCGTCGCTCCTCGGCGAAGTCCTCTTGTGGGGTGCTTTGGATTTCTTCGGGATCTTCGCACCCATTTCCTTGAGGGCTTTTGGCGCGGGATTGGGGGCCGGCGGTGGAGCAGTCCCATTGGGAGCCGTTCCACGTGAGTGTGATGTCGGTGGGGTTCATGGAAAATTAGGATTGGAAAGCATGTTGCCGGTGCCAGGCGAGGAAGGGCTTGTGCTGTGAGCTGATCCAGCGGAGGCGGAGCGGCGTATCGTCGGCGAGGCCCAGCAGCATCCGGTGGAATGGATCGAGCCGCGGCGACGGCTCCAGTGCGCCGGTCTCGTCGAAGGTGACGAGGCCGTTGTCGAAGATGGCATCGAGCTCTTCAACTTGCGCAGCGATCCCTTCGAGACCGCCGATCACGAGGGCATGGACTCCAAGCGCTGGCGCTTGGAGCACGTGTTCTTGCTCGTGCCCGCGCAGGAATATCTCGGAAAATTCCTTTCCACGTTCCAAGAGTTCCCACCGAGCCAGAAGCCCGGCAGTTTCAGCCTCGACAAGGTGATGGAGAACTTGAGCAAGGGCGCGGGCGACAAGTAACCAGCACGGAACCAAACCTCCGGACTGCACCTGTTTCATCCGGGTGCGGCCCATTTCATCTCGCTGCAAATGAAGCCAACCCTCGCCTTCATCGCATCGCATCGCATCGCATCGCATCGCATCGCCGTCGCCCGCGCGGATGATCAACTCCCGTCTAAAGCGAACATGCTGAAACAAATCCCCCGGCATGATTCAGCCCCCCCTGAATACCTCGAATCTCAGCGATCCGTATTCCACGCCTCCATCGCCAAACATCCTCGCTCCGGCGATCGACTAGCTGAACAACTTCCGGTCCAGCGAGCGGTATTGGATCGCCTCCAAAATATCGTTAGGACGGATGTCCGGCGACCCGGAAAGATCCGCCAGGGTGCGGGCCACTTTCAGGATCCGGTCGTGGGCGCGGGCAGAGAAGTTCATTTCCTCCATCGCGTGTTCGAGGTAGCCGGCGCTTTCGGCATTGAGCTGGCAGTGCTGGCGGACCTGCCGCGAGCCCATGGACGAGTTGGTCGAGTTGGAGGATTTTTTGAAACGCTCCAGCTGGATTCCGCGAGCGGCGATCACCCGCTGGCGGATGGCTTCCGATGACTCTCCGGTATTCGTGTTGGAAGATAGCTCGCGGAAATCCACCAGCGGCACTTCGCAATGGATGTCGATCCGATCCAGCAAGGGGCCACTTATCCGCTGTCGATAGGTTTCGATCTGCCGCGTCGAGCAACGACACTCGCGTTTCGAATCTCCATAGTACCCGCACGGACAAGGGTTCATCGCGGCCACCAGCATGAAGTTGGCGGGAAACGTCAGCGATCCGGCCGCCCGGGAAATGGTGACAACCCGGTCTTCCAGCGGCTGACGGAGAACCTCCAGCGTCTGCCGCCGGAATTCCGGCAGCTCGTCGAGAAAGAGCACGCCGTGGTGCGCCAGCGACACCTCGCCCGGCCCCGGATTGGTGCCTCCGCCGAGCAGACCCGCGGCCGAAATCGTGTGGTGCGGCGAGCGGAACGGCCGGGTGGTTAGGAAGGAGCGTTTTGAGTCCAACAGCCCGGTAACCGAGTGGATCTTGGTCGTCTCGATCGCGTCCTCTTCCGTCATGTCCGGCATGATGGACGCCATGCGCTTTGCCAGCATGGATTTCCCCGTCCCAGGAGGGCCGACCATCAGTAAATTATGATTTCCCGCGGCCGCCACTTCGAGCGCGCGCTTGACCTGGTGCTGCCCCTTCACCTCGTCGAAATCCACCTCGTAGGACCGGTGGGAATTGAAGAACGCCCGGCGGTCGAGATGGAAAGGCGGGATGATGAGGTCACCGTTCAGGAAGTCCCATGCCTGTTTGAGATTCCGGATCGGAAACACGTCGATCCCCTCGATCACCGCCGCTTCCGGCGCGTTCGCCTCGGGCACAAACAAGCGGCTTCTTCCCCGGGATTTCGCTTCCAGCGCGATGGATAGCACGCCCTTCACCGGCCGTACCGTGCCGTCCAACCCCAGCTCGCCGACCACGCAGCAGTCCTCCGCGTTGAAGGGCTTGGTTCCGCTTGCCGCGATCATTGCCAGCGCGATCGGCAGGTCGAACGACGGTCCTTCCTTTTTCAAATCCGCCGGAGCGAGGTTCACCGTCTTCACACCGTCATCCAGAAAGAGCGCGGAGGCACCGATGGCGGAAATGACCCGCTGCGAGGATTCCCTAACCGCCGCATCGGGCAGACCGACGATGATCACCACCGGCTTGTCCGCGCCACGGGCGTTGACCTCGACCTCGACCTCTTGGGCATCGACTCCGCGCAAGGCGGCTGAAAATAGACGGGTAATCATGTGAACAGTCAAACATTGCGCACTTCATCAGTTGCTGACAAGAGAAAAGGCCGCCCTCCGTCGCTCGAAGGCGGTTGTCTGGTTAGTTGATTTGCGGCAGGGGTGTTTCGACGGCGCGCGGGGCGGAGCAGGGTTTGGCGCCGTGACCATCGACCATCGCAAATTTCCGGGCAAGCGCCCCGGCCACAAGCCCGGACCTTCAACTCCACACTCGACGCCTTTCTCTTGTTTTGCTGAGTTCCCTCATGCCCCACCTTGCCCGCATTCTCCTCTGGCTCGTTGTTTCGCTTCTCGGAGCCACCGCCGTCGGCATCGCCGCCTTCCAGCGCCACGAACCCGTCAACGCACTTTGGCTGGTCGTCGCCGGCGTCTGCACCTTTGCCGTCGCCTATCGGTTTTACTCGGCATGGCTGGTCGCCAAGGTGCTCACCATCGACGACCTCCGCGCCCCCGCCGCCGTGACGTGCAGCGATGGCAAGGACTTCGTTCCCACGCCCAAGTGGGTGGTTTTCGGCCACCATTTCGCCGCCATCGCCGGGCCCGGCCCGCTTGTGGGTCCCGTGCTCGCCGCGCAATTCGGGTATCTGCCCGGCATGCTCTGGCTGCTCGTCGGGGCCACCCTCGGCGGCGGCGTGCACGATGCCGTCATCCTCTTCGCCTCAATGCGGCGCAACGGCAAATCGCTCGGCCAGATGCTCAAGGAGGAGCTCAACCCGGTGATCGGTCTCATCGCGATGATCAGTTTGTTAGCGATCATGACCATCCTGCTCGCGGTGCTCGGCCTCATCGTGGTGAAAGCCCTTGCCGAAAGCCCGTGGGGTCTGTTCACCATCGCCGCCACCATTCCGCTCGCCTTCGTGATGGGCGTCATGATCAAGAGCGGGAAAGTCAGCGTCACCGCCGCCTCCGTCTTCGGTGTCATCGGACTGTGCGCCGCGGTCGTCGGCGGGAAATACCTGTCACCCACCTGGACCGCCGCGCTCACCCTCAGTTCCACCCAGCTCGCATGGGCGATCATGATTTACGGCTTCGCCGCCAGCGTCCTGCCGGTCTGGATGCTGCTCGCGCCGCGCGACTACCTCAGCACCTTCATGAAACTCGGCACCGTCGCCGTGCTGGGAATTTTCATCGTTATCCTCGCCCCGCCGCTGCACATGCCCGCCATCACGCCGTTTGTCAGCGGCGGCGGCTTCGTGGTGCCGGGGCCGGTGTTTCCCTTCGTCTGCATCACCATCGCCTGCGGGGCCGTGAGCGGCTTCCACTCGCTCATCGCCTCCGGCACCACCCCCAAGCTGCTGGCCCGCGAGAAGGACATCCGCCTCATCGGCTACGGCGCGATGGTGGTGGAAATGTTAGTCGCGCTGATGGCCATCATCGCCGCCTGCGCGCTCCAGCCCGGCGAGTATTTCGCCATCAACTCACCCATCGATCCCAACGACCCCGCCGCCGTCACCGCGCAGATCGCCACCATCAATTCCTACGGCCCCGAATACGCCGTCACCGAGGCCCACATGCAGCAGCTTGCCGACGACCTCGGCGAGCCGCACATGATCGGCAAGGTCGGCGGCGCGCCCACCTTCGCCGTCGGCATGGCGCAGATGTTCGCCAAGGTCATCCCGGGAAAAACCGCGCTCTCGCTGTGGTATCATTTCGCCATCATGTTCGAGGCGCTGTTCATCCTCACCACGCTCGACGCCGGCACCCGCGTCGGCCGCTTCATCCTCCAGGACCTGCTGGGAAACATTTCCCCCCGGCTCGGCAACACCCAGTCCTGGCTCGGCAACATCCTCGCCACCGGCCTGCTCGTCTCCGCCTGGGGCTTCTTTCTCTATCAAGGCGCGCTCGATCCCGCCGGCATCGCCAAATCCCTGTGGCCCATCTTCGGCATTTCCAACCAGCTGCTCGCCGTCATCGCGTTCTGCCTCGGCACCGTGGTCCTCATCAAAATGGGCAAGGCCCGCTACTGCTGGGTCACCGCAGCCCCGATGGTCTTCCTCACCGCCGTCACCTTCACCGCCGGCTATCTGAAACTCTTCTCCGCCAACGCCGCCGGTTTCATCCCCGCCATCCGCACGCTGGAAACCCAGATCGCCGCCGGCCTATCCGGCAAGGCGCTCAAAGCCGCCGAGACCTCGCTCTTCAACGCCCGGCTCGACGTGGTCATCACCATCGCCTTCCTGTTTTTCGTCACCATCATCGTCCTCGGCACCGCCCGCGAGTGCTGGCTGCTGCTCACCCGGCGCAAGGCGATCGTTCTCCGTGAGAGCGAATACATCCGGCACTCTGAAGACAAAGAGGTCCTCCCCACCAGCCTGAGCTGACACAAAAGTTGATAAGAGGATAGAGCCGGGAGAAGACTGGAGAAATGCCTGATGCGCCTTTATGGGCCCGCGTCCATCCCGTTCTTCCCTGCCGGTTTCACTCTGGCAAGTGATCGCCGCAATACTCCTCGCCGTCGTGACCGATACGGAACTCGTCGTGCGGGTGGGAGACGTCGGTTTTCTCACAGATGACGCAGGTGTGAAACGCCTCGGAAGCCGGGGTTTTCGCGGCGTTGAAGCGCTTTTTCCGCTGGCCTGACTCGATCGCCCGCGCGGTGCCGCGGAGCGCGGGAATGCCGGCCCAGATGAAGTAGTTGGCGAAGGCCACCAGATAGAACGGCAGTAGGACCGGTTGGCCGGCGACGTTGAGAAGAATGCCGGCCGCCATCAGAATCCCGAGAAAGCGCACCTGCACCGGCAGGATGAAGAAAAGCAGGATTTCCACCTTCGGGAAAAGCGTGGCGAAGGCGAGGAAGGCCGCCCCGAAGAGCGCCACCCCGCTCGACGGGATGCCGACCGGATAGACGAAATTCGCCAGCAACACGAGGACGATGCCGGTATAGTAAAACAGCGACGCCTTGAAGCTACCCCAGGCGTTTTCAAGGCCGTCGCTGACCATGAACACGAAGCTCACTGCGCAAATCAGCAGCAGGACGCTGACCGGATTGAAGGTGCCGAATTGCGAGCCCGCGAAGAACATCGTGGCGACCCGCCAGACTTCCCCGGAGAAAATCTTCGCCCGGTCGAACTCGAAAAGCTGCCCGATGTCCGGCCGGATGATTTGCAAAACGTACACGAGAACGTGGAACAGCGCGTAGTAGCGGAGGAATCCGGGAAATGCCAGCCAGCCGCAGCGGCGCTCCAATCGATCAAAAGCAGTCATGTCGGAGGGCAACATCGCGGCTTCACGCCGATTGACAAGCGCGGGTCGCGACGAGAGCGGAAGAGGCCGGTTTTTAACGATCCAAACGCTCCGCGCCGTAATCCCCGAAGGGAACCAGCAAATCTCCGTCGGCGGCGACGGAAACCCGTCCCAAGTCAAAAGTCCAAGTTGAGAAATCCCACACCTTTGCCGCCTCGTCCTCGGCACCGGCGGTGAAGATGGAATCCCACTTGGTTCCAGTAATTACGCCTTGGGTCCAGCGGAGGCGGCTCGGCTGCCAGCCGATTTTCAAAGCCGGTTCCTTGATCCAAGTCCCGGCACTACCCAGCAGATCCCTCTTCACTCCGTCGGCAACGGTGGTAAAGACGCGCCTTCCACCCACTGCGGAAATCGCATCCGCAGGCTCCGCGAGGCTGGCGACCAAGAACGCGTCAATCCCGTCGCTGGCGCTGACTTGGACGGTCTTGGCACCCTGACTGTCGACCGTCCGGGTGAATGCCAAAAACCCCTTGGCATCGAGCTCGGTGATGGCGAAGAGTTCCCCTGGGAGGTCGATTAGCGGACGAGCGATCGGGGTTCCCGAGCTCGCGACTTTGATGACCGATACGGATTGGTAGGCTTGATCGGAATCAAGCCATGGACCGGAATCGCCATCCCTCCACCGGGTGATTCCCGCGACGACCAGCCCGTCCGCCGCGTCGCAGGCGTTGTTTAACATCGACCCCGAAGGTCCGAGATCAACAGGGGTCTGGGCGACCGGGGCCTCTGGCAGCGAGACGTCAAAAACGAGCAATTGCGGGGCTTCCCGCGGGAGCCAGTAAGGCTGAATCTGGTAAGGTTTAACCGAGGGTTTGTTTTTCAAAGAATCGACGGTCGCCAAGAATCCCCTCTTCGAAGAGAGCATAGGCTTGGGCTCAGCCATCACGGCCATTGGCATGACCATATCAACCGGATAGATTCCAAACCAATGGGAATATTGATAGCTGATCGCCACGGCGGGGCGGTTTGGCTGAGGCCAGAGCAAGCGGTCGCCGACCAGTTGGGCACCGGATTTCGGATTCACCGAGCAAGTCCCCAGCAGGGTCAGTGCGGGGGCGGCCGAAGCGTCGTAAATATCGAGAATCAGCTGGTTGGCCTGGCTTCCTTCATCGCCCATGAAGCGCGCCCAATACATCCAAGGCGACGCGGTCCCGATTTGCCGGAGGACGTACAACTTGCCGTCGCGGTATTCGGCCGCCTTGACGGTCCCCTCGCCCAGATCCGTCTCCGACAGAATCTCTTCAGACGAAGTTGCCGGAGACACCCGCAAGGTCGCACGTTCGCCACGGAATGATTGCCCGTCCTCGATCTGGAACAAATGACTGCCCACTTCCAGCACTCGATCCACGGGCCAAGCGAGCGACACATTGGAAAGCGTCGCCGGAGCATCGCGGTTGGAAACATCGGTGATGTCCATCACCCGCTGCGAGATCGAAACCACGGAGTTGCCGATGAGATCGGCGCGGCGCGCGTCGAATTCATGGGGGATGAATCCACGAAGGAGCAAATCACGATTCGCGAGGTCGATGTCGAGCAATTGCACGCCCGATTGCCCGGACGACCAATAGTTGGCGGAGAGAGGGATCATTGCCAGCCCGGCATCCGGCAGGACTTTCAGCGCCTTGTCATTCCACACGGCTTCGCTGAATGATCCCGAATCCCCGAGATTGATCCGGCGAAGCAATTTCGGGTCTGCGGGGTCCGCCACATCGAAAAGCGAAGCGGCGACTCTTCCTGACTCCATGCCAATGGAAAACAGCAGGTCGCCGATGGGCTGCAAGTAGGATGACCAACCAGGAACTTCAATATGGCCTGCCACGACGGGATTCCGGGGATCGGCAAGATCCACTACCCACAGCGGATCGGTTTGCATGAAAGTCACCACATAGGCCTTGTCCCCCGCGAAGCGCGTCGCATAAAGGCTTTCGCCGTTGGCCTCGGTAAGTTCGATGCGGCCGAGGACACGATTTTCGACTACCATCGGATGAACGCTCTCTGGTGACCAGGCACGGAAATTTTCAATGATCGTTTTGGGGACCCAGCCCGAGTCACTGCTGCGGTGTTCTGAAATGGTGGTCAGCACGTTGTTGCTCCACTGGATCCTGAATTTGTTCGAAATCACTCCTTCGGTGCGGATTTCTCCGGCCATCTGGACCAGACCTGTCGGACGGATCGCAAAAACGGACACGTCGGAAACATTCCACTGCCCGGACGGGCTGGTCGTCACCGCCAGCCAGTCAGCTCCCGAGGAAATCAACGGCCTATCACCTTCAATCCATGTTTCGCCAGCTGCCGATGGCGACTGGTCTGCGGAGAGTTGCCACTCGGTCAGACGGCTTTGGGAATTCCACTCGGTGGTGGCCAGAACCAAGCGGTTGCCCACCAAACGACTGTCGGCGAGGCTGCCTGGAACGTCTTGAGTGAAGGTGATTACGGCCTTGCCCCCAGCGACCTTGACGAGATTGATGCGCGTCCACGGGTCGCCTCCCGCCGAGCTGCTTTGAGTCAAAAGAACCACCGTGCGATCCCCTTGGGTGCCGGGCAGCACATAGAGATCCTGACCGACCGCAGGGAGCCGCAATGAGGCCGTCAGGCGAGGATCCGCAGGATTCACCAGATCAAGCACCTGCAAACCGCGCAGCTGGTTGAAAAAATAGACGGTGTTTCCCTCCACCTTCCAGATATCCGCCTCAACCGGAATTGCAGTGGGCACTTGCTCTTTGACTTCGGTGTCCTGCATCATCAATGGTAGCCTCCGCATGTAATCGAGCCCCATGGCCGCGGGACGGGACGCGCCAGCCGACTTGACAGGGCCGAAGGTCTTTTGCCCCTGATAAAACTTCGCTGGAAATTTACCTGGAGACATCGCGCCCCCTACATACCAGCCAAGCGCCCGCCAGCGGATTTTTTTGCTATTCGACGGGAGGTCGAATGTGAATGAACCGGCAACTCCGCCTTGAGAAGTCACGGTCTTCCAACCGCCCGGGCGTTGGCAGCTTTGCAGGGATACGCTCGCGATCCCTTCCGGGACCATGACGGTTGCCGTCTGGCGATCTGCCGCAATTTTAAGATTTAAAGATCTCCAACTGCCCTTTGCCGCAGACAGCGAACTGGCCGTTCCAAAAAAAATTCCCGCCAGCAACAGCAGCGAGAGACGTAAACCGATCCTAAATTGAGGCAGGAGATGAGTTTGCATGGGGTTGAGTAGCTTAACAAAGACACCACTGATCCGTTGATCACCTGAAGGTTGGATCAGTTATTCGCCAAGAAACAATTGAGCGGATTAATCAATTTATTTTCACGGCAACGAAATTCGCACGCCGATTGACAAGCGGGGGTCGCGCTTTCAGTCTATGCGGCGTGATTTCCGAAATCAAAAGCTCCCCGCTCGAAGCCGCCCACGTGGCGCTCGGTGCGAAACTCGTGCCCTTCGCCGGTTGGAACATGCCGGTGCAATACACGTCGATCATCGACGAGCACACGACCGTCCGCACCGCCTGCGGGATTTTTGATATTTCCCACATGGGCCAATTCATCGTCAGCGGTCCGGTCGCAGCGGCTTGGCTGAACGGCTTGCTCACCAACGACATCGCCAAGCTCGGCATCGGCGAGGGGCATTACACATTGATGCTCAATGAAAACGGCGGCGTGATCGACGACTTGATCGCCTACCGGTCCGGCGAAGCGGAGTTTTTCCTGGTGGTGAACGCGTCGATGATTGACGAGGACTTCGCGTGGATGGCGGCGCGGCAGGACGCGAACGTGACGCTGCGCAACGAGAGCGAGCAGTGGGCAGGCATGGCCATTCAGGGGCCGACGTCGGCGGAGATTTTCGCCAAGGTTTTCCCAGCTGAAACGCTGCCGCCGCGCAATGGCATCATGACCACCGCCACGGGCGCGGTGGTTTGCCGGACCGGCTACACCGGCGAGGACGGCTTCGAGTTCTTCAGCCCGGCCGACGAGGGTATCGCTTGGTGGGACAAATTTCTCGCCGCCGGAGCGAAACCCTGCGGCCTCGGGGCGCGCGATTCGCTCCGCCTGGAAATGGGCTATCCGCTCAACGGCAACGATCTTTCCCCCGAGCGCACGCCGATCGAGGCAGGGCTCGGGTTCTTCTGCACGCTGGAAAAAGGCGCCTTCATCGGCCGCGACACGCTCGTCCGCCAGAAGGCCGATGGCCCGGCGGTGACGTTGACGGCGCTGCGATATCTGGACAAAGGCCCGCCGCCGCGCGCGCACTATCCGGTCGTTTCCGCCGACGGCGCGGTGCTCGGAGAACTCGCCAGCGGCGTGCTTTCGCCCTCACTGATGACCGGCATCGGCATGGCCTACTTGCCGGCGGAGTTTTCGAATATCGGAACGCCGCTGCAAATCGAAGTCCGCGGACGGCTGTTCCCAGCGGAAGTCGTCAAAAAGCCTTTTTATAAGAAATAGGCCGCATGGGACCTATGAGACCTATCATTTCCAAACCATCAACCATCCACTGACCAGCCTATGAACACCCCCGCCGACCTCCGCTACGCCACCTCCCACGAATGGGTCCGCCTTGATGGCGACATCGCCACCGTGGGCATTTCCGACCACGCCCAGGAAGAACTCACCGACGTCGTCTTCGTCGAGCTGCCCGTCGTGGGCCGCGCCGTGGACGCCGGCGATCCGACCGCCGTGGTGGAATCCGTGAAAGCCGCCAGCGACATTTACGCGCCGATCAGCGGCGAGGTCGTGGAGGTGAATCCGGAGGTCGAGGCCGATCCGTCGCTCGTCAACACCGATCCCTAC
>CAMCUY010000027.1 GCA_945879075.1 Akkermansia muciniphila | reverse complement strand
TCGAAACGCTCGTGAAGGGACTGGCGTGCCATGCCCGGATGATCCCTGTCCTTGAGGTCGCCTGCGATCTGGTTCAACGACGCCAGTCCGGTGGCCACGGAGCTGAGCAGGGATTGCAGGAAACCGGTGGCGGTGAATTTGCGGGAATTGCGGGTGATCAACCGGGTTTGGCTTGCGATCAGATCAAGGTCGGGCAGGCTCGGCCACGAGCGGCCGGCGGGTAAGGCTTTTGACATACCGAGCTTGCCGGCCCGCTCGCCTTGCCAAGCTTTTATTGTGATTATTTTTGATCCAAATCACTAAGCA
Source organism: Akkermansia muciniphila (assembly GCA_945879075.1). GTDB lineage: Bacteria > Verrucomicrobiota > Verrucomicrobiia > Verrucomicrobiales > Akkermansiaceae > Luteolibacter > Luteolibacter muciniphilus_C. Next base: position 27,262 of record CAMCUY010000027.1, on the reverse strand, counting down.
TCAGTCATTTACGCGTTAACCTTACGCGAATGACCATAAACCAACTCCGTTTCCCACCCTGTCCATCAAGAAACTGCGGAGCGTCGATGCCAATAGATTTTCCAACAGGAAGGACGACTACCGACTTGCATGGGAGCACTTTGAAAGGATGAGGGCTGAACGATGAGGTATGAAAGGAAGACGGTATTGACTAAATGAATTCTCGACTATACAACCAGCCATGACCGCGATTTCCAGCCCGCAGCTTCCAGTGCAGCCCATCCCCCGGATCGCGGCGGCGGCGGCGCGTGAGCGACTGGCTGGCTTCCCGATTCTGACCATCACCGGTCCCCGTCAGTCCGGCAAGACCACGCTTTCCCGCCTGCTCGCGCCGGAGCTTCCCTACCTCTCGCTGGAGGATCCGGACACCCGCGCCTTCGCTACCGAAGATCCACGGGCCTTTCTCCGTCAGGTGGCCGATGGTGCCATCCTTGATGAAGTCCAGCGTGCTCCGGAACTTTTTTCCTACCTCCAGGGCGTCGTCGATGCCGACCGCCGGATGGGTCGATTTATCCTGACCGGATCGAGTCAGTTCGAGTTGATCAGCTCGATTACCCAAAGCCTCGCCGGACGGGCGTCGCTGCTGCACTTGCTACCATTTTCCTATGGGGAACTCCAAGCGGCGGGACGCGCGCCGTCTTCAGTGAACGCCCTGCTCCATGCCGGTTTTTTCCCGCCGATCCATGACCGGCCGGTCGATCCTACCGTTTGGCTTCAGGATTACGTCGGCACCTACTTGGAGCGGGATGTGCGGCAAATACTCAACATCCAGGATCTCGCCACTTTTCAGCGCTTCATCCAGCTCTGTGCCGGGCGGATCGGCCAGCTTCTCAACATCACCTCACTCGCGGCGGACACCGGCATCACCCGCGTCACCGCCGATTCCTGGCTGTCCGTGCTCCAAGCCAGCCATCTGGTGTTTCTGGTGCGCCCTTGGTTCACCAACCTCAACAAGCGCCTCGTCAAGACGCCCAAGCTCTACTTTTGCGATCCCGGGCTCGCTGCCTGGTTCGTCGGCGTGCGCACTCCCGACCACATCAGCGCCCACCCCCAACGCGGTGCCTTGTTTGAAAACTGGATCATGACCGAGCTCCTCAAGGCACAAACGAATCACGGGCTCAAGCCCACCCTCCATTTCCTCCGTGACAAGGAAGGCCACGAAATCGACGCCCTCATCGAAACCGGACCGGATACATTCCACGCCGTGGAAATCAAATCCGGCGAGACCATCGCATCCGACTTCTTTTCCGGCCTCGACTACTGGCGCGCCAAGCTCACCCGGCAGACGATCACCCCTTGGCTCATCCACGGCGGCACCACTCTCCAGCACCGGGAGAAAGCCACCGTCCTGCCCTGGAATGATCTTTCCCCGCTCATCGAAAAAATCGCCTGAAAATCTCCCTCATGTTCGCCACTCTCATCCACGAACCGGAAAGCAAGTCGCTGGAGTTCAAGCGGGACCACACGATGTGCTGAAGTATGCGAAAACCGACGAAAATCGTCCCTTTCTGCAGATCTGATTGTAGATCGTCTCGCCGTTCTTCAGGCTCTCTTCATTCCATCCTCCGACCAATTCACCATGATCCGAGGCACTCAACGGTTGCACGAACGCGCGATGAAGCACGAATCCCTTGCCGGGCTCCAGCGTTGGTCGAACGGGATATCCAGGAACCGCGCCGAACTCGCTCAAGCCCCCTTCGCCCGCTTTTGATCCGTTCCAGTCGAAGTCAGGTGTGTTCACCGATTTCTCGTTCCCCTTGGACAAACTACCGATCTCATCGGCGTTGAGGGCGCGTCGCCAGAACCTTACTCCGGAAATCGATCCATCCAATTCTCCGCCGAAATTCGTCGCCGCCGCCCCCAGCTTGAAGACCGTCTCCGCCGGATCCTGTGCCGTGAAGCCGCTCCGGGATCCATCCATCTTCCCATCGAGAAACAATCGCACGTTCCCTGCTTTCGATACCAATACGGCGACATGTTCCTTGCCTGGAGCCACCACCGACTCGCCGGTCAGTGCGCCGACAAAAGCGATGTCATAGATCAGGCGGTTGTTGCGGAGGTATAAGGCCTTCGCATTCGGAATCCATTTCCCCTTCGGCATCGCCTTGGCGAAAAAGGTGCCACCGCGCTTGCCCGGCCGGAACATGACCATCGCCGTGAAATCACGGTCGAATCGAAGCACTTGTCGCGATAGCTCGAGGTCGGCCACCTTCATCGCCTCCTGTTGGCGTCCCTTCCCGATAGCGCGTCCCTCGCTATCCGCTTTCCCGTCGATCCAGACCCTGATATGCGGAGCGCTGGAAGGAATGTGCTCATAGGCCAGCTCAACACGCCGACCACTGCCCGCGGGGAGCTCCACCAAGGCATCCTTCCCGAGAGCCACGCGCGAAGGGCCCGCAGCGTCGTATTCGAGCACTAAGCGGAAATTCGAGTAAGCCTCTGCTGAAACCAGCGGTTTGGAGACCGGGCCCGCGCCAAAGACCGGGGTCAGGGTTTTGGAGACCACCACTGAAGTTGGCGAAACTTCGTCCGCAGCTCGACCGGAAAGGCAGGCGAAAACGAGGACAGAGCCAGCGCGTAGAAGTGAAACGCGATTCATCGGTGGATGAAAGAACAGGTGTTTACCATCGCCACGTTCAACGTCGGCGCAATTGCTCTTCGATGAAGATCTCCGCCAGACGGAAACAACGGCGGGAAAGGTCCTTCGCATCGTTATCGCCGATGAGCGCGACGCCTTCCTCGCTGACCTCGGCGAGATAGATTTTCCACGCCATCTTGGTCAGCAACTCCGGATCGATTTTCGGACGCGGCGGCTGTTGGGCTGGAGCTCCCTGATGCGGCCGCGGCCGTTGCTCAGGAGCGGAATCACCCGACTTCGGCTCCGGCACGGCGACCGGGTGGGATTCGTCGCCCGACGGCTCTCCCGCATTCTGCGGTCCGCTCCCCTGCCCCTTGCCTTTGCGCCGACGACGCTTCCGCTTGGCCGCTTCCGTCGTCTGGGACGGACTGCCGCCACCGGACTCCGCTTCGTACTCCGGCCAATCGTCGCCGTCTGGCACGGACACTTCAACCGCCTGCTCGCGCTTCGGAGCGGATGGAAATGGGATGCTGACCTCTTCCACTACGTCTGGACCGGCGGATTTCCCCGCGCCAACTTTCTTGGCGGCCTTCTTCGGGCGGGGAGTGGAAATCCGGCGGGCGCGCGGTGCGTTTCCGGCGCTTGGGTCGGGAGAATTCTCAGGGGAGGCTGTGGTTTCATCGCTCATGTTGCTGCGAGAAAGAAGCCCGCCGCAGAGACTGGCGTCGAGAACATTCAGGCGTGTAAGTCGCCTAAAATCCGCTAAAACACCGCTCGCTATCCACCGTCGGACGCGTTATGTCTCCAACGTGAACGAGCTGATTGAATCTGGAGACCCGAGTGCCAAGATAGTCGGCAAGCGCCACCCGCCACCCGCAGACGGAAATGGTGACTGGGAGCACTTCAACTGGCTCCAGCGGAATTTTCAGCACTTATGGGGCGGCCTACCATTTCCAAAAGGAGTTCACCGTTTCAAAAGCATGGAGGAATTCGACGAATGGAAGACGAAGCTAATGATGCGGAACGCACCCGGCCGCCGTTAATGGGCGATTTGGTCGGACTCTGCCGCGAACTGAACCAAAGAAACGTCAACTACATCGTGGTTGGCGGCATGGCGATCAACATTCATGGATTCACGCGAAACACCGAGGATATCGATCTTCTGATCGAAACTGAAGAGACCAACGAGCGAAAGATCTTCGAAGTGCTTTCGTTGTTGCCGGATGGCGCGGCGAAAGAACTGCGACCGGGTGAAGTGGCGGACTATGTCGTGGTGCGGGTGTGCGATGAAATCACCGTGGACCTCATGGCCAAGGCATGCGGTCATGATTACGAATCCGCCAAGGATTTGATCAGTCCGGTAGTGGTGGATGGAGTTACCATTCCTTTCGCATCGCCCATTCTGTTGTGGAAGACCAAACAAACTTTCCGGGAGAAGGACCAAATCGACCGGTTGTTCCTCCGCAAGCTGCTCGAAGACCGCGGCGAGTGGCCGGTGGTGTGAAAGGAAAAAGCCCGCCGGAAGGGCGGGCTTTGAAATTGGTTGCAATCCGTCGATCACTACCGGACTTGCGAATTTGGATTAAAAATTCCTGATGTCGTCCACATTCGGATTGTTTGAGGCAGGTGTCGTCAAACTAGGATTGGCCGCATTCGATTTTCCATCTTTACCCATCGACCACAGATCAAAATCAGGATTCTGAGTGTTTGCATTGACTGGCGCAGATCCGCTTGCAGGTGGCGTCCCGGTCGCGGTGCGATAGCAGTATTGATTTCCCCATGGGTCAGTGATTGGAAGATTTGCCCCCACAATCGTCAAAGTAGTTACCCAGCCTTGTTTGGTGGAGGTTGGATCTAGGTCGGGGAGATAAATCTTGGTGGCCTTGGTCCAGTTTGCCGGAGGTGTGGCATTTAAGGTGTAGTCGTAGCCGTCTTTGAAAAGTGCCTGGTAAAGAATTGAAGACGTGGAAGTCCCCGCCGCTGTTGTCAAACTCCCAGTTTTGTTGGTGGTTGGCGGATAAGTCCCCATATCCAGCTTGTATTCCTCAAGCGCCTTGGAAATCAGGGCCATCTGGACCTGAGCTTTGTTTTTCGCCTGTCGTTCATTGACGACCGACATACCTCCAACAACCAGACCGGCGAGGATGACGATGATGGTGATGACCGCCATCACCTCGATGAGCGTGAAGGCTGCCTTGCCGGTGCGCGGTGTGATTTTCATGATCCTTGGATTTCAAGTCTGTCCGTGATGGTTGCCAGCGGATTACTGGTTGCCCATCGTCGAGATCATCTTAATCAGCGGCAGGAACAATGCAAATACGACGGCGCCGACGATGAGCGCGAGGATCACGATCATGATCGGCTCGAGGATCGAGGTGAGCGCGGTGACAGCGTTGTCGACTTCGTCGTCGTAAACGTCGGCGACCTTGAGGAGCATCTCGGGGAGTTGTCCGGTTTCCTCGCCGACGTCCACCATGGAGATGACCATGTTCGGGAAAACGCCGGAGGCTTGGAGCGGGGTGACGATGGTTTCACCTTCCTTGACGGCTTCGTGGACTTTTTCGATGGCCTCGGAGATGACGACGTTGCCAGCGGTGTCGCGGGTGATGTTGAGCGCCTGGAGGATGGGGACGCCAGAGGTGACGAGCGTGCCGAGCGTGCGGGAGAACCGGGACACCGCGCTCTTGCGCTGGATGTCGCCGAGGACGGGCATTTTCAGCTTCAGGTTGTCGATCACCACGCGGCCGCCGGTGGTGCGGCCCCAGATATTGAAGAGGAAGACGCCGATGCCGAAGATGATGAAGACGAAAACCACGTTGGGCACGAACAGCGGTCGGGCGAGGAAGAACTCGGACATGCCGAAGACGATCTTGGAAATCAGCGGCAGTTCGGAATCCGTGTTGGTGAACATTTCCTTGAACTTCGGCACGATGAAAATCATCAGGAAGACGAGGATGGCGACGGCGATGAACATGACGATCACCGGATAGACCATGGCGGAAACGATCTTGTTTTTGAGCTTCTGGGCCTTTTCCTGATACTCGGCGAGACGGTTGAGGACGATTTCCAGCACACCGCCGAGTTCGCCGGCCTTGACCATGTTGACGTAGAGCTTGTTGAAAATCTTCGGATGCTGAGCCAGCGATTCGGAGAAGGTGGAGCCGCCCTGGACGTTTTCCGCAAGCGCGCTGACGGTCGCCTTGAGAACGAGATTGGGCTCTTGTTTTTCGAGGACGGTGAGGCTGCGGAGCAGCGGCAGGCCGGAATCGATGAGCGTCGCGAGCTGGCGGGTGAAGATCATCAGGCTCTTCGGCTTGATGCTGCCGCCGACGTGGCCCTTGGCGGGCGACTTGGCTGCGGTTTTACCCTTGGTTTTGGCCGGAGCACTTTTGCCTTTGCCTTTGGTTTTCCCCTCTTCGCTGATCTGGGTCGGGTAGAGCCCCTTGGCGCGGAGCTGTTGGATAGCTTCGGCCTCGCTGGCGGCAGCCAAGGTGCCGGTAGTTTGTTCACCTCTGGGATCAAGCGCGGAGTATTGAAAATTAGCCATGGGTACGGGTTGTTTTGTGAGTTCTATGAGGAGCTGTAAAGGATGGAAGTGTAGAAAATAGGAAGCTTAGGTATATTTGAGCACTTCCTCGATGGTGGTGGTTCCAGCGTAAATGTTGCGCAAACCATCTTCCCGAAGGGTGTTCATTCCGAGCTCCACGGCCTTCTGTTTGAGGACCACGGAGGGAGCTCGCGCGGTGATGAGTTCGCGGATGGGGTCGGTGACGTTGAGCAGCTCGTAGAGGCCGCGGCGGCCGCGGTAACCGGACTGGCCGCAGACTTCGCAGCCGCCACCGGTGAAAAACTGCTTGTCGCCGAGTTCGTGCGCGGAGATGCCGAGTTGGCTCAGGATGGCTTCGTTAGGCTCGTAGGGGGTCTTGCATTCCTTGCAAATGGTCCGGACAAGACGCTGGGCGAGGATGCCTTCCAGCGAGGCGGAAACGAGGAACGGCTCGCAGCCCATGTCCACGAGACGAGTAACCGCGCCTGGGGCGTCGTTGGTGTGGAGGGTGGAAAGCACCAAGTGCCCGGTGAGCGCGGCCTGGATGCCGATGGTCGCGGTTTCCTTGTCGCGCATTTCCCCGATCATGATCCGGTCCGGGTCCTGGCGGAGGAAGGCGCGGAGCACGCGCGGGAAGTCGAGGCCGATGGCTTCGTTGATGGGGATCTGGATGATGCCGTCGATGTCATACTCGACCGGGTCTTCCGCGGTGAGGAGTTTGGCGTCGATGGTGTTGATGCGGCGGAGGGCGGCGTAGAGCGTGGTGGTCTTGCCCGCGCCGGTGGGACCAGTGACGATGAAGATGCCGTTGGGCTTCTCGATCGTGTCGGTGATGTAGTTGTAAATGTGGTCCGTGAGCCCGAGATTCTCGAGCGAGAGATTGATGGACGAGCGGTCGAGCACCCGCAACACGATTGACTCGCCGTGGTGGGTGGGCAACGAGGAAACCCGCATGTCCACTTGTTTTTCCCCGAACTGTTTGACGATCCGGCCGTCCTGAGGGATGCGCCGCTCGGCGATGTTCATGTTGGACATGACCTTGACGCGGGAAATGATAGGCCCGGCGAGGTGGATCGGTGGCGGGGCCATTTCATAAAGCGCGCCGTCCACCCGGTAGCGGATTTTGAAGTCCTTTTCGAAGGGCTCGAAATGAATGTCGGAGGCTTTCTGCTTGATCGCCTGGTAGAGAACGAGGTCGACGTAGCGGATGATGGGCGCGGAGTTCGCCTCGGATTCCAGATCCGCGGCGCTGAGGCTTGCGGCGGTGGCGTCGAGCTGGCTGAGGATATCTTCCATCGCCTTGCCTTCGCCGCCGTAGCACTCGTTGATCTTGGCTTCTACCAAATAGTCCGGGGCGACGACGACGGTGATTTCACGACCGAGGGCGAAGCGCAGGTCTTCGGGAGTCTGCGGGTTGAGCGGATCCACCAGCGCCACATAGAGGCCGGTTTCATCGAAACTGACGGGCAGCGCGCCGTGGAGACGGGCGGTGCCTGCGGGAACGAGCGCAAGTAGCGCCTCGGGCGGGGTCCAGTCTCGGAGGTCCACCATGCTGGTGCCGAGCTCGGAGGCGACGACGGGCCAAACGTCGTCGCGGCTTTGGATGACTTGGAAGTCTGCGAGAATCTCGGCGATTTCCTTGCCGCTCTGGCCGACTTCCGCGAGGATGTCCTGCGCGAGCGCCTGGTCGATGAGGCCGCGGGATTGGAAAAGTTCGATGAGCTGTTGGTTGTCCATGGGACTGGGAAGCGAAAGGGTTTTTGAGAAGGTTGGTCAGTCGGCGTCTGACATGGTGGCGTGCACCACCTCGCTGCCGGAGGTGAGGCCGGCGAGCACCTTGCGGATGCCGTCCTCGCGGAGGGTGCGCATGCCGAGCTCGCGGGCCCGGCGGCGTAGCTGGGTGGTGGTGAGGCCGGTGTTGATCATGGTGCGGACTTCGTCGTCGATGATAAAGGTTTCGAAAATCCCCATCCGTCCTTTGTAGCCGTTGCCGCGGCATTTCTCGCAGCCGACCGGGCCGAAGATGGTGGCTTCCGTCATCCGCGACGAGTCGAGGGAGAGCGCGCGCATTTCCTTGTCGGTAAGCATGGCCGGAGCCTTGCAAAGCGGGCAGAGTTTGCGCACCAAGCGCTGGGCGAGGACGGCGCGTACGGCCGAGGCGATGAGGAAGGGCTTCACCCCGATGTCGGCGAGGCGGGCGACGGCGGAGGGCGCGTCGTTGGTGTGAAGGGTGGAGAAAACCAAGTGACCGGTGAGCGAGGCGTTGATGGCGATGTTCGCCGTTTCCGCATCCCGGATTTCCCCGATCATGATGATGTTGGGCGCTTGCCGGAGCATGGCGCGCAGGGCGGCGGCGAAGGTCATGCCGATGTCGGTCTTGACCATGACTTGGTTGATGCCGGGCAGCTCATACTCGACCGGGTCTTCGACGGTGATGATCTTTTTGTCCGGCTTGTTGATGACGTTAAGGCAGGCGTAAAGCGTGGTGGTTTTTCCCGAACCGGTGGGTCCGGTGACCAGGAGAATTCCGTCAGGAAGGCCCAGAAGCCCCTCGAAAACCTGCTGGTCGTCCGAGAAAAAGCCGAGCTCGGGAAGACCGAGCAGCAGCGCGGTCTTGTCGAGAATCCGCATGACGATCGACTCGCCGTGATTGGACGGGACCGAGGACACCCGCAGATCGACCTCCTTGTCGCCCATTTTCAGCTGGATCCGACCGTCCTGCGGCAAGCGTTTTTCCGCGATCGACATGGAGCCGCTCATCACCTTCAAGCGGGCGATGATGGCAGGAAGAAGTTTCTTCGGATGGGTGTCCACGTGGACGAGCTTGCCGTCCAGCCGATACCGCACGCGGACCGAAGTCTCCAAGGGTTCGATGTGGATATCCGAAGCCCGCAGGCGGAAAGCCTCGGTCAGCAACTGCATCACCAGGCGGATGATCGGCGCGTCGCTGCCACTGGGGCCGGCCTCGGCGTCGCCGCCGGTCACCGAGTATTCGGAGGCGCCCGCGGCGGCCGTCTCGCCGGTATGATAGAATTGCCGGAGATGCTCCTGGATGTCCTGCTGCGTGACGCAAACCAGACTCAACTCGCGGCCGATCACGTGCGGTAGGCTGTCAAGCGACTCGAAATCGAGTGGGTCGGCAAGCGCGATGGTCAGGGTCGGCCCCTCGTCCTGCACGGGAATGACCCGGTAGCGCTTGGCGATTTCGTCCGAGATGGTTTCCGTGATGCCGGGGTCGAACGCCACATCGGCAAGACGGATGAACGGAATGCCTGCATTTGAAGCCAAAGTCTTCGCGACATCCTCTTGGGAGAGGGCGCTGTGGGCGAGGAGGTATTCGACGATTGTTTCGCCTCCGGAGAGTGCGTTTCGCGAGTGGGCGACTTCGTCGGCGCTCACCACTCCGGCTTCGGCAAGCAATTCTGCGAGATAATCTTCGTTGTAAAACACGGGGCTCTAAGTCCTTGGAGAAGGGTTTTTGCAATGGCAACTTGGACAACCGTCCCCTGCTGCGCTTCCGTGAGATTGTTCAATCTCTGCCGCCGCTGTCAACCAGCCACATCGCAAGAAACCACAATTCCCCGCATCTTTAAAAGCCTGCCAGCCAATCCCACTCGCAATGTAGTCACCATGACTATTCATCCGCCCACCCCCCGCCCGGCCGGCAACTACAACTTGACGGCCAGCCGCGTTTGCCGGGTCAGCGGAAATTCCTGGGAGACCCGGACTTGTGACCGGCGGTGAATGCCGACGAGCATGCCTACCGCCGCCAAACTGAAGACCAAACTGGTGCCGCCGTAGCTCACGAACGGCAACGGCAGGCCGTCGTTAGGCAGCATCGCGGTGGTGACTGCGATGTTCTGCATGGCCGGCACCACGATCACGCAGGTCAAACCCAAAGCAACGCAGCGGTTGAAAACATTGTTCGCCTGAAGCGCGATGCCGCAACCACCGATGGCGATCATCACGTAGCAAAGCACCACCGCGAGCGTGAATGGCAGCCCGAGCTCTTCCCCCACCACCGGGAAAATAAAGTCGATGTGCGCGAAGGTCAGCGTCCCGAATTTCTCCACCCCGTTGCCCAGGCCGACGCCCCATGGCCCGCCGTTGCCGAGGGCGAGCAGGGCGCGCCATTGCTGCATCCCCTTGTCCAGCTGGTGGACGGGATTTTCCAAGTCCAGCCACGCGTCAATCCGCGACCGCCGGACGACATCATTCATTACATAATAAACCGCCCCGGAAATCGCCACCAATGCCGTCGGCGCCGCATAGAGCAAGCGGGTCCCCACGCAAAACATCATCGCCCCGACCGCAGCGCACAGCGACAAGGCCGAGCCCACATCGGTCTCCCCGGCTATCAGAATGATCGGGACGCCCGCGATCATCCCAGGAATGACAAAGCCGCGCCACAGCGTGTGCACCTCGGTTTGCCACCGCGCGAACCAGGCCGCCAAGGCGATCACGATGACGATTTTAGCCGCCTCGGATGGCTGGAACTGCCCGATCAGCGGCATCTTGATCCACCTGTTGGATCCGAGCTGCGGGTCGGCGATGCCAGGCACGAAGCAGCAAATCAGCAAAACACAGGCCCCGCCGAGCATCCAGGGAGAGAGTTTGCGAAACCACTCCAAGGGAAGTCTCGCGGCGAAAACCGCGCCCACCAGCCCGACGCCGACGAAGATCGCCTGGCGCTGGAGGAAATGATAGGGCCCGAACCCCCTCACCCACGCGCCCGTGCTCGTCAGCATGATCAGCCCGAGCGCAACCAACGCGGCCACCGCAGCGCAAAGAATGATAGAGCAGTGACGGGTCATCGGGATCGGGAAATCACTGGGGGATCACGAGGCTCATGCCACCCCGGAGTTTGCGCGCGTCGCTGAGGCCGTTCGCTTTCATCAGCGCATCCTGGTTCACTTTGAAACGATTGGCAATGCGCCAGACGCTGTCGCCGTTCTGCACGACGTAGGTCTTTCCAGAAGCGGTTGCCGGCGCGCTCACTGTCTGGGCGCCACGCATGATATTAGGACGGACCAGCTGCGCGCGCGGCGCGCCGCTCACGTTCACCGGCACCGCGTCCACCAACCCGGAATCGCCAGCCGAAGACACTTGATTCCGGATCGCGGTGACTTCCGGAGGGTCCACGGCGACGATGCGCTTCGGCGGAATCTTCAGAATCAGCCCCGGCCCGATATCGACGTGCTCGTTGATCAGGCGGAGATCGCCCTCGTCCACGGCCTCCGCCGCGGCGATGCGGGCGTAGTTGTCACCCGCCCTAACGATATACGGCTTATCACCCGATGACAGGCGCGGAAGGTCCGCGCGGCGCGGCGCGGCCGCGGCCGCGACCGGGGAAGCCGCTTGGACTTTCCCGGCCTTGGCCGCCTGCGGCGCGGCCGGAGTCCGGCCGTCGAGGAATTTCTGGTGCACGAAGATCAACCCGATCGCGACGATGTGGAACAGGAACACGATCGTCAGCGCGCGGGAGATTTTCGAACTACTGTCATCCACTTCCATATCAGCGGAGGCGGCCGCCGCGACGCGTTGCTTGCGGTTGGCGGTGACGGCGCTCAGGCGCTTGAAAATTCCTTTGGACACGGGACGGCGTTTGACGGGGAGGGTGTGGGGTTTCATGAGATTTAGCGGAGTTGATGGACGAGATCGCGGAAGGCGTTTCCACGTTGTTCATAGCCGGTGAACTGATCGAACGACGAGGTTCCCGGCGAGAGCAAAACAGTCGAACCGCGCGGCGCGAGGCTGCGCGCGGTCGCCACGGCGGAGGACAAATCCGACACCGATTCACAGGCGACGGCCTGCGAGAAAAGATCCGCCAGCGGCCGGGAGATCTGACCGAAGGTGACGACGGCGAGCGCTTTTTCCGTCAGCAGCGGAACTACCGAAGCGTAATCCAGCCCCTTCTCTTTCCCGCCGGCGATGAGCACCACCGGCCGGGTTTGCGAGCGCAGCGCGCTTTCCAGTGCATGCAGGTTGGTCGCCTTCGAGTCGTTCAAATACTCGACGCCGTCAAGCGTGCGGATGAGTTCGCAGCGGTGCGGCGGCGGGGCGTAACCACGCAGCGCCTCGCGCATGGCGAGCGCGGGAATGCCGAGTGCCTGGCAAGCTGCCAGAGCCGCCATAGTATTCTCCGCGTTGTGAAGCCCGCGCAAGCTGGTGTCGCGGTCCATTTCGAGCCAGGTCTCGCCGCCGTGCTCGATGGCGTGACCCGCGGAATACCAGTCGGCGTCACGGTCCGTGGTGGAAAAAGTCACCACCTTCGCCGCCAGAGCGGGAAGATTTTCGCCGGTCCGCACCACGGCGGTATCCGCTGAAGTCTGGTTTTCGAAAATCCGCAACTTGGCTGCCCGATAAACCTCCACCGTCGGATAGCGGTCCATGTGGTCCGGCGCGAAATTCAGCCAAATCGCGACGACCGGATGCAGCGTGCGAATCGTTTCCAACTGGAAAGAACTCAGCTCCAGCGAGACGACCTCCGGCGGATTCGCCTGCAAGACCACCTCCGCGAAAGGCGTGCCGTAGTTCCCGCAAGCCGTCCCACCGAGCCCGGCGTGGGAGAGGAGGCGCTCGACCAGTTCGGTCGTCGTCGTCTTCCCGTTGGTGCCGGTGATGCCGATGATCCGCCCTTGATAGAACCGCGCCGCCAGTTCCACCTCGCCGATCACCTCGCCCGCACGCTCGGAAAACGCCGCGACGTAGGATCCGTAAGTATCGATGCCGGGACTCACGACCAACAGGTCCGACACCAGCCCGCGACCTTCCGCGTCCGTGGCGTTCGGGTGGATTTCAACACCGGACGGCATGCCGGAAAACTTCTCCCCACCCGCGCTGTCCCACGCGGAAACCCGCGCGCCCTCACGCAGCGCGAGCGCCGCGGCCGCGCGACCGCTGCGTCCCACGCCAAGGATGGCGACATGTTTTCCGGTGAGATCCATGGTTGAGTTAGGCAATCTTGAGAAGGGCGAGGCCGAAGAGCGCGAGCATGATCGAGATGATCCAGAAGCGGATGATCACCTGGTTTTCATGCCAGCCGAGAAGTTCGAAATGATGGTGGATCGGCGACATCTTGAAGATCCGCTTTTTCCGCAGCTTGAAGCTGCCGACCTGGAGGATGACCGACATCGCCTCCATCACGAACACTCCGCCGATGATGATGAGCAGCAGCTCCTGCTTGGTGCAGATCGCCGCCGTGCCGAGCGCGCCGCCGATCGCCAGCGAACCGGTGTCGCCCATGAAAACCTTGGCGGGGTGGCAGTTGAACCACAGAAAGCCGAAGCTCGCGCCCACCAGCGCCATCAGGAAAACCGCCAGCTCGCCGATGTAGCGGTTGTGCGGGATCACGAGATACTCGGTGGCCATGTAAAAATGACCTGCGAGATAGGCTAGAAATGCATAGGACAGTGCCACACTAATGGTCGTCCCCGTCGCCAATCCATCGAGCCCGTCGGTCAAATTTACTGCATTCGAACAACCCACAATCACCAGCGCGAAGAAAGGAATGATCATCCAATGCAGGTTGATGATTTCCTCCTTGAACAGCGGAAAACAGATCGATCCAATGTCAATGCGGGTCTCCCCGAGACGGTATCCTGCCAGACCATCGGCGATCTGTTGGGGCGTCGCGCCGAAGCCGGAGATCTCCTTTTTGAAATACAGGAAGCAGGCCGCGATCAGCGCGATGACCAACTGCCAGCCGAGTTTCTTGCGGCTGCTGATCCCGTCCGACTTCTTCTCCTTCACCTTCTTGTAGTCGTCGCAGAAACCCAGCAACCCGCAGGCCGCCATGGTGCAGGCGCAGACGGCGATGAACGGATTCAGCGGACGGGCGCAAACGAGCGTGGCAATGAGCACCGAGCCGATGATGAGCACGCCGCCCATCGTCGGTGTGCCGATTTTCCCGCCGTGCAGTTCCGCCAGCTTGTGGACCTCTGCCGCTGTGCGGATCGGCTGTCCGACCTTGAGCGAGATCAAGCGGCGGATCACCCGCGGGCCGAAGATCACTGATAGGATGAACGCCAGCAATCCGGCGCTCGCCGCGCGGAAGGTGATGTATTGAAACAGATTGAGAAAACGGCAGGTGATCGCCCACGAGTCGCCGCGCTCGAATGCCTGATACCAGAAATCGTAAATCGCCGGGAGCATCAGTTTCGGGGGAATGCGGCTTGCATGACGCGTTCGACGGTGGCGGCGCGGCTACCCTTGAACAGGACGACGTCACCGGGTTTCACCTCGCGGGTCAGCCACTTGGCTGCCTGGTCGAGGTCGGAAAAATGAGGCGCGTTTTGCGCGCCCTCGGCGATGCCTTCGGCACCTTCCCCCACGGCGATGACAGTGAGGTGGCGCGCAGCGGCGAGGGCGCCGGTGCGAAGGTGGGCGGCGGGCGCGTGAGCACCGAGTTCGCCCATCCGGCCGAGGACGATGATGCGCCGGGAGCCGTGATGAACCGGTGTGTCCGCCAGGGTTTCGATGGCGGCAGCCATCGACTCCGGGTTTGCGTTGTAGGTGTCGTCGATGACCGTCGTGCCGTGATATTCGTAACGGCCAAGCCGTCCGCCCGTGAGCGCGGCGTTGGAAAGCGCGTCGGCGATTTCAGCCGGGGAAATCCCGAGCTTCCATCCGACGGCGGCGGCTAACAACGCATTGGTTACCATGTGGCGACCGGGCACCTGCAGGGTGACTTCCACCGGACTCTCGCCTTCGATGACCAGGGTGAACGAAGTTCCATCCGCTTCGAAACGAAGGCTTTCCGCACGCACCAACCCGCGCCCATTGCCGACGGCGACCATCTGCGCCTTCGTCCGCTGGCGGAGGTAGTCGTGGAAGTCGCAATTCACCGGCATGAACAAAATCCCGTCCGCCGGCAGCGCGCGGGCGAGCATGCCTTTTTCCTCGGCGATCGCCTCGCGGGTTTTGAGAAACTCGATATGCGCGGTGCCGATGTTAGTGATGATGCCGTATTTCGGGCGGGCGATCTCACACAGCGGGGCGATCTCGCCCGGATGGTTCATCCCCATCTCCCAGACGGCGGCGGTGTGCCCGGGCGTCGTCGAAAGGACGGTGATCGGCACGCCGATGTGGTTGTTCAAATTCCCGCGGGTGGCGGAGACATTGAAGTGTTTGGATAGAACCGCGGCGGTGAAATCCTTGGTGCTGGTCTTGCCGTTCGAGCCGGTGATGCCAACCACCGGGATGTCCAACTGCTTGCGCCACCAGCAGGCGAGGCGTTGCAGCGCGAGCAGCGTGTCGGGCACGACGATGACCGCCGTATTTGCCGGAGGCTCGCCTTCCCATTGCTGGACGACGACGACCGACGCGCCGCTCTCCAGCGCCTTCGCGGCGAAGGTGTCGCCGTTGAAATTCTCACCGCGCAGCGCGAAGAACGCCGAGCCTTGCGGCAGCGCGCGTGTGTCCGTGGAGACGCCGCCGGAAATCATCACGCCGCCCCCGCCCGCGGCGAGGGAAACGCCGAGGAGGTCCGCAAGTTGTTGGGCGGAGATGGGTTTCATCGCATGTCTGAAATAGCTTGAGCGCGGTCGCGAAGCGCTTTGCTCGCGTGCTTGCGGTCGTCGAAGTCAACGGTCTCGTCGGCGAACTGTTGGGTCGTTTCGTGACCCTTCCCGGCGATGAGAATGACGTCGCCGGAGAGCGAGTTCCGCACCGCAAAATCGATCGCTTCCGCGCGGTCGGGGATGCTGCGGAAGGTTTTGTCTTTGAGGCCGCTTTCGATCTCACGGATGATCGCCAGCGGGTCTTCCGAGCGCGGGTTGTCGGAGGTGACGACGCATGCGTCACTGTGGCGGGCGGCGGCGGTGGCCATCAGCGGGCGCTTGGTTTTGTCGCGGTCGCCACCGCAACCGAAGACGGTGATCAGGCGGCGCGGGTCGAGTTCCTTGAGCGTGCGGCAGGCGTTTTCCAAGGCGTCCGGCGTGTGCGCGTAATCGACGAAAACCGTGGCTCCGCCGGCGTTGCCGACGTTTTCCATGCGGCCCGGAACCTGCGGCGCATCGACCAATGCCGCGACGGCGTCACGCGGGCGGATGCCACAGGCGCTGGCGGCGGCGATGGTTCCTAGCAGATTGTAGACATTGAATCGCCCGATCAACGGAGCGCGGACGAGGAAGGTTTTGCCCTTCGCCGCGAGCTCGAATTCCATGCCCTTCGCGCTCTGGCGGAAGTTATTCGCGCGGAAATCACTGTGCACGCCGAAGCCGAAGCGGAGCACCGGCATCTTGCCGTCAAGTGAAGCCGCGAGTTCCGCGCCGTAGGCGTCGTCGGTGTTGATCACGGCCACCGGCTTTTTCCCGAGCGGATTGGCCGCGAGTTCGAGGAACCATTCCGCCTTCGCCTTGAAATAGGCGTCGAGCGTGCCGTGGTAGTCGAGATGATCCTGAGTGAGATTGGTGAAAACGCAGGCGTCAAAGCCGATCGCCGAGACGCGTTTCTGATGGATGCCGTGCGAGGAGACCTCCATCGCCACGCCGCGGCAGCCGTTGTCCTTCATGCGGGCGAGCAAGGCGGAAAGCTCGATGGAGCCAGGCGTGGTGTGTTTGGCGGCCTCCACCGTTTCGCCGTCATCGACGAGGATGGTGCCGAGCAAGCCGGCGCGGTGCCATGCGGTCTTCATCACGTGATGGAGCAAAAACGCGGTGGTCGTCTTGCCGTTGGTGCCGGTGACTCCGGCGATGGCGAGATCCTTCCAGGGATGATCTGCCAGCGTCGAGGCGAGCGTGGCCACGGCGGCGCGGCTGTCCGGCACGTGCAGCCAGACGGCGGGCGCGGAGTAATCGGAAGGCGGTGCCGTTTCCGCCAGAATGACGGAAGCCCCGGCGGCGAGCGCGTCGTTGATGAAGCGGTGGCCGTCGGCAACCGTGCCGCGGATGGCGGCGAAGACCACTCCCGGAGCGGCTTCCCGCGATGACGCGGTGATGGCATGGACATCAGCGTCCAGCGATCCGGCGACCGTGACTCTTGATAGACTGGAAACAAGATCGCGGAGAATCATCGGGCGGCGGCGGCGAGGGAAGGTGAAATGGGCTCGGTAGGTTGCAAATTCATGTATGCGGCGACGCGGGCGGCGATTTTACCGAACGCCGGTGCTGCGATGGTCCCGCCGTAGCGAGTCACCTTCTGGGTGCGTGGATCGTCGATGACCACCACGCAGACAAACGCCGGGTCTTGCGCGGGCATCATTCCGGCGAATGAAACGATGTAGCTGTTCGCCATGTAGCCGCCTTTCGGATTGTGCTTCTGGACCGTGCCCGTCTTGCCCGCCACGCGGAATCCGGGGACCGCCGCGCGGGTGGCGGTGCCGCCAGTTAGGACAACTTTCTCCAAGGCCGCGCGCATCTGGGCGGCGGTCTTCGGCCTGAGCACGTCGTTGACGACTTCCGGAGGATAGTCCTCGACGACGGTGCCGTCGTTGGCAACGAGCGACTTCACGATGTGCGGCTTGCGGAGCTTGCCGTCGCCTCCGATGACCGAGTAGGCGCAGGCGAGTTGGAGCGGCGTCACGTTGGCGGCGTAGCCGAAACAAGCGCGGGAGAAATCAACTTCATTGCCGGTGTTGCGGGCGATTCCCGAGCTTTCGCCGCTGAGCAGGATTCCGGTTTTTTTGCCGAATCCATAGTTTTGGAGGTATTGGTAAAAGCGCTTCGACCCGAGCTGACGTCCGAGGCTGAAGGTGCCTATATTGTTGGATTTCTGAAGCACGCCTTCGAAGCTCAGCGAGCCGGCGGGATGGTCGTCCTTCACTTCGACCGAGCCCGATCGGTAGTAGCCGTTGTGGCAGAAGACCGAGGTTTGCGGAGTGACGAGACCTTCGTTGAGCGCGCCGGAGGTAGCCACGATCTTGATCGTCGAGCCCGGCTCGTAAATCGCTTGAATGGCGTAGTTGTAGCCGTTAGCCGCGATGTCCTGCTTGTGGTTGAGGTCGAAATGCGGACGGCTGGCCATGGCGAGGACATCCCCGGTTTTCGGGTCCATCAGGACGACGGCACCGCGGACGGATTCGAACTCGGCGAGGTTGGCGTCGAGTTCCTCCTCGACGATGGACTGGATGCCCATGTCGATGGTGAGCTTCACGTTCAGACCTGCGCGCGGCGGCTTCAAGCAGCCGGAATTCCCGGGAACCACCAGTCCGCGGGCGTCACGCAAATGCTCGCGCAATCCGTCTCTGCCTGCTAGAAACGATTCCATCGATGACTCGATGCCGAAGAGCCCGAGCACTTGCGTGCGGGGCTTTCCCTCCTCGTTCTTTTTCTCAACCTCGCCGGTGAAGCCGATCAAGTGGGTGGCGAGATTCGGCGCGGTGTACCAACGCTTGATCGAGTTTTCAAACTCGAAGCCCTGGATCCAGTGACCATCGATTTCCTCGCGCAGCTGGTCGGCGATGTCTTCGGGAAGATCCTTAGCGATGGGCACCCACTTGCCCTTGCTGTTCTCGATCTTGTCGCGGAGTTCCTCGCGGCGCATGCCGAGTGGCCGGGCGAGAATGCCGATGGCGTAGGCCAGATGTTTCCGGACGATGACCTCCGCGGTTTCATTGGCGAGCAGATCGCCGCGCAGGCCGTTGATGCGGCGGCGCTGTTTCGCGGCGTCGAGCTCGTTCCAGCCGGGCTCGGCGCTGGCTTCCTGATAGGCGAGGCCGTAGCTCGCGAGCTTCGGGTCCAGCAGGTGGTTCTTGTCCACGAAAACGGTGGAAACCGGGATGCTTTTCGCCATCGGCTCTTCCCGGCGATCCACGATCATGCCTCGGACGGCGGGTAGTTTCTCGGTGCGGTGATAGGCCTTGCGCGAGCTTTCCGCGTAGCGCTGGCGATCGACTAACTGGATTTGAACCAATCTCCACGAAAGCACGCTGAGCAAGATCACAAGGATCGAGCACAGGATGATGCAGCGGGTTCGAAAGGCGGAATTCACGGGCTAAGGAGCGGCGGAAGCAACGCTGTGACGGCTGGCGGCGGGAGCGGTGGCGTCAACCTCTTCGACCACACCCACCGGAATCGGCCGCAGCGCCGAGCCGTTTTCTTCGATTTGTTTGCGGATGACGAATCGGTTGAGGAGCTGGTCCATCCGCATCTCTGTGGTCCGGATGTCGAGGCGGCACTGCTCGACGTGGCGCTCGATCGCGTCGATTTCCCGGCTGACCTGGACTTGGCGGTTTTTATAAAAAGCGTGCAGCACTCCGCCGGAGGCGGCGATGGCGGCGGCGAGAAAGAGTGCGAAAAACGTGGACGCGGGCGTGCGGGTTTCGGTGCGGCGGCGGTTCATGGCTTGAGGTCTAAAAGCTGTGCAACCCGCAGTTTTGCACTGCGGGCTCGCGGGTTCAGAGATGTTTCCTCGGCGGTGGGAATGATGGCCTTGCGGGCAAGGAGCCGGAATTGGTAGTCCGGATTCGGCCGCGGTTCGGGCCAGCCAGGCTCATCGAGAAATTCGGTGGAGCGGTGTTTAAAAAACCGTTTCACCATCCGGTCTTCGAGGCTGTGGAACGTGATGATCAGCAAACGCCCCCCCGGTTTGAGGACGGCGGGTGCGGTGGCGAGCGCGGTGGCGAGCGATTCGAGCTCCTCGTTCACCGCCATCCGGATGGCTTGGAAGGTTTTGGTCGCGGGATGCGTACGGCCTTGGCGGCCGATGGCTTTCTCGATGCAGATGGCGAGGTCGAGCGTGGTGACGAACGGCTTTTCGGCGCGCTGCCGGACGATGGCTCCGGCGATCCGACGGGCTTTGGATTCCTCGCCGTATTCGAAAAGAATCCGCACGATGTCGGCTTCCTGCCAGCAGTTCACGATGTCCGCCGCAGTGCGCGGGCTGGACGGCCCCATCCGCATGTCGAGCGGGCCCTCGCGCATGAACGAAAAACCCCGCGCCGCGGAGTCGAGCTGGCGGGAAGAGACCCCGAGATCCATCAGCAGGCCGTCGGCCCGTTCCCCCATCTGGATCTCGGGGATTTCCGGGAGTCGCGAGAAGTTTCCTTCCCACGTGGAAAAGCGTTCGCCGAATGCGGCGAGCCTGGCGCGGGCGTGGGCCAGCGCCTCCGGATCGCGATCGACGCCGAGCACGCGGGCACCGGCTTTGAGAAAAATCTCGCTGTGTCCGCCACCGCCGAGCGTGCCGTCGATGATGAATTGGTCCGGTCCCGGTGCCATCCACTCGGCGACCTCGGCCGGGAAAACCGGCAGATGGTAGTCGCCGGCAGCCACGGTTTCTGAAAAATCGACGGGAGCCTGCGCTGACAACCAGCCAGGAGCAGCGCAGGCATCCGTTTGATCGACAAAACGGCGTGCTGTCCCGAGCGCGCCGTCTTGTGCTGAAAGGAAAATTGACGATGGCCGCGCTGACAACCAGCCAGGAGCAGCGCGGACCATCGATTCAAAAAGCGAGAGAAACTCTGTCCCGAGAGATTTCCTACGCCCAGCCATGAAAGTCACCAGACGCCGCACCGACAACCAGCCAGGAGCGGTGCAGACGTCCGTTTGATCGACAAAACCGCGTGCTGTCCCGAGCCCGTCGTCCTGTCTTGTGAAGAAAATTTGCGATGGCCGCGCTGACAACCAGCCAGTAGCAGCGCGGACCATCGATTCAAAAGGCGCGAGAAGCTCTGTCCCGAGAGACTTCGCGCGGCCAGCCATGAAAATCAGCGGATGCCGCGCCGACAACCAGCCAGGAGCGGTGCGGACATCCGTTTGCATCGACGAAGCGGCGTGCTGTCCCGAGCCAGCCGATCCGTCTGAAAAGAGTCCCAACCCTGACACCCGGGCGAAAGCGGCCGGAGCCGCAGTGCGGACCGCCTCGAGTGTCAGAATTGGTGGGGTGAACAACATTGCTGCTGTTGGGTGAGTGGTGGGTGAGTGTTTAGAGAATTCCCAGATCGTCGTCCTCGTCCGGGTTCATCTCGATTTCGAGCACGCGGGCGTGGTTCGGCTTGCTCCAGACTTCGAAGTGCAGGCCGCGTCCCGCGAGCACCACTTCGGCTTCCGCCGCGATTCCGGCGGCTTCGCTCAGATCCTTGGGGACGAGCAGCTTGCCTTGGTCATTCACGCTCGCCACTCGGCAAAGCATCGAGAGCTGGCCGAGCTTGGCCGCTTTCTTCGCAGGTGTGAGGTCGCTGTTTTTCACGGTCTCTACGCGCTCGTTGAACGCTTGTTGGCTGAGCACCTTGATCACCGGCATGTCGTGCGACTTGGAAAACAGCAGAAACAACACCTCGCCAGCAGCTGGACGCCACGCGGTCGGAATGGAAACCCGAAACTTCGGGTCCATCTTGTAGGGCGTGTAACCCATGTAGTTTTGTTCGGCGGCGTTCACTGGAAGGGGCTGACTGGCGTGTCAGTGCCGGAAAATACACTCAGATACACCGAGCCTGCAAGATTAATTTGAGACATTTTTACTAAATTTTTAATCTATTAATTTTCAATGTGTTAAGCATTTCCAAAAATCAAAGTTTTCAAGGAAAAGACTGAAAATCACCGTGGGAATCGGTAAATTTTAAATAAAATTTGTGGTTTTTAAAGGTTTTTCAGCCTTTTTGAAAGTGTAGTGTATTTCAAAATACCAGAGCCAATACATCTAGGGGCCAAGCACCTGAATTTCCGATCTCCCACCAGCCTCACCCCACCCCCCCCTCCGACCCGGGAATGGCCGCCGAGCTGCGGCAGGCTTGGGCGGATTGCTGAGACACTCCAGCATGGCCGGCGTCCGCAGTTTCCGTTCCCCCCGGTCGACCGCCCCGAGCGCCTCGGCGCTCCTTGCTGCGGCGACGTCACTGCCCGTCGCTTCGCCCCGCAGACAGCGCCTGCTTGAACCCGCGTCGATGGACCGGCAGATGCTTCGGCAAAATCGCCGAAAACAAATGCACGAGCGGATACGCGGCAAGAGCCATCAGCGTCCCCAAAGTGATGAATCCGACGATGAAATTGCTCAAAGACGCGACGCCAACGCCGGGCAGATCGATTGAAACCCTCGCCACGAAATGAGGGATCGGCAAGGAGCAGAAATTGATGAACCACTGCCCCAGCCAAATCTGCGCCAACCAGAAAGGCGCGTTCGTGATCGGGTTGCTGATGAAACAAGCGGCGACGGCGAAAGGAATGTTCCCCTTCACCCGCATGGCGAGAACCGCGGCGAAAATCGACTGCGGGATGAAAGGAACCATCGAGAAAAACAGGCCGATCGCGAGCCCCGCGGCCACGGTGTCCCGGCAAGGCACCCACAGGCTGCGATGGAATAACGGCTTCGAAATCCTCTGCCACCACGGACGGTCGCGGAGCTTCGGGTGGCGCAAGGCACGAAACGCCCGCCGAACCATTCTCAGGTAGTGGACTTTCATGGCGGCAAGGGCATCTGGCCGGCACCATCCGCCACTCTCCGTGGCGAATCAACTGCAAATGCCTTGCTCCACGGCGAGCCCTTGCGCAGCTTTGTGAAAATTCCACCATGCAACCTTGGCAAGCATTCATCCTGGGCGTGATCGAGGGGATCACCGAGTATTTACCCATCAGCTCCACCGGCCATTTGCTCGTCGCGCAGCACTTGATGGGGATCGGCACCGCGACGGCGACGGAAAAGGCCGCGGCCGACACCTTCGCCATCTGCATCCAGGGCGGCGCCATCCTCGCGGTGCTCGGCATCTATCTGAAACGCGTGCTGCAGATGCTCCGCGGCGTGATCGGCCAGGACTCGGAAGGCTTGAAACTCGCCGTCATGCTGGTGGCCGGATTTCTACCAGCCGCCGGCATCGGCCTGGCCTTGAATGACAAGATCGAGGAAAAACTCTTCGGCATGTGGCCGGTCATCGTCGCATGGATCGTCGGCGGCGTGATGATCCTCGCCACAGCCTGGTGGCGCAAACGCAACCCCGCGGCGGGCCGCGGCAAGGAGTTGTTTGAAATGACCTGGAAGATGGCGCTCGTCATCGGCCTGCTGCAATGCTTGGCGATGTGGCCGGGCACCAGCCGCAGCTTGATGACCATCGTCGGCGGCCTGCTCGTCGGCCTCTCGATCCGCGCAGCGGTCGAGTATTCGTTTCTACTCGGCGTGCTGACGCTCACCGCCGCCACCGCGAAGAAAGCGGTCTGGAAGGTGGACGGCCTCGACGCGTCCTATCACGTCTGGTTCGGCGGCGCCAAGCTGATGTGGGATTCCTACGGCCCGCTTCCACTCGTCGTCGGCATCGTGGCGGCCGCCGTCTCCGCGGCCATCGCGGTGAAATGGCTGGTTTCCTACCTGCAAAGCCACGGCCTCTCGATCTTCGGCTGGTATCGCATCGCGCTCGGCGTGGTCATCGGCGGGCTGATGGCGACCGGGGTTTTTACCGCCTAGCAGAGCCGGCTGAATCCAACCACAAAGTCGAATTCCGCCCAAAAAATCCCCTCAAGAAATCCCGAGGCGCAGGTCACGCATGCTCCACAGGGTTTCCGCGGCTGGATTTCCCACTCCTCTCAATTTCCTCGCGCCGTTCTTGCGCTTCGGACCGAACCTCTCCCGCGCGGCCACAAATGCCTCGTTCACAAATTCCCGGCTGCCGATCACCGCACCGTCCGTGAAATAGCGCACCCGGCATCTCAACATCCTCGCGAATCCGAGCT
This sequence comes from Akkermansia muciniphila, assembly GCA_945879075.1. Taxonomy (GTDB): domain Bacteria; phylum Verrucomicrobiota; class Verrucomicrobiia; order Verrucomicrobiales; family Akkermansiaceae; genus Luteolibacter; species Luteolibacter muciniphilus_C. The sequence goes on along the minus strand of CAMCUY010000027.1, from coordinate 3,501 downwards.
CCTTGAGAACCGTTTCATTGTCGGCAGATTCTAGCATTTCGCGGGTGTTTTTGGTCTTCACGATCTTGCCGCTCCCGACCTGAGCCCTTCCCGCTTTCTTTTCCAACGCGATTCCCATCAGACGTCGATAGAGCCGCGAGACATCCCTCCATTTCTCCACGTCAAAACTCTCCTGCCGGTCTGAAAAATACGCCCGCAGCAGCCCCTCGCGAGCCTTCCTCCCGTTCCCCTTCTTCCCGCCACCGACTGCCTCACCGTAGCTGCTCCAACGATACTCCGCCGGATCGGAGACCATCCCCGCCCGCACCGGATTGAGATCGATGTAGGCCGCCATCGTCCGGGCGGCGGTGCCACTCTCCACGATCACGCTCTTGAACCGCTCCTCCCACAAGGTGCCCGTCCGCGAATGAGTCCGGTTGAACCAGCGGGTGAAGCGGATGAGCAGTCCTTTCATGAACTGACTCAGGTCATGCATCCGGTAAGTAAATCGCTCGTGGATCGCGGCTGCCAACAATTCGTTCCCCTCACCCGCCGCGATGCTTTTGCGGGCCTCCGCCAACTCTCCCGCCACGGTCGCGACCTGTGCCTCGCTGTAAATCGCCCCCAGCCGCTTCAACAATTCCTCATCGGAAAGCCCGCCGCCCGTCATGGCCGGCACCTCAAGCAGAAGATGGAAATGATTGGACATCAAACAGTAGGACAGCACCTGACAGCCCGAAAAATTCTCGTACATCCGCATGAACATGCGGAAAGCCTCCCGTTCCCGTTCCTCGAACACAAACCTCCGGTCCACCACCCGGCTGATGCAATGGTAAATCGCCGGTTTCGTCCCGGATCCCTCCCCACTCGCCAACCACCTCGCCTTGCGCATGCCGCGATCCTACCACCACAAACGCAGATCCCAAGCGGATTCTCTATTATTTATCTGTCACTTAATATTGAATCCGAAAAACGGCAGCCAAAAAGAAATATTGGCAAAGCAGTCTGGAGGGCTACGTTCGCGAAAAATGAATGTAGCGACCCAAACCAGCAACAGCATCCGCCACACGGCTGCTTTGGCGCGTTTTTCTTCACCGCTCACTCGCCACTTCTTACTTCACCCCCTCTTTTCCTCCGCCTCCGGTCCGGCCAACGGCTCTTTCAACGACCTTCACCCAAAAGCAACTCCTTAGCAATCTGCGCGAAGATGTCGACAAGCAGGTGCATATGGCCTGACTTTGGCATTGTGGACGGGATTTAACTCCGCGCTTTCATAGAGTATCAATGATTCATGCGCCCGCTCATAAGATCTACCCTGTGCCTGGTCATTGCTTCCGCATCCGCGGGCGGGGCTGAGGATCCTAAGGCTTCAATCATCTCCGGTTATTATAACAACGGGGCTTTCGAGAGCACCGATTTTGTAAATTCAATTGTCGGCTGGAACACATTTTTCAACGCGGGCTTCCGAGGTGGCAGCACGGTGATTGGAAGCATCGAGGCCGGTCATGTCTGGTCCGGTCATGAGGTTTTTGTCCGCGCGCCCGAAGCAGTCAATGGAGTCAGCAATTTCAACAGCACGGCACCCGGCTTGACCAACGAATTGGATTTCCACGCAACGATGGTTGGCCATGTGCTTGCGGGCAGTGGCTACATTCCGCTGAATAGCGGAAGTTACACTTATGCGGGACTTGGCATGGCACCGGAGGCCGCGTTGGTTTCGGGTGCGATCGCCACTGCTTACTCCGACACCAGTGTTGGCGCTTTTGCCACAGAAGAATCCTCGACCATCAGTGTGTACCGGTCTTTTTTTGAAGGTTCGGGTGTCGCCAGGCCGGATGTCATCACCAGCAGCTGGGGAGGACAGGACGATTCCGCGACTGGGGCCGAGTCGTTGGCGATCGACGCGCTGGCGCGACAGAACGCATCGGTTGCGCTGGTGATAGCGGCTGGCAACAGCGGCAATGGCACTGTCGGGTATCCGGCTTCGGGATTCAATAACATCGCCGTCGGATCAGTCGGCGGCGCAAACTACCTCCAACCATCCGAATTCTCCTCGCGTGGAATGGTCGATTTTTACAACCCCGTCAGTGGTGTCACGCAGGTCGGTGTCCGCAGTGCCGTAGATATCTCCGCGCCGGGCGAGTCCATGTATCTGGCGGCCTATCTCGGAGATAGCGGCGGCCTCGGCGTGGCGCTTCCCAGCTTTGTTCAAGATCCGTCGCCGACGGACTTGTATTTTGTCAATATGGACGGCACAAGCTTTGCGGCTCCGATGGTAGCCGGTGGCATCTCGCTTCTCAAAGACGCGGCAAAGACCGATCCGTTTGCGAATCACAATGGAAATGAGGATGCCTTCGACACCCGGGTTATTAAATCGGTGCTAATGGCTTCCGCGACCAAGACGGCGGGATGGAACAACGGCCAGAACCCGATGAATGTCACCACCCAGTCGCTTGACCCGGTGGTTGGCGCGGGCCTGATGAATCTCGATAAGGCGATCGACGTTTACTATCTCGGCACTCGCGAGCTCACACTCGATGGTGGCGGACAGATCAACGAGAATGGATGGGATGCGGGGAGCATCGGAATTGGGGAGTCGTTTGATTACATTTTTTCCTCGTCATTCAACCAAGCCGTTTCGCTTTCGGTGGCATTGAACTGGTTTTCCGTGCGTGAATTCGACAATATGACCAATAACGGTAGCGATCTGGCGTTTTCAAACCTCGATCTCGAGGTCTGGTCGGTCGACAGCAGCGGTCAGTTTGTCTCAAAAGTCGGCGATTCGATGTCGGTCTACAACAACACCGAGATGTTGCGCTTTGATTGGCTCAACGCCGGCCGTTACGGCCTGCGGGTGAGTTTTGAGGACATGGTGTTCGATACGACAAACGCGGTGAACAGCGAGTACTATGGTCTGGCATGGAGTACGACGGCAGTGCCGGAACCCGGCACGGCCATGATGGCAGTCTGTAGCGCGCTGATGCTCACAATGCGTCGCCGGCGCTTCATTCATGAATGATTCACTGGGTCAGGGGAAAAGGGGTCAGGGGAAATGGGGGAAAAGGAAAAGGGGTCAGGAAAAGGGGTCAGTGTGCAAATCTTGACAAAATTGCCCTCTTCCCTACCCTCTTGGCATGCCACGGAGCCTGCGCATCGAATTTCCCGGCGCCTTTTACCACGTGATGGCGCGTGGCAACCGGCGTGAGACGATTTTCCATGACGACGACGACCGCCGATTTTTCCTCGCCACGCTTTCCGAGGCTTGCGCAATGACCGGTTGGCGGGTGCACGCCTGGGTGCTGATGGGCAATCACTATCACCTTTTCATCCAAACGCCCGAGGCCAACCTGGTCGCCGGAATGAGCTGGTTGCAGAACACCGTCACCCGCCGCTACAACGTCCGGCACATGGCATGGGGCCGCTTGTTCGGCGACCGCTACAAGGCGGTGTTGGTGGAGGGAGCGGATACCTACCACTACCGGACGCTCGCCGACTATATCCACCTCAATCCGGTCCGGGCGC
>CAMCUY010000026.1 GCA_945879075.1 Akkermansia muciniphila | reverse complement strand
TCCTCGGGTGGGTTCCCTCGCGCGATGCCAAGCGCGAAGGTGACCGCCGCCAGCGCCAGAATCACCCGTAACAGCAGGTTGCTAAAACGCGTGATCTTCAGGGTCAGCGGTGTGGACATGTCCACCGCGCTGGAAATGAGCCGGGCGATACGTCCGGTCTCGGTCTGGTCGCCGATGCCCCAGACGAGACACTCCGCCTGCCCGGCAGTGACCAGCGTGCCGGCGTAGGCGAGGTTTTTCCGTTCTGCCAGAATCGTGTCCGGCGCGAGTGGATCCGGATGTTTGGCCACCGGCAGCGACTCGCCGGTGAGCGCGGATTCGTCCACATGCAAATTCCGCACCTGGAAGAGCCGCAAGTCGGCGGGCACGCGGTCACCGGCTTGGAGCAGCACGACATCGCCCGGCACCAGATCCTCGGAGGGAATCCTCAGCTTGCGTCCGTCGCGCCGCACGGTCGCCTCCGTGGTCACCATCCGGCTGAGCGCCTCGATGGATTTCTCCGCCTTGGACTCTTGGAGAAATCCGACCACCGCGTTGATCAGCACCACGCCGAAAATCACCGCAGAATCCACCCACTCGCCGAGCAGCGCGGTGACTCCCACGGCAAGCAGGAGGATGTAAACGAGCGGTTGGTTGAACTGTTGGAGAAACTGCATCCATCCCGGTGTGCCGCGATGCGGCGTGACGCAGTTCGGGCCGAATTCACGCTGTCGGCGGGCGACCTCCCCTGCGGATAGACCGACGGAGGGATTCACATTCAGGAACCCCACCGTCTCTTCCAGCGGCAGGTGGTGCCAGGCCCGATCGGCGTTCCTTTTCATGTTATGGGATTTCAAGTTTCATGCGTCGGATGGACAAGTAGCAGTGGTCGGGTGCTGCGAGTCAGCACTTTCTGTGCGACCGATCCCATCAGCGCCTTCGATAGTCCTGATAGTCCGTGGGTGGCGCAGCAGATTGCATCCGCGGCGAAGCGTTCCGCTGCCTGGCAGATGCCGGTGGCGACATCCTCGTGCTCCGCCACCTCGACTTCGGTGGTGATGCCCATGGCGGTCGCCTCGGGCGGGATCAAGGTACGTAGTTTGGCAGCGCAGGATTGGAGGTATGTGGCGTGCAATGTCCTGAAGCTTTCGTTGAGCGGCCCCTTGAGGAACTCGCCGCCGGGCAGTTCATGCGGGTGGGCCACGTGGACGAGGTGCAGGGTGCCGCCGCCGCGCAGCAGCGAGTAGGCATGCGGGATCGCGCGGTTGGCGGTGCCGGAGAAATCCGTTACCGCCATCACCCGCCGGATTGGCGGGGCGATGCCGACGGCTTTCGGCCCCTTGGTGGTCATGGGCACCACCGCCACGCTCATGGCCGCGTCGCGCAGGATCCCGCTGGACACGGACAGGTTCCAGAACCGCTCGAAGCCCCGGTATTGATGGGAGCCGACGACGATGAGATCCGCGCCCTGCTGCTTGGCCATGGCGGCCAGTGGCGCGTTGGGTTGGCCCCAGTTCGCATCGACGCGGATGCCGAATTGCTCGGTCCCTAGCAATTCGGTCGCGCGGGCCTTGAGATCGCGCTCCAACACGGCTTGGACTTCTGGTAGATTTCCCACCAGAGGGACGGGACCGGTGCCTCCGAGGCGCGCCCTTTCCTCCAGCGGGAAATCCACATATCCGACCACCACCTCACAGGGGCCGATGTCGAGCAGCGCCTTCACCCAGCGCAGGGCGGCTTCCGCCGTGGCGGTGAAGTTGAACGCGACGAAGACCTTCAACGGCCGTTCGCCACGCGCCCATTCGCGGAAGGGCATGGCATTCCGCACCACAAGCGTGGGCACGGGCGCCCGCTCCGCCGTCCGCTCGGAGACGCTGCCTAGCAGCCAGCGGCCGGGTCCGCGCCTGCCAAGCGAGGAGACGACCACCATCCGGCAGGATTTGGGCTTCGCCCGCTTGACGAGCTCCTCGTCGGGGATTCCCCCCAGGATGGATGCGTGGACCACGGCGCCTTTGCCACGAAGGCGGGCCGCCTCCGCCTCCAGTTCGCGCTCCAGCGGCGGATGGGCGGGAATCTCGCTGACATGGACGAGATCCAGCGGCGCGTGCAGGAGCTTCGCCAGTTCGCAGGCAGCGTCCGCCGCCTGCGTGGAGTTCGTTGAAAAGTCGGTGCCGCAGAGCACCGCCGGTGATTTTTTTTCCGCGGTTTTGGCTTTCATGGCTTTTTGGGGGTTGAGGGTGGAACGGAAGAAATTTGATCGCGACGGTAGATCGTGTGATAGACGAGTCCGACCAGGACCGAGCCACCGGCGAAATTCCCGAGGGTCACCACGATGAAATGATACACCACGGCACCCAGATCCATGTCTGCTCCCAGAAAGAATCCAAGCGGGATGAAATACATGTTCCCCACGCAGTGTTCGAAGCCGGCGGCAACGAACGCGGAAACCGGAAAAATGATCGCCAGAATCTTGTCGGTCACGCTGCGCCCGGCCATCGCCAGCCAGACCGCCAGGCAGACCAGCACATTGCACAGCACGCCGCGGAAGAACGCTTCGCCCAATGGCAGCGCGACCTTGGCTGTGGCGAGCGCCACCGCCATGTCACCGACGGAGCCACCGCCTAACCGCGCGTGGCCGGAAAGCGCGACGATTCCCGCCAGGCCCGCCGCGCCGATGAAATTCGCGACATACACGATGGCTAAATTCGCCAGCAGCCTGCCTGCCGTGATCCGGCCGGCGACGCAGGTCATCACCAGCAGGTTGTTGCCGGTGAAGAGCTCCGCCCCGGCGATGACCACCAGGATCAGCCCGAGCGAAAAGACGACGCCCGCCAGCACCCGAGCGACGGCGAAATCGAGTCCGCTGTCACTCAGCACCAGGGTGGCGAACATCGCGCCCAGCCCGATGAAGCCGCCCGCGAGCACGCCGAGCGCGACCGTGGAGGTGAACGGCAGGCTAGCCTTCGTCACACCGACCGTCTCCACCCGCTCGGCGATCTCGCGTGGCGAATAGCAGTCGAAACCAAAGATCTCAGCCATGGTCGTTTACTCCTTCCATCTTTTCGATGCGCACGGCGCCATGGTGGTGGTCAGTTCGGGCATGGAGGTTCCCACGGCCACCTGTGTCGTGGCGGTGATGCCCGGAGAAATCCGCAACCCGCGGGCGGTGTCCAGCCAGCCGCGGAGAGACCACTCGGCGCTGATGCCAGTGAGAACGACTCCTCCGATTGATATCAGGTCACGGTTCATTGGTTCATCTCCGTCGCTTTGCCAAGGAAACAAAGCGAGAGTAACACTACCATGGATGGCTGGAATATTCCACCATTGAATTCGCGCATCGAATCGTTTGCCGTGTAGGCCCGATGGAATTTCCAGAGGAGTTTACTTGTGGCGGCGGGCAGCCTATCGCTACCCTCGGGCACAAAGCTCGGCTACGTGATTCTGTATGTGAAAGATGTCTTGAGATCGATCGCGTTTTACGAAGAGGCCTTCGGCTTGAAGCGGCGGTTCGTCCACGAAGCCGGCCTGTATGTGGAGATGGACACCGGTGGCCCCACGGTTTCGTCGTCGGTGGGCAGGTTCTTTTCCACGCACGGCTTGCGGTAGCCCTCGAGGCCGGGTTGGAGCCGATCGGCGGGGTGCTTGGTGGTGGCTTTGCGGCCGGTTTGCTTTTCGACGAGGGCGAGAATCTCCGGTTTGATCGAGCCGTGGCGAGAAATCCGGATTGGTTCGCAGGATTTGACCATGGATCGGAGCTCCCGGAAAATCGACGAGCCGAGGCGGCGTGGTTGTCCCTGCACTGCGAATTTTCAAGGCGTGCGCTTGGGTGGCAAGGCACACTGCGCATGCCGCGAGCAAGAGAGCGGGGGGATGACAGGTTCACTTGTGCGGGATATCAGTTTCGCCGGGAGTTAGCCAGTCATTTGCCTCCCGTGATTGTGGCGCGGAAATCAATTCTTTCGCGGCGGATTTGGACTTGCGCGGCCCGGAATGCGGGGCGAAAACAGCCAACGATGATCGCGTCCCTATTCACCCACCCGATTTCCACCTTTGTGGCGGGCTTGCTCGTGGCCATGGCCGGGGTCTTCCTGTTGCTGAATTCCTGCGCCTATCCGAACCGCTCCGCCGAAGACGTGGCCGCCTACCAGAGCCGGTTGGAGAAGCTCCCTGCCAGCGGTTTTCAAGCTGGCAGTCCGGGGGAAAAGGCGGCGATTGAGCGCTTCAAGTCGTTTCTCCAAGGCATCGGCGACGTGAAATACGTCCGTGAAAACACGCTTGAGGTCTATGCGGCGGACGCCTGTCTCGACGACACGCTGGCGCTTCATCACGGCGCGGCCGAGATCGAGGCGTATTTCATCAAGACCAGCGAGACCATGACGAGCTATCAGGTGACGATCGACGACGTGGCGCGCTCCGGCGATGATTACTACGTGCGCTGGACGATGGTCTTCGCCGCGCCGGCGCTGAGCGGCGGAAAGCCGGTGCACTCGGTGGGCATCAGCCAGGTGCGCTTCAACCGGGAAGGGAAAGTCGCCTTCCATCAGGATTTCTGGGACTCCGGGAAGAATTTCTACGCCCATCTGCCGTTGGTGGGTGGGGCGGTGGGGTTCGTCCGCAAGCGCCTGGAGTCGAACTGAACGAAATCCCGCGATGAATTCCCATAGTCCGTTATCCCGCCGGCAGAAGACAAGGCCATGGAGCGTTTTCGTCCTAACCGTCTGCCGCTGGCTCGACTCGGATTACCGGCGCGAGGATTTGCCCGATCCCTCGCAGCTTCCTGAAGAAGTGAACTGGCAGCGGACCTTGCCGTTCATCTTCCTGCACCTCGGCTGTTTCGCGGTCTTCTGGGTGGGGGTCAGCCCGGTGGCGGCGGGGGCCGCCGTCTTTCTCTATCTCATCCGGATGTTCGCGATCACGGGTTTCTATCACCGCTATTTCTCCCACAAGACCTTCAAGACCTCGCGTTTCGTCCAGTTCCTGTTCGCGGTGTTGGGAAACAGTTCGATGCAGCGCGGGCCGCTCTGGTGGGCGGCCACCCACCGCCACCATCACAAGCATTCGGACCACGAGGAGGACATCCATTCGCCGGTCATCAGCGGCTTTGTGTGGTCGCACATCGGCTGGCTGACTTCGATGAGGAATTTTCCGACGGCCTACAAGAGCATACCGGACCTCAGCAAGTATCCGGAGCTGGTCTTCCTCAACCGCTATGACCAAACGGTGCCATTCGCCTACGGGCTGCTGATGCTGGCGACCGGCTGGGTGCTGGAGACGTTTTTTCCGGCGCTCGGAGTGACGGTGGGACAGTTCTTCATCTGGACTTTTTTCATCAGCACCACGGTCCTGCTTCATGGCACGCTGTTTATCAATTCGCTGGCCCACGTATGGGGCCGCCGCCGTTACGAGACCGACGACGACAGCCGTAACAGCTGGTTGCTGACGTTCATCACGCTGGGGGAGGGCTGGCATAACAACCATCACCGCTACCCGCACTCGGTCAGGCAGGGGTTCCGCTGGTGGGAGTTGGACATGACCTACTATGGGCTGAAATTCCTGTCATGGGCCGGCCTGATCTGGGACTTACGGCCGGTGCCCAAGGCGGTGATTGAAGAAGGACTTCCGTCCCAACAGCGCAGCGCATGAGCCGGGAACGCATCGCCATCGTCGGAACGGGGATCTCGGGAATGGCCTCCGCCTGGTTCCTTGGCCGGGAGCATGAGGTGACCTTGTTTGAAAAGGACGACCGCGTGGGTGGCCACACGCACACGGTGATGGTGGACGAGGGGCAAAGCCAAATCCCGGTGGACACCGGCTTCATGGTTTACAACGAGGTGACCTATCCGCTGCTGACCCGTTTGTTCCGTGAGCTGGATGTCATGACCAAGCCGACATCCATGTCATTCAGCGTGCAACATGTGGGCGAGGGGCTGGAGTTCAATGGTGGCAGCTTGAACCTGTTGTTCGGCCAGCGGCGGAACCTATTCAACCTGCGCTACTGGCGGATGCTCGCCCAGATCGCGCGCTTCAACCGCGAGACCGTGGAGGAGCTTGGAAACGCCGCTTACGGCGACATGTCGCTGCGGGACTATGTGAAGGCGCGCGGCTACGGGGACGATTTCCTCCGCTGGTATCTATCGCCGATGGCCGCGGCGGTGTGGTCCAGTCCGCCGGAGAGAATCGATGAGTTTCCCGCCCGGACCTTGATGCGGTTCTGGCACAACCACGGCTTTCTCGGTCTCGACACCCAGCATCCATGGCGCACGGTTTCCGGCGGTTCGAGGTGTTATGTCGAAAAACTAATCAAGCCGTTCGAGCAGAACATCCACCGTGGAGCGCGTGTGCACGCCGTTAATCAAATCGCCAACGGCGTCCAAGTGACGCTTAACGACGGCAGCCATCGCGAATTCGACAGGGTCGTCATCGCCGCGCACGGCGACCAGGCCTTGCGAATGATTTCCGATCCGACGGGCTTGGAGCGCGAGTTGCTGGGGTGTTTCCGCTATCAGGAAAACGAGGCGCTGCTCCATACGGATCCGCGGTTCATGCCGAAGACCCGGCGCTGCTGGGCGTCCTGGAACTATCGGATCGAAGCCGGCGGCAAATCCCACTCGACGCACTATTGGATGAACGAGCTGCAAGGCGTGTCGGAGAGCGAGCAGTATTTTGTTTCCATCAATCCATCGTCGCAACCCGCCGGTGAGTCCATCAAGCGGCGGTTGGTTTACGAACATCCGTTGTTCGATCTGGAAGCGGTGGCGGCGCAGAAACGGCTGCCCGCGCTGCACGCCGCGGGCGACGAAACAAAACGCTATTTCTGCGGCGCGTGGCAGCGCTACGGCTTCCACGAGGACGGCTTGTGGTCGGCCGTCAACGTGTGCGCGCAGATCCTCGGAAGGGACCCATGGCGATGAATTCTCTCTACGAATGCACCGTCTCGCATTGCCGCTTGAAGCCGAAGCGGCACGCGTTCGACTATCGGGTTTTCATGTTCGCCGTGGATCTCGACGAGCTGCCTGCGCTGCCCGGGAAAATCCACGGATTCAGCCACAACCGGTTCAACTTGTTCTCGATCGATGACCGCGATCACGTGGATCTCGGCAAGTCGGGCGGCATCCGGCCGAATCTAATCGCATGGCTGGCCGGTGAGGGATTTGCCTGTCCTGAAGACGCGCGCATCCGGTTGGTGACTTTTCCGCGGGTGCTGGGTTACGGGTTCAATCCGGTCTCGTTTTACTACGTCTGTTCGAAGTCCGGACAGGCGCTTGCCGCGGTGGCGGAGGTGGTGAACACCTTCCGCGAGATGAAACTCTATGTCATGCAAAGCGTCGATGCGGACGGCCTCTGGCATCGCAGGGTGACCAAGAATTTCTACGTCTCGCCGTTTTCGGATCCCGGGATGGAGTTTGATTTCAAGCTGGGGCCGCCGGAGGAGAAGTGGCGGGTGAACATCGACAACTACGCGGATGGCGAGCGCACCCTGCTCAGCTCCGTCCGCGGGGAGCGACGGAATTTCACCTCGGCCAGATTGGTTTGGTATGCTTTTAAATATCCCATGCTGTCCTTGAAGATCATCGGGCTGATTCACTGGCACGCCTGGTTGTTGTGGATACGCCGGGTGCCGTTCCTGCGCAAAGCCGACCGGCGCGAAGCCCAACTCGACGTCATGCGGCCTCATTCCACTTTAAAGAAACACCAACCATGAATGTCACGATTGAACTCAATGATGAACGGGTGCCGCACGAAGTTGCGGGTCATGCCGCGCAAGGATTCGCCGAGCGGATGGTGATTCGTCTGCTGGGAACGATGCCTCGCGGCGGACTCCGGATGCAGCACGAGGACGGTCGCGTCCGCCACTTCGGCAAGCCGGGCGCGCCTGTCACCGCGCGGGTGGTGCTGCGGAATGACGCGGAGTTCTTCAAGCGCTGCGCCTTTTACGGTAACATCGGCATGGGCGAGGCCTATACCGCCGGTTTGTGGGATACGGACGACATCGCCGCGGTGATTTCGTGGTTCATCCTCAACGTGAGCGCGCTCCAAGGCGCGGACACTTCATCGGCCAGTCTGCCAGGAGTGAACCTCTTGAAAATGGTCAACTGGTTCCGCCATCTCCGCCGCGAGAACACGGTGGACACCAGCCGAAGAAACATCGCCGAGCACTACGATCTGGGGAATGATTTCTATCGGCTCTGGCTTGATCCGAGCATGACTTACTCGAGTGCCAGGTTTGAAAGCGCGGGACAATCGCTCGAAGACGCCCAGCGCGGGAAATACGACGCGCTGTGCCGTAAGCTCAAGCTCCAGGCCTCCGACCATGTCCTCGAGATCGGTTGCGGTTGGGGCGGGTTCGCGGTGCACGCCGCTAGAAATTACGGATGCCGCGTGACCGGCGTGACGATTTCCGAGGCGCAGGCGGCCTACGCCCGGAAGCGGATCGCCGAGGAGGACTTGCACGACCGGATCGAGATCCGCATCCAGGATTACCGGCACATCACGGGCAGCTTCGACAAGATCGCTTCGATCGAAATGCTGGAGGCGGTCGGGGACAAATATCATGTCTCGTTTTTCGCGAAATGCGCGGAGGTGCTGAGGCCGGAGGGATTGCTCGGTGTCCAGATGATCACGGTTCCGGATTGCAGCTACGGCAGTCTGAAGAAGAACGTGGACTGGATTCAAAAGCACATTTTCCCGGGCTCGCTGTTGCTCAGCGTGGGTCGGATCAACGAGGTGCTGATGAAGACCGGTGATCTCTTCATGCATGACCTTGAGGATATGGGCGCGGACTACGCGCGCACGCTTTCGACATGGCATAAGAATTTCAACGCGGTGAAGAGCCAGGTGGAGGCGCTTGGATTCGACGAGCCGTTCGTCAGGTCGTGGAATTACTACCTGAAATACTGCGAAGCGGCGTTCGCGACCCGGAACATTTCCGTGGTGCAGGCGGTTTACACCCGTCCTAACAACACGTTGCTCCACCACCGGTTCGAGGAGGGCAGGGGATGATGGCGGAGGCTGTCATCGATCCGGGGAAAAGCTGGTGGAGGCGCAGGCTGGTGGCTCCGGTGGTGGCCCAGTTGATGGTGGGGATTTCCCCCGGGCGCATCGCATGGGCGATTTCGCTGGGGGTGGTTCTCGGGGTCTTCCCGGTCATGGGGACGACGACGCTCGTGTGTCTTATGGCGGGTTGCTTGTTGCGGCTGAACCAGCCGGTGCTGCATGTTTTCAGCAATCTGGTCTATCCCCTGCATTTGGTCTTGATCCTGGTCTTCATTCGTCTGGGAGAGCGAATGCATGGAGCGCCGCGGATGTCGTTTTCGATTCCGCAGTTGCTCCGGAAATTCAATGACGACCCGCTTCAATTTGCGCGGGATTTCGGGGTTTCCGCCTGGCATGGTGTCAGTGCTTGGCTGTTGTTCGCACCGGTCGCGGCGGTGCTCGTGAAGTTGGCGGTGACGCCGGTTTTGAAACAACTCACGGTCGCGATCCACAAGCGCAGGGAGGCGGCCGCATGAATGCTTGGACCGCATTATGGATGGGGTCGGGAATGATGGCGGTGGTGTTCGCCCTCGCCTGGGCCTTGGCGCGGAAGTGGGACAACTACTCGCTGGTGGACGCGGTGTGGGCGTTCGGGATCGGACTCACTGGATGTTTGTGGTTGGTAGCCGGCGGTGGCGGAGCGAAGCATTGGATCGCGGGCGGGCTGCTTGGGTTGTGGAGTTTGCGGCTCGGCTGGCACTTGCAGCGGCGGATCCGCAGGGCACATCCCGAGGAAGACGCCCGCTATGCAAAACTGCGCGAGGTCTGGACGGGCAGGTTGGCTTCCGCGTTTTTCTGGTTTTTCCAGGCGCAGGCGATCTCGGTAATTTTGCTGGCGTTGCCATTCCTGCTGATCGCGGTGGACCCTGATAGTGCATGGAGCGCTTGGGAAACCACCGGGCTGGTCGTCGCGCTGACAGGAATTTCCGGGGAGAGCCTAGCGGATTCGCAGATGTCGCGGTTCAAGGCGGGGAAACCGGATTCAAAAGCGGTCTGCCGGGATGGCTTGTGGCGCTACTCGCGGCATCCCAACTACTTTTTCGAGGCGGTCATCTGGGTCGGGTTCTATCTCTACGCCTGCGGCTCCGAATGGGGCTGGGCGACGGTTCACGCGCCGGCGGCAATCATTTACCTGCTGCTGCGGGTCACGGGAATTCCGCCGACGGAAGCCGCGGCCGTGCGGCGCAAGGGCGACGCCTATCGTCGCTATCAGGAGACGACGAGCGCGTTCATCCCGTGGCCTCCGAAAGAGCCGAATGATACTCTAGCAAAACAACCATGATCCATACCAACGAACTCCTCGCCAAGGGCGTCATTCCAGACGCATTGATCCGCATGGGAATCCGCCACCGTTTGGCGGGGACTCTAGCCCCCTTTGAAATAGTCGACTGCGAGCAGCGGCAGGCGATGGTCATGCGCCACGTCGATGAACTGCGGAGCAGCCCGGTCGCGATCGCAACGGATGAGGCCAACGAACAGCATTACGAGCTGCCGACCCGGTTCTTCGAGCGGGTGCTTGGCAAGCACATGAAGTATAGCTCCGGCTACTGGGACGACCGGGTGACCGGCATTGACGAGTCCGAGGCGCGGATGCTCGGGATCACCTGCGAGCGGGCGGGGCTTGAGGACGGCCAGCGGATTCTCGAACTCGGCTGCGGTTGGGGATCGCTCACGCTGTGGATGGCGGCGCACTATCCGAACGCGCGGATCACGGCGGTTTCCAACTCGCGGACGCAGAAAATCCACATCGACTCCCAGCTCGCGGCGCGCGGCCTGACCAACGTCGAGGTGCGGACCGTGAACATGATCCACTACGAAGGTGAGGGAGATGCGGAGTTCGACCGTGTCGTCTCGGTGGAAATGTTCGAACACATGAAAAACTACGAGCTGCTCATGCAGCGGATTTCCCGCTGGTTGAAGCCGGGAGGGGCCTTGTTCGTGCATATTTTCACCCACCGCGAGTATGCCTACCACTACGAGGCGGAGAGCGAGGACGACTGGATGGCGAAATACTTTTTCACCGGAGGCCAGATGCCGTCGGATGATCTGCTGCTCTATTTCCAGAACGATCTCCGGATCGATGGCCACTGGCATGTCAGCGGCACGCACTATCAGAAGACTTCCGAGGCGTGGCTTTCCCGGATGGACGCCGCGCGCGACGAGCTGTTGCCGCTGATCGCCAAGACTTACGGCGAGGACCAACAAACCCGCTGGTGGGTTTATTGGCGTGTCTTCTTCATGGCCTGCGCCGAGCTGTGGGGCTATCGCAATGGCGACGAGTGGATCGTCTCCCACTACCGGTTCCGCAAACCGGCGTGAGTTTGCTAGAACGTCTTTCGCAGGTGCGAGGGAAGGATGCCCAGCTGCTCGCGGTATTTCGCGACGGTGCGGCGGGCGACCTTGATGCCCTGTTTGTCGAGCGCCTTCATCAAGATCTCATCTGACAGCGGTTTGGCCGGGGTTTCGGCGGCCACCAGTTGTTGGATGGCCTCGCGCACGCCGGCGTTGGAGACCTCCGCGCCGTCGCTGGTTTGATAGCCGGTGGCGAAGAACGCGCGCATTTCCATCAGACCGTGCGGGGTCAGGACGTACTTCCCGGCGACCGCCCGCGAGATGGTGGTGGCGTGCAGGCTGAGCTCGTCGGCGATGTCGTTCATCGTCAGCGGGCGCAGGTGGCGGTGGCCTTTTGCTAGAAAGGGCGGCTGGTGCTCGATAAGCTTGTGGGCGATGGCGAGGATGGTCTCCTGGCGCAGCGAGATGGCGTGGATGAGGCTGCGGCCGTCGCGGATCTGGTCGCGGAGAAACTGGCGGGCTTTCGCGTCCGTGCCGTTTTTGCCGATCATGTCCTTGTAAAAATCGTTGATCCGCAGGTTCGGCAGGTGTTCGCCGGTGAGCCGGGCATACCAATTCCGGTCGTCGTCGCGCTCGATGATGACATCCGGCAGGATGTAGGGATTTCCGGTCGGATCGAACTCGCCGCCGGGATTCGGCGTCAGGCGGCCGATCCGCGAGGCGGCTTCCGCGATGCGCTCGACGTTGGTGCCGAGCGCGCGGGCGATTTGCGGATGGCGTTTGCGGGCGAGGTCTTGCAAGTGATCGCGGACAATCTTGTATTCGATGGTTTCCCTGCCGGTCGTGCGCTCCAATTGCAGCAAAAGCGACTCGGGAATCCCGGACGCGCCGATGCCGGCCGGGTCAAACGACTGGACCAGCTTGAGCGCCTCATCCAGATGCTTGGGCTTGAGTCCCATCCGGATTCCAAGCGTCTTGACCGGTAGATCGTGAAATCCACGGTCGTCGAGATTTCCCAAAATCGCCTGCGCCGCCTCCCGGATTTCCGGATCGACCATCGAGAGGTCGAGCTGGTGTTGGAGGTGCTGCGGCAGCGTCTCCGGCGCGACGATCGAGTCATACATCCGCTGGCGGCGCTCCTCGTCCTCTTGGGTCCACGGCGAGGATTTCCCTTCAAGGATAGTGCGGTCGCGCCAGTCGTCGTCGGTCTCGTTCATGTAATCCAGAGAGTCCGCTTCTTCGGGATCGGGCCCTTCCTCGTCGAGGGAAACAGTCTCGGTTAGGTCCTCCAGCACCGGGTTGGTCTCAAGCGCCTGCCGGACGAGTTGGGACAGTTCCAAAGTTCCCGCCTGGAGGATTTCCAAGCTCTTGCGCATCTGTGGCGCAAGCGTCTGCTGCTGGGAAAACGATTGGTGGAGCGAGACGTTTGACATGGCCGGCAAGCTAGTTTGCCGGCAGCAGGCTATAACGCTGCCCGTAAAACATGAAGCAATAATTATGCCATTGTTTAAATTTTATCTCTTGCGCTTGAAGGGATCTACGCGACGCCGATTCAGACGGGGCTCAAGGCTCGAGCTCAAGGCGGAGATTGTTCCGGATTTCTTCGATCCATTCGCCCGAAGTACTGGCAGCTTCCGCGTGGGCCTGCCAGTCGGCAACTGCGGCATGGACTTGTTTCAGGATGGTTTTCGCCTTGGTCGGCTTCACGTCTGCGGCGCTCGCGGCATCCAACAGATCGGTGGTGGTGAAGTTCTCGCGCTTTCCGGCGAGGGTCATCTGGTGGCGGTGAGTCCACGCGCCGTTCGGATTGTAGGCGTAAATCAAATCGTAGGCCGGAGCGAGCCGCCACCCGCCGCTGCGGTCCATCAGAAAGGCGATGTTCTTGGTGTGGTCGTCCTGATTTCGGGCGAGAATGTTGAACAGCGCGCGGCGATAGAGCTCGGTGAGATCCGGTTGCGGCAGGTTCAGGCGGCGGCCGATTTGAAAAGCCTGCTCGTAGGAATAGGCGCCCGCTTGGTTGAAATCGAAGTGCGCCATCGCGCACAGGCTCTGCATGTGGAACTTTTCGCCGGCCGGTCCGCGGTCGAAGCGGCGGGTCATGAAATGGGCGCGGCCGTTTTCCTCCAGCAAGCGGCAATCGCTCATCGTGATGCCGGCGGCGCGGGCCATCAGGTGATAGGCGAATTCGATGCGGCCATAGCCGAGCGGGTCGTTGATCTCCTTGTCGCGGTTGGCCGTCACCCCGTCGAATTTCAACAACCATGGCTCGAATCCGGTGGAGGTCGCCACTTGGCCGGAGCGGATCTCGCCGGTTTGCGGGTTCCAGGCGATCACCGCCTTGGCCCGCGCGCCACCGGCGGAGGTGCCGACGCGGAGAATCGTCGCGAGGGCTTCCGGCGGTTGGGAAAAATTGGCGTGCAGGCTTTCGCGAGAGGCGAGCGCGTCGTTGGCGAGTTGGACCAGTGCTTCCAGATGCAGCGTTTCAGGCGGGAAATCCGGCATCAGGGTGGGGCGGAATTCCAAGGCTCCCATCGCGCGGCTGCCGAGGTAACACAGGCGCTCCACCGGATCGAAGGACTCGGGCCGGCGTCCCTGTTGGGCGAGCCATTGATCAATGAGCAGGTTGCCGAATTTATCGGGCAGCGAATCCGCCAGCAATCCGGGCAGGCCTTTGAAAGTCTCTCGCGGCAGGTTGGGGAACGAAAACCGACCCGCACCCAGCGGCAGCGTGATGGGTGAGACTTCAATGCCGCTGCCGAGGAATTCCGGCGCGTATTCGAAAACCCCCAGCTCACGCTCCGGATCCCACGTCACCGCTCCGATGGTGGTTTCGTAAAGCTCGACGGTCGCGGAGGTCATTTTTCGTCGCCCCATTTCCAAGGCGTGGGCGGCGGGGTTTTGCGTGGCTTGGAAGCATACTTGCGCGGGGCGTCCTGCAGCATCGAGGTCATCGCCATCGGGCTGATTCCGGGGTCCGGCAAAAAGTTCTCCAGCGTGTCCAAGGCATTCAGCGCCCGCAACAGGGCGATGAGAGTGGTGAGTGTGGAGCCCTCGCCATTTTCAATCGCGGTGATCGTGCGGCGCGACAATCCGCTGCGGGTCGCGATTTGTTCCTGGCTCAAGTTCAGGTCAAGCCGGCGGTCTTTGAGGCGCTTGCCAAGCTCTTGCTCGATTTGCGGGTTGGACAGGAATTGAATCATTTGAGTGAAGATTTGCGCAAAAAAGCCTCTTACTGGCTTAATTGAGCAGATTTCCACTCTCAGTTCAAGTTTTTTAAGTTTGGATGAGCAGTAATTCTCTCAAATAATCTAAAATTACAATATTTTGAGCGGATCATTGCTCACTTAAAGAAGCGGATTCCTGCGGAGAACAGCGGCTGGTGTTTATTGCCGGGGATGTTTTGAGCTACCATCGAGCCAGCCCGCTCAGTGTGGGCCATTTTTCCGAAGATCCGGCCGCAGGGACTGGTGATGCCTTCGATGGCGGCGAGCGAGCCGTTCGGGTTGATGGCGATGTCCATGGAAGGCGCGCCGTCGGCGTCGCAATACTGCGTGGCGATCTGGCCGCCAGCGGCGAGTGAGGCGATGATTTCCGGGCTGGCGAAGAATTTGCCCTCGCCGTGGGAAACCGGGACGCGGTGGATGTCGCCGATCTCACAGTCCGCCAGCCACGGGGAAAGTTGGCTGACAATCCGGGTGCGGGCGTAGCAGGAAATGTGGCGGCCGATTTCGTTGTGGACGAGCGTGGGGCGGATCGAGGGATGGTGAGGAATCTGACTGGGACTGGAAGTCCCAGCCACGATCTCGCCGTAGGGGACGAGGCCGGTTTTGACGAGGGCTTGGAAGCCGTTGCAGATGCCGAGGATCAGCCCGTCGCGGTTCTTTAAGAGATCCATGATGGCATCCGCCACGCGCGGGCTGCGGATGATGGTGGCGATGAATTTCGCGGAGCCGTCCGGTTCGTCACCCGCGCTGAAACCGCCGGGGAACATCAGGATTTGCGAGCTGCGGATCTGTGCGGCGAGCGCGGCGATGGATTCCTCGATGTGTTTGGCGGTCAGGTTGCGGAAGACGAGGATTTCGGCGTCGGCTCCGGCTTCGCGGAAGGCCTTGGCGGAGTCGTATTCGCTGTTGGTGCCGGGGAAGCTGGGGATCACGACTTTGGGTCGTGAAATTTTGGATTTTGGATGTTGGATTTTGGATGGAGAGAAGAGGGAGATTTCCGGGATCGTTGCGGTTTCGTCTTCCGCCGGTTGTGTCGGATAGATCGGCTCCAGCGTGCGGGTCCAGGCGTCCTGGAGTTCGGTGAGGGTGTGGGCCTCGCCGTTGAGGACGAGCGTACCGACTTCGGTGGTGTGGCCGATTTCAACCGAACTGAATTCCACTGGCAGTGGCTCGGCGTGTTCGATCAGGAAGGCGAAGTAGCGCTCGCTGCCGAGGTCGAGAGTCGTGTTGATCTCCGCGCCGATGTGGTTGCCGAACGCCATCTTCGCAAGCGCGGTACCGATGCCGGCTTGGCCGATGTGATGGAGCGAGAGGATGCGTCCTTCCGCATTCAGCTCATGCAGCGCGGCGGCGACTTGCTTGAGCTCGGTGAAATCCGGCAGGTGATCCGCGTCGCGGGAAATTTCCACCAGCGAGACCGTCGATCCCGCTTGTTTGAACTCGGGCGAGAGCGCGAGGCTGGCTTTGCCCGGTGCGAGTGCGAAGGAGACGAGGGTCGGCGGCACGTCGAGCTCGTTGAAGGAACCGGACATTGAGTCCTTGCCGCCGATGGCGGCGAGGCGGAGCGAGTGCTGCGCCTGATAGGCACCGAGCAGCGCGGCGAAGGGCAGGCCCCAGCGGGTGGCGTCGTTGCCGAGCTTGGGGAAATATTCCTGGAGCGTGAGCCGGATGTCGGAGAGTCGCGCGCCGGCGGCGACGGCTTTGCAGACGGATTCCGTGACGGCGTAGAGCGCGCCGTGGAACGGCGACCACGAGGAAATCTCGGGGTTGAAACCCCAGCTCATATAGGTGCAGACGTCGGTGTCGCCTTCTAGCAGCGGAAGCTTGGCGACCATCGCGTCGGGCGGGGTGAGTTGTCGTTCGCCGCCGAAGGGCCACAGCACCGTGCCTGCGCCGACCGAGCCGTCGAAGATTTCGCCGAGGCCTTTTTGGGAGCAGATGTTGAGGGAAGCCAAGTGATCCGTGATCCGTGGGCCGTGATCAGAGGAGAGGGTTTGGCGACCGGTGATCGCCGCCACGTGGACCTTCGCAGTTTGTTGAACGCCGTTGGTGTCGAGGAAGGCGCGAGAGAGATTGACGATGGTTTTCCCGCGCCAGGTCATGATGAGGCGGCCGCTGTCGGTGACGTTGGCGACGTGTTTGCACTCGAGGTTCTCCTTGTCGGACTCGGCGATGAAATAATCGATCTCGGATGGATCGACGCAGATAGCCATGCGCTCCTGGGACTCGGAAATCGCGAGTTCGGTGCCGTCGAGGCCGTCGTATTTCTTGGAAACGGCGTCGAGGTTGATTTCTAACGACGGTGCGATCTCACCGATGGCCACGGAGATGCCACCCGCGCCGAAGTCGTTGCAGATTTTGATTTTGCGGGTGAGTTCCGGGTTGCGGAACAGGCGCTGGATTTTGCGCTCGGTGGGGGCGTCACCCTTCTGGACTTCCGCGGAATTTTCGAGCGCGGTGTCAGTGTGTTCCTTCGAGGAGCCGGTCGCCCCACCCACGCCATCGCGGCCGGTGCGGCCGCCGATGAGCAGGATGACGTCGCCCGGGGCAGGGGAACCGCGGAAAACGTGGGAGCGCGGGACGGCGGAAACCACGGCGCCGATTTCCATGCGCTTGGCGACGTAGCCGGGGTGATAGACTTCCGCGACCTGGCCGGTGGCGAGGCCGATCTGGTTGCCATAGGACGAGTAACCTTTTGCAGCGACTTGGCAGATTTTTTTCTGCGGGAGCTTGCCCGGCAAGGTCTCGGCAAACGGCGTGCGCGGGTCGCCGGCACCGGTGACACGCATTGCCTGATAGACGTAGGATCGCCCGGAAAGCGGATCGCGGATGCAGCCGCCGAGACAGGTGGCGGCACCGCCGAAGGGCTCGATCTCGGTGGGGTGGTTGTGAGTCTCGTTTTTGAACATCACGAGCCACTCTTCCGATTGAGGATTGAGGATTGAGGATTGACGATTGAAGACCGGGACGTTGACGACGATGGAGGCGGCGTTGACTTCCTCGGAGACTTCGAGGTTGTCGAGCTCGCCGGATTTCTTCAGCTCGCGCATGCCGATGAGGGCGATGTCCATCAGGGTGACCGGCTTGTCCTCGCGGCCGAGGCTTTGGCGGGTTTCCTGATAGCTCTGCCAGGCGCGCTGGACGGGCCCGGTGCCTTCGTCGAAGGTGACTGCGTCGATCTTGGTGAGGAATGTGGTGTGGCGGCAGTGGTCGGACCAGTAAGTGTCGAGCATCCGCAGCTCGGTGAGGCTCGGGTCGCGCTTTTCCTCGTCGCGGAAATAGGCCTGGCAGAAGGCGACGTCCTGGGCGGACATCGCGAGGCCGAGGTCGGTGCGGAGGGCGGCGGGGTTGTGGGTCGCGAAGCCGGCGAGGATGGCGACGTCGGGCGGGGAAGTGGGTTCGCGGCGACCGGTGATCGCCGCCACGGGGACTTCGTGGGAATCGACCGCGTTGATGACGAAATTCTTGATGCGGGTGATCTCGTCGGCGGATAGCGCGCCGGCGAGGAGGATGACCTTGGCGGAGAAGACGGCGGGGCGCTCCTTGCCGGTCAGGATCTGGACGCATTGCGCGGCGGAGTCGGCGCGCTGGTCAAACTGGCCGGGAAGGAATTCGACGGCGAAGGCGGTTTCGTTTTCCGCGATGGAGAGGGTTTCCGAAATGGAATCCACCTGCGGTTCGGAGAGGATCAGGCGCACGGCGGAGTTGAATTCCTCGTCGGTAAGTCCATCGATGTCATAGCGTTGGACGATGCGGGCGGCCTTCAGGCCGGGCAGGACGAGCGACTCGTGGAGGTCGCGCAGAAGGTGGCGGGCCTCGGCGTTGTGTCCGGCTTTTTTTTCGACGAAAATACGATTCATGGGAACGGTGAGCGACAGAGCTTTGGAAAGCGCTGGATGCTAGGACGCCGGACCGTGAGCGCAAGCGGAATGGGGAATTTGGTCAAATGCCGCAGACTTCAGCGGTCGTACTGGAAACGACACTGCATGATCAGGATGCTGTCCGCTTCGACTTTGTAAATCAGTCGGTGCTCTTGGGTGATGCGCCGCGACCACCAGCCTTTGAGATTGTTTTTGAGTGGTTCTGGTTTGCCGATTCCGGAATACGGATTCCGCAGGGTGTCCTTGATGACGTCATTGACCCGCAGGAGGATTTTTTTGTCATTTTCCTGCCAGTAAAGATAGTCCTTCCAGCCGTTGGGCAACCAGGTCAGTCGCATAGACTGCCTTCTTGAATTTTTCCCGCGTCATAATCCGCCAGGCTTTGTTGGATTTGATCCGCATTGGCGCGGGTGGAAAAGAGGTGAAGCGTCGCTTCCATCGCCTCGTATTCCTCGATGGCCAATAAGACCACCTTGCCGGCACCGTTACGAGTAATGGTAATCGGCTCGCGGTCGCGGGAAGCCGTTTCCATCAGGCCCGCCAGTTGATTTCGGGCGTCGGTATATTTGATAGTTTGCATGCGACATGAATTCCACATGAACAGAATTCTGTCAATGCCAGGAATCGTTGTGACGACTTCGGGAGTCGATAAGGCTGTCAAATTGTCTGGCGGATTCGCGCACAAGCCCCATGAACTGGGGAGTCAGAGCTACTCCCCATAAAACTACCGATTCCCACCACGCCCCTCAGGCTTGCCGTTCTGGCTGGCATCTCCCTCGGCACTCCAGCCTTTGCGGTGATCAATATCGACTACGTCACCGTCGGCCATGCCGGAAACGCGGCGGATAACTCTACCGGTCGCTCTACGGTGCGGTGGCCTACGCCTACCAGATTGGTAAATACGAGGTCACCAACGCCCAATACACAGCGTTCCTCAACGCCGCAGACCCCACGGGTGCCAATGCCAATGGCATCTACAACGCCAGCATGGGCAGCGATGTGCGTGGCGGCATCACCTACACCAGTGGCGCGGCCAGTGGATCGAAATACACCATCCGCACCAGCATGGGCGACAAGCCGGTGAACTACGTGAGTTGGTATGACTCGGCACGTTTTACGAACTGGTTGAACAATGGCCAAGGCGCGCGCTCCGGCTCAACGAATGCGGCCGGATGGTCGGCGGCTGGCTGAAAAGCCGGACCTCGACAAATCCTCCATGCTGATTCACATTCCCCCCATGATTTTCAGTGCCGTCATTACCGAAGCCGAAGAAGGCGGCTACGTGGCCTTCAATCCCGAAACCGGAACCACCACGCAGGGCGAGACCTTTGATGAGGCCGTAAGCAATCTGCGCGAGGCCACTGAGCTGTATCTGGAGGTTTTCCCGATGAAGTCGAAGGCACCTGCGGTCTTAACCTGTTTTGAAGTTTCCCATGCCCAAGTTGCCGGTTGTTAGCGGGAAGGAATGCCGCAAGGCGTTCGGGAAGCTCGGCTTCGAGGAAGCCCGCCAACGTGGCAGCCATGTGGTGATGAAGCGGGATGAGGCCGGTTGCGTGGTGCCCATGCATGCCGAGATCAAAACCGGCACTCTCTCCGGCATCCTGAAACAGGCGGGCGTGAGCGTGGAGGAATTCATCGAGGCGCTGGGAAGGTGAAATCCCACATCAAAATGTCGCCATGCAGTGCCGGGTTCAGGGACCAGCAGGATGTCGCGAGCGGTGCCGGAAACGCGCATCGGTCAAACAGGAAAAACGCCGGAGGCGGCTGCTAGCGCGAGCGAAGACCGTCTCCGGTCATTCATCTCAAACCGACCGACTCAGCGCTTCCTGATGCAGCAACTCCAAGTCCGCCGCCGGGATCGGCGTGGGATCGGGGTATTCGAAGATTTCGCCTTCGAAATTCCGCAAAGTGATCTTTCCGGACGCGGTATCCACCACGTAATTCGGATTGATCGGGATTTTCCCGCCGCCGCCGGGGCCGTCGATGACGAACTGCGGGATGGCGTAGCCGGTGGTGTGGCCGCGCAGGCCCTCGATGATCGCCACGCCTTCCGCGACGGGCGTTCTGAGGTGGGACGAGCCGTTGATCAGATCACACTGGTAGAGATAATACGGCTTTACCCGGCACATCAGCAGCTTCTGAACGAGCGCTTTTTGCACGTCCACGCTGTCGTTGACGCCGCGGAGCATGACGCTTTGGTTGCCGAGCGGGATGCCGGCGTCGGCGAGGCGGCCGAGGGCGTCGCGCACTTCGAGGGTGAGCTCGCGCGGGTGGTTGGCGTGGATGGAGATGAAAAGCGGGTGGTGCTTGTTCAACATCGTGCACAACTCCGGAGTGATCCGCTGGGGCAGGAAAATCGGAATCCGCGAGCCGATGCGGATGAATTGAAGGTGCGGGATGGCCCGCAGGCGGGTGAGGATTTTATCCAGGCGGTCGTCCGAGAAGAGCAGGGGATCGCCGCCGGATAGCAGGACGTCGCGGATTTCGGTGTGTTGTTCGAGGTATTTGAATGCCGGTTCCCACTGGGTTTCCAGGTGCTGCTCGCCGACGCCGGAGACGACCCGCGAGCGGGTGCAGTAGCGGCAGTAGGAGGCGCAGCGGTCGGTGACGAGAAAGAGAACCCGGTCCGGGTAGCGGTGGACGAGGCCGGGGACGGGCATGTGGGAATCCTCGCCGCACGGGTCGTTGAGTTCCTCCGGCGCGTTCCAGCCCTCCTCGATGCGGGGGATCACTTGACGGCGGATCGGGCAATCCGGGTCATCACGGTCGATGAGATTGAAAAAATGCGGGGTGATCGACATCGCGAGCTTGGTGCCGGCGAGCAGGACGCCGGCGCGTTCCTCGTCGGTCAACTTCAGCCGTAGTTCGAGATCCGCGAGGGAATCGACGCGATTTCGGAGCTGCCAGCGGTGATCGTCCCACTTTTCCGTGGCTTCGTCCGACCAATAGCCGGGGGCGTGGGAAATGAAGGCTGGATCGAGGTCGGTGGGATACATGGAGAGTGGGGAGGAATCAGGCGGGCGATTTGGCGCGGTCGGGCTGATTTCGTTGGAGGTGTGGATTTTGGACCGCGTCGGGAAATTCGCAACCCGGAATCTTGGACTATTTGGCGGCGCAGCGGCGGATCAACTCGATCAGGCGGCCGGTGGCTGCGGCGACGGTCGGGGCGAAGGGGAGTTGGTCGTCCGCTTCGTCGGGAAGCAGGAGTGGGCGGGTTGCGACGCGGACGGCGGGCAGGTTCATTTCAAACAGCGTGCTGGCCAAGTCCGTGTCCTCCCCGAGGCAAATGACCTCCGCGCCGTAAACCGCGCCGAGGCCGGAGACGAGATTGAGCGGCGCGGCGGTGACATCGCGGGAGCTGAGCCACAGTGGTTCGCCCGCGCCCATCGACTCGACGCAGAGGATGGCTTTGGGTGATTTCGCCAGCTCGGCAAATTTCGCCGCGGTCTCGACGACGGGGGATTCCAGATCGTTCGCGTGGGGCAGGAAGACGAAATGGATGGGGAAATTCGGTTTGTCGCGAGCGAGTGCTTGGGCGGCGGCAAGGGTGGCGGCGAGGCCGCTGGCATTCGCTTCTGCCCCGCGCGATCCGGCGCGGCTGTCGTAGGAGCTGAGCACCCAGACGGCCGGAGCTTGCGGGTTTTTTCCGGCGAGGGTGACTTGGAGAATCGGCCATTTCCCGGGGCCGTTCGTCCGGCGGACCGGGTAGCCGGTGTTCGACGGGCCGAGCAAGCCCTCGATCATCGAGGCGGTGCGGGAGAGGTTGGCGGCAGCGGTTTCCGAGGATGCGTTCCGCTCGCCGATGACTTCGACGATTTTCCGCAAATCATCCGCCAACAGGGGTGCGGAGACGGCTTGGACGAAGCGCTCCTGCTCGACGAGCGCCTGCTTTTTCTCCCGGTGGAAATAATACCAGAGCGCGCCGATGCCGGATGCGACCAGCCAGACGGGGAGCAGGACCAGCAGGAAGATGACCCACGGCGAGCGGCGTTTCGGTGCGTCCATGCTAAACTTCTTTTCTCGATTCAGGGGGTGCGGATTCCTCATCGCCGTCGGATTCCACTTCGATTTCCTTTCTCAAACGCTGGGAAATCCACGGCCGGACCATTCCATAAAGCAGATAGATGCTGAACAGCACCACCGGCATCACGTAGCGGAACTGCACCGTGACGTAGATGAGCAGCACGGCGATGACGATGGCACTGAAGGTGCCGCGGGTCCGGAAGCCGACTTTCTTGAAGCTCGGGTAGCGGATGTCGCTGATCATCAGCAGGGAAAGCCCCAGCATCGCGCCTGCCAGAATGTATTTCCACATCCCGAGCTCGTGGTCGTTCTTGTAAAGGTCCATGAGCAGAAAAGTCAGCGAGGCGATGAAGCCGGCGGCCATCGGGATAGGCAGGCCGCGGAAATCGGTGGATGCCCCTGGCTTTTTCGGCAGGGCGGCGAGGCAGTTGAAGCGCGCCAGCCGCATCGCACCGCAGACCAGATAGATCAGCGCGATCGCCCAGCCGGTGTTGCCCAGCGGGAAGAGCACCGCGCGGGAAAGTAGCATCGCCGGAGCCATGCCGAAGGAAATGATGTCGGCGAGCGAGTCGAACTCCTGGCCGAAGGGGGATTCCTGGCCGCCGAGTCGGGCCAGCCGGCCGTCGAGAAGATCGAACAGGCAGGAGCCGAAAATCAGCAGGATCGCGTATTCATAATAGCGCTTGGAGATTTCGTAATACTCCTTGTCTGGCAGTTTGACCTCGCCGGACCGTCTCTGGACTTCGATGAGCCCGACGACGATCATCACCACCGCGAAAAATCCGCAGGCCAGATTCAGCGCCGTCATCAGGTTCGGCAAAAAGTAGATTTTCGGTTCGTCCGGATCGCGTTCCCTCGGCATGCGGGAGTTTATTTCGCCAATCGCGATTTGGAAAGAGCGTAAAATCAGTTCAAAACTCAGGCAGGCGCAATACGCCCGCGCTTCGACCTCCCCCAAGCGCCAGCCATCGATCACGATTCCGGCGCCCTGCCGAGATGGTTAAGTCATCATAAATGGTTGCCAGAGCCGTTGCCAACAATGCACCTTAACCCAAGTTTCTTTTGATTCTCGAACTTCTGGGGCTTTTCACCCATTGCCGTCAACCTAAGCACGCAAGCAGCGGGTCTTGCTTGAATCCCCCGCTTCCGCTGTTACATTTGCAACCTGTCTTGATCACAACCCGCCAAGCCCTGCTGTTTGCCGTCTTCTCCTGTTCCCTGCACCGGGCAGTCGCGGCGGCGGAAACCACCTCCGTGGAGGTGTTCGTCGGTAGGGAAAAAACGTCCCGCAGCGAGGCGGTTCTCACCGTGCCGGCTGGAACCGAAACCCTTCGCTTTATGGTCAAACCCAAGTCGCTGTTTGCGCGCTACAAGTTTGAAGGTCTCGACGAGGATTGGAGTAAACAACTGGATACGATTTTCCTCCGGGTGGTGTTTTTCAACCGGAGCGGCGACCCGACCCAAATGAACTCCTTCCCCGCCAGCGGTCGCAGCGCGGGCTGGAGAAAGACCATCGAAGACTCCGAGTTCACCACGCGGGTGGAAGGGATCACCGTGCCACCTGAGGCGGATTCCTTCTCCGTCACCATGACCACCGCCGGACCCGCCTCGCTCGTCGGGATCTATGCCATCAGAGATATGAGGATCTCCTCGATGGGGAATGCCGGGGTCACCACCAAGGTCCTGCTATCCGACAGCAAACTCCAGGATGGAACCAAGGCGGTGTGGAAAAGGTCTGGCACCCATGCCTCGATGGCAAGCGAACTCAAACCTGACGATCAGAAGGCTTCATCTCCGATCCTGCTGATCGTCGATGACGACATCAACGCCCATGCTGACTGGACGACCCGGATCCAGATCCCTCCTGGCATCGCTGGCCGCGAATCCTTGGAAATCCGCTGGCAAGAAACCTACAGCACGGGATTGGGCGGCAACTTCACGGTGATCTACGAGCGCTTGCCCGCCGGAAAATACCGCTTCGTGGTGGAAGACCTCTCGTTGACGGGAGAGCCCCTGCAATCGGGAGCCGCCATTTCTCTGGTCGTCCCCAGGGTTTTCTGGAAGAGCTCCTGGTTCTGGGGAACCATCGCCTTGCTGATCGCCTTGATTTCGATCCTGGTGGGACGTTATTTGATACGCCGGAAAATCCGCCTCCATCTGGAGCAGGAGCGGATGATTTTCGAGGAGCGGCGGCGGATCGCGCTGGATCTGCATGACGACATTGGCACGCGCGTCTCTCACATCTCGCTGGTTGCTTCCCATGCCGGCAACACCATCTGCCATGAGGAATCGAGCAAGGCGTTCAGTCAGATTTCCTCCATGTCACGCGACCTGATCGGGGCCCTGTCGGAATCCGTCTGGATGCTCAACCCGAACAATGACGACTTGGAGTCACTCGTTGATTTCCTCTATCGACTCGTCAACGAACTTTGCCGTTTGAAAAACATCCGCTGCCGGGTGGACGCGGTGTTCATCACGGAGAAGCAACCCATCAGCCATGAGTTCAGGCACAATGTGAGCCTCGCGGTCAAAGAGGGCGTGAACAACGTGCTGAAACATTCCCAGGCCACCGAGCTCGACATGAAAATCGAACTGGAAAAGAACATTCTGACCATAACGGTTACCGACAATGGTATTGGCATCAGTGAATCATCCCGCCGCACCGGTCTCGGACTCAACAGCCTCAAACGCCGCATGAAATCCATCGGCGGCGACTGCGGGTTCGAACACCTTGCGGAGGGTGGCCTGCGGATTATCCTCTCCGCACCCGTGACATGACTCTCCAATTCAGCACCCCATGATTCCTAAAAAAAAGACCGTCGTCATCGTGGAGGACGACCTGCTGCTCCAGCAACACCTGATCGAAATCATCAAGGTCGCGGAGGACATCACCTGCCTCGGCGCGGTTTCCTCTGCCGAAGAAGCCGAGCAGAAGATCCCGGTGCTCCAGCCCGACGTGGTCCTGATGGACATCAACCTGCCCGGGAAGTCAGGAATCGACTGCATCCGCGGGTTGAAAAAGTGCCTGCCTAATCTCGAGGTGGTGATGCTCACCGCCTACGAAGAAGAGGATAACATCTTCCGGGCGCTCAAGGAAGGGGCAAGCGGCTACATCATCAAGTCGAGTGATTCGAACCACATTCTTGAGGCGATCCGCGATGTGTTCGCCGGCGAGTCTCCCTTCTCCGGTCCGATCGCGCGGAAGATGGCGATGTATTTCCGGGAAGAGCGGGAAACCCAGAACGAACGGGAAACCCTTTCCCCGCGGGAAACCGAGGTCCTCAAGCTCTTGGCCGCCGGATACATCCACAAGGAAGTGGCGGATCGGCTGGACCTCACGGTGCCCACCGTCCGGACTTACGTGAGGCGCATCTGCTTCAAGCTGCATGTCCGCAGCAAGGTGGAGGCGATCATTAAATACCTGTCTTGATCGTCAGGTCAGTCGTTTTTAGCAGATTGCGGGCGCTCGGGGACCGATTTCTGCATGACGCGCTCGCCCCGGAGCAAGCGGCCGCCCTCCCCGGTCAGCCAGAGGTAGTGGTCGTTAGGAAGTCCCTCGTAGGTGAGGAACCGGTTGGCGCCGACCGGAGGGCCGTTAGTGCATTTGAAGATGGCCGTTCCTTCGTCAACCTCATCAAACATGGCGACATAGATCATGGAGGCTCCTGCTTTCTTGGCACCGGCGAACTGGGACCATAGGAATTCGCCCTTCAGCCGTGGCGTCCGATCAAATGGATCCTCCGGCCTCATGTTGTGCCAACTGAATCCCGGAAAGACCACCGGCAGAAAATCCATGGCCCGCTCGCGGCACCACGCAATGTCCGCCGTGTAATACTTGTCGGCGTGGGCGCTGGCATCGGCGGGGGTGGAGTAGCGACCGGGAGTCCAGGGGCTGATGACATCGGCGAGTTTCAGCAAGTCATGGAACGCCGGGTCGGTGATGGCATCCCGGTATTGATCGCGCCACCCGGTGGGCACGCCGAGCATGACCGAGCAGCCATCGGCTTTGAAAAACTCGACCAAGGCGCGGCATTCCTGGAGCGTGTATTTGCGACCGTCGTTGAAACCCATCCCCCAGATCGCGACGAGAGGCTTGCCCTCGTGGTGCAGGTAGGCGGGGTCCCGGCCCATCGCCATCCGGTTCCGGAGTATCGTCCAGTCGTCCGAGACGACGCTCGTCTGCCCTGCGCGAAGTCCGCTCAGGTCATACATGACTGCGTAGGCCCGGCCCGCGAGATTGGCGCCTTCCCGGCAATTGGAGAGCACCATGTCCTTGTGATGCCGGGTGGATTCACTTTTCAGACCGTTGGCGAAACGTTGCACGAAGACCCCATCGATCCCGTAGTCGCGCATCCACCTGAAATGTCGCGACACCGTGGAGCGGTTGTAGGAGCTGAAAACGACTGCGGATTCCCCGTTCGCGTGTTTGAAGCCGGTCGGGAAGCGCTCTCCGGCGGTGGCCTCGGACATGTCCGGCCACAGATCCACGGTGACATTTCCCGGCGCGAAGGGCTTCGCCCCATTGCGCGCCCAGTGGGTCCAGCCGAGGCCGGCACCATCGTCCGGGCAATTGAACCATCCCTGATAACCCGCCATCACCTTGCCCTTCAGGGTCGCAGTATCGACACCTTTCACGCTGGATCCGGCATACGGGGTCAAGGGATCGACCCTCGCTTCCGCATTCAGAGATGCCGCCAAGAGAAGACTCGCAAGTAAAGTGGAAGAAGTGATTTTCATCGAGTGTTTTGTGATTGTGCCACCTAAAACCCAGAGCTTGGGAGGCTCCCAAGCGGTCATATTCAGCGGCCTTCGCTGAGTGTGAGTATTCGCCACTTTTCAGAAACTAGGTAGTCCTCAAAACGACGACATTTCCAGCGACCTGACAAGCATTCGTTCGACCTGAACCGCTGGAAACCGGCCTGGATGGAGCGGGACGGAATGGCTCGTAATGCCGGCTGGAGATGCGGTCGGTGTCCTCGCTTTGTGGACTATGAGGAATCTTTAATCTGCGTTAAATTTCCCCTTAAACAGAGAACGGGCAGCCCTCGCCCCATCAAACCGAATTTCCGACAATGACACCCATCGAAAAAAACCTCCCCTGCCCTGACGCTTCTTCACAGCGTAAGCGCAAGTTCCTTCGCTCTTTTGATGGGCTTCTCGCCGCCATCTC
>CAMCUY010000025.1 GCA_945879075.1 Akkermansia muciniphila | reverse complement strand
GTTAGCTCTTCATTTCGCGGCGACCGGTGATCGCCGCCACGCTTTAGCGGGAAGCAGGACGACGCCGGTTGTTGCCGCGTGTGGCGTTGCTGTAGTCAATTCCTCCGCCGCCATTGCGGCCGCCACCGCCACGGTTTCCGCCACCGCCTTGGCGACCGCGGTTTCCGCCGCCTTGGACCATGCCGCCGCCGGTCCGCATCCGGAGATGGCGGTCGGCTAACGACTCGTCGTGCCAGGCGTGATCATCCCAGCGAGGCACGGCCATCTTGATGACTTTTTCGATTTCGCGGAGGAACTCACGCTCGTCTTCCGCGCAGAACGAGACCGCACGGCCTTCCGCACCGGCCCGGCCGGTGCGGCCGATGCGGTGGACGTAGGCTTCCGGCTCGTTCGGCAGGTCGAAATTCACGACCAGGCCGACGTCTTTCACGTCCACGCCACGGGCGGCGACGTCGGTCGCGACGAGCACGGGCGTGAGGCCCTTCTTGAATTTTTCGAGCGCCTTCTCGCGCTGTGCCTGCGACTTGTTGCCGTGAATGGCGTCCGCCGGGAAGCCGGCTTCGCAGAGGCTTTTCGCAAGTTTGTTAGCACCGTGCTTGGTGCGGCTGAAGACGATGGTGAGTTTCCCGCTGGTGGCGGAAGCCTGCTCGCGGAGGAGTTGCTCCAGCAGCGGGCGCTTGTTTTCGCGGTCCACAAAACAGACCTGATGCTCGATGCGCTCGGCGGTCGTCGTGCCGGGATCGATACTGACACGGGCCGGGTTGCGCAGGATCGTTTGCGCGAGCTCGACGATGGTCGGGGCAAGCGTCGCCGAGAAAAACAGCGACTGGCGGTTCGACGGCAGCAGCGCCACGATTTTCTTCACGTCGCGGGCGAAGCCCATGTCGAGCATGCGGTCCACTTCGTCGAGCACGAAAAACTCGACGCCGGACAGATCGACGGCGCGTTGTTCGATGAGGTCGAGCAAGCGGCCGGGAGTCGCCACCAGCACGTCCACGCCGCCGCGCATCGCGGAGACTTGCGGGTTCTGGCCGACGCCGCCGTAAATCAAAGTCTGGCGGAAACGGACGTGGGCACCGTAGGTGGTGAAGCTTTTGCCGACTTGGCCGGCGAGCTCGCGGGTCGGAGCCAGCACCAGCGTGCGGCATTGGCGCGGCTTGATTTGCTTCGGCCGCTCATGGATCGCGTGGAGGATAGGCAGGGCGAAGCTCGCCGTTTTTCCGGTGCCGGTCTGGGCGCAACCGAGAAGGTCGCGGCCTTCCAGCAGCAGTGGGATGGCCTGCGCCTGGACGGGCGAAGGCGTTTGATAGTTGAGTTCGCGCAAAACGCGTTGGAGGGGCGCGGCCAATGGCAACGCCTCGAATGCTGTCGGGGTCATGTTGATAAATTGCCTGCCCGTCCGGAATCGGTGGCTGGCGGTGTCGATGAGCGGTTGGAGTAACCTCAAACAATCTCTCATCGATGAAGACCGGAAAAGGGTGGAGCCATTCTGATCGACCCCTCACCGGCAAAAGCGCGGTGCGCCGCCGGAATAGCGGGGATTCCGGCGATGGCAAGACTTTTCCGGATTCATGTTCTTCGCTTTACCCGCAGCGGATTCGCCGCTAATTCCCTTCCGCGATGCACGGTTTCTCCTACAAAAACGGTTCCCTATTCTGCGAAGACGTCGATCTTTCCACGCTTGCCGCCGAACACGGCACCCCGCTCTATGTCTATTCCGCGGGCACGATTATCGATCACTACTCCCGCCTCGATGCCGCGATGAACGGCGTCGATCACGAGGTCGCCTACGCCGTGAAGGCGAACTCCAATTTATCCGTCCTCCGCCTGCTAGCCACCCACGGCGCGGGCTTCGACATCGTTTCCGGCGGCGAGCTTTTCCGCGTGATCAAGGCGGGTGGCGATCCGGCGCACTGCACTTTTGCCGGTGTCGGCAAGACCCGCGACGAGATCGTCTATGCGCTCGAACAAGGTATTTACTCCTTCAACGTCGAGAGCGAGGAAGAGCTGCGCTATCTGAACGAAGTCGCCGGCGAGCTCGGCATGATCGCCCCGGCCGCGGTGCGCGTGAACCCGAACGTGGACGCCCACACCCACAAATATATTTCTACCGGCAAGTCCGAGAACAAGTTCGGCGTGGATTTCACCGCCATCGCCGACCTCTATGACCGCGCCTCCAGGGACCTGCCGAATATCAAACTGCGAGGCCTGCAGATGCACATCGGCTCACAACTCACGACCATCGCGCCGTTCATCGAAGCGGTCGAAAAGGTCATCCCGCTGGTCACCTCGCTCAAGGAAAAGCACGGCATTGAGTTCTGGTCCATCGGCGGCGGCATCGGGATCATTTACAAGCATTCTCTCGAATCCGGCAGCATCAATTGGTGGGAAAGGCAGCCGACGGAAGAGCGCCCGCTCACCATCGAGCGCTACGGCAAGGAGCTCGTCCCGCGCCTAAAAGACCTCGGTTTGAAAATCCTGTTGGAGCCGGGCCGCTACATCGTCGGTAACGCCGGCGTGCTGCTCACCAAGTGCCTTTACGAGAAAAAGGGCTCCGCCAAAACTTTCAAAATCGTCGATGCGGGCATGAACGACCTCATCCGCCCGGCGCTTTACGAAGGTCATCACGAAATCGTCCCGCTGCTGGAACCTGCCAGTGGCGAGCGCGCCAAGGTGGATGTCGTCGGCCCGATTTGCGAGAGCGGCGACTTTTTCTGCCAGGACCGCGAGCTCCCGAATTTCAATCCCGGCGATCACGTCGCGCTGATGTCGGCAGGCGCCTATGGCTTCGTCATGGCGTCGAACTACAACTCGCGCCCGCTGCCTGCGGAAATCCTCGTCGAAGGAGCGACTGCCACGGTCGTCCGCAAGCGCCAGACGCTGGATGACTTGATCGAGGGCGAGCTGTAAGAAATCAGTCCGCGTCCTTGATCTTCCGGTGGCCGGGAGTCGCCAGGATCTCGATGTAAACCGAGACGCTTTCACTCGCCGCCGCTTGGTCGATAACAGCGGTGAGTTCCTCGACATGCTTGGTTTCCGGTGCCGACTCGCCTTGGCCGACCTTGCAGTTGAAGTTCCAGAAATCCACGCCCTCGGGCAGCGACTTTTTGCGCTCGCGCTTGAGATATTTCCGGATGTCGCTCTTGATTTGCTCGATCACCCGCGCTGGCTGATGGTTCGGCGCGGTGAGAGGAAAAGTCTTTTTCATGCGGCTTCTTGTGTCGAGAGGTAGCTTGGTTGTCTAGGATAAGTTGGGACGCAAGACCGGGGGGTGTATGGTGACTTGCGAACTTCGTGGGTATCAAACCAACGTGGTGAGGTTCAAACCGGCGTGGGTCGCGAGCGCGTTTTGTCGTTGATCGAAAGAGAGGAATTCGGTGGCGGCGACCTCCACGGCGCATGCGACATGGAAAATGTCCATGGTTCGGCAGCCGAGCCGTGGTGTTTCCATGCTGAGTCGGCGGAACATGTTCATCAGGGAACTCCGCTGGATCTCGGGAAAAAGATAAAGTCCCCGCTTTCGACGGTCATCGAAAAAACCGATCTGGGTTTCCACCTGAGCGGGAGTGATTTCCTGCCAGAATGCCTTCAACCGGAGCGCGTTGATTAGCTCGGCTTCCTGAATCTCCCATATCGGCAGGGGGAGATCCTGGGATGCGACGCGTGCCTGAACCACTTCCGACCCGTGCTCGCGGATGTAAAGTTTGAGCAGCGCGCTGGTATCGAGGTAAAGCATGATTACCAGCGACCCTCCCGGTCGGCGGCAACGGTTTCTTCCGCAGATCGTCCGTAAGCGGGAATGGCGGTGGCGAGATGGTCTTCCCACAGCAGAATCCGGCGTGGAGCGGCTGGGATAATCCGCACCGTGGGGCGACCACGATTGATGACCTCGAATGTTTCGCCGTCTCGAACCTGGGCCTCGACTTCAGACCAGTGAGCCTTCATTTCGCGCACGGAGATGGTTTTCATGGCTCTAGAATTTACAGGAATCTCAGAATGTCAATCTTTTGAGTTTCAAGATGTGAAACAAAGCGAAGATTTTGACCTTAGAGTGGGACTAAAATCGCTCCAGCAGGATTTCCGAGCCGAGCACGACAAGATCGACGCGGCCCTTGAGGGTCTGGTCGATGAACGGCGTGTTCTGCGATTTGGACTTCATAAAATCCTTGGTGAAGGTGGTTTCCGCCTCGGTGTCGAACAGGATGAGATCGGCGGGCTGGCCGACTTCGATGGAGACGGCGGGCAGGCCCATCAGGCGGCGGGGCTCGGCGGAATAGCGCTTCACGATGAGGTCCCAGCCGAATTTGCCGGTGGCGACGAAGTGG
This sequence comes from Akkermansia muciniphila, assembly GCA_945879075.1. Taxonomy (GTDB): domain Bacteria; phylum Verrucomicrobiota; class Verrucomicrobiia; order Verrucomicrobiales; family Akkermansiaceae; genus Luteolibacter; species Luteolibacter muciniphilus_C. Next base: position 23,750 of record CAMCUY010000025.1, on the reverse strand, counting down.
TGATAGAGCGAAACCAGCGCGGTATCCATGCCGGTGATGCCGTTGGGCGCGCTGACGAAATCCTGGGATTTCTCGAACGGCGTGTGCGGCGCGTGGTCGGTGGCGATGAGGTCGAACACGCCGTCGATGAGCCCTTGTAAAAGCCCTTTGTTGTCGGCCTTGGTGCGCAGCGGCGGGTTCATTTTGTAATTCGTGTCGAAGTCGCCGATGTGCTCGTCGGTAAACAACAGGTGGTGCGGCGAGACCTCGGCGGTGACCTTCACGTCGCCGCGAGACTTCCACCAGCGAATGGTTTCCATCCCCAGCTTGCTGGAGACGTGCTGGATGTGGATGTGCGCCCCGGCGGCGTGGGCGAGGCGGATGTCGCGGTCGATGATGATTTCCTCGGCGCAGGCGGGCGAGCCCTTGATGCCGAGGCGGTAGCTGACGAGACCTTCGTTGAGCGCGCGCGGCCCGGCGAGTTCCGGCACCTCGCAATGACTGGCGAAGAACATGCCGAACTCGGTGGCGTATTGCATGGCGCGCAACAGCACGGCGGGATCGCCGGTGGTGTCGCCATCGTCGGTTAGCATGACCACGCCGAGGTTGCGCATGCCGTCGATGCCGGCCAACTCTTTGCCATGGCGGTCCTTGGTGACGCAACCGGAAGTGTAAACCGGGATGCGGGCGGTGCGCTTGGCGATGTCGAGCACGTTGGCGACCACCGTGGCCGAGTCGATCGCCGGGCGGGTGTTTGGCATCATCACCACGCCGGTGATGCCGCCGTTGATCGCCGCCTCGGTGCCGGAAGCGATGGTTTCCTTCGCCTCGAAGCCGGGCTCGCGGAAATGCACGTGCGCGTCGAACATGCCGGGCGCGAGGACGCGGTTGCGGGCGTCGATGACGCGCGCGCCTTCGGGAGCGGCCAGGCCGCTGCCGATCTGTTGGATCTTACCGTCGGAGATGAGGACATCACCTGCGGCAAGCGAGGGTGAGTGTTCCGAGGCGATGCGGACGTTGGTGATGAGGAGTGTCATGTGGGAAGAGGATTGAGCCGCCAGAGGGCGCGGGGCTGGAATCAATGAGCTGTGGATTCGATTGGAACGACCGCGCCATTAGAGATATCGATGGTCTTTTTAAAGAACGGCTCGTCATCGTTCCTGCTGATTTCCACGGTCACCTGGTCGCCACCCTTGGCAGGTGGAATGACGAGTTGAAGGATTTTATGCGCTCCGAATTGAAAGGGTCCGTTTCCACTCATGGTTTTCCAGGTCACACGGTCACAAGTTTCGACGACAACGGCAACGGGCGAAAGCTCGCCCTCGGACGGCTGTTTTATAGATATCCGGAATGAATCCAATTTCGCTCCGCTCCACTCGAACGGTTTGAAAGTCGGCACACCCAAGGAAAATGAACCGTCCGTGTTTTTCACGAGAAGCGATATCTTGGTAAAGGAACCGGTGTTCTTGGGATCGTCATTATGCATTTCAAGCGCAACGGATTTTTGAGCGGAAGGAGTGAAAAGGATTTTCCCTGCCATGATTCCCGGTCCACTTGCTCCGGGCGTGAAGGGGAGAATGCTTGCGCTTTTTACGCGACTGGTTTTTGCCTCAAGCTCAATCCGAGGCATCACGAGCTTGCGGATTTCGGAATCGTTGACCGCATTCTCCCCGTATAGTGCGAGAATTTTCTCGGGATCCCGCGACTCCCAGGCCGCGGTGATGTGTTCGACGAATTCCTCCTCGGTTTCCGCATGGATGGAAGAGGAGAGGATCAAGACCAGGAGAAAGCGTTTCATAAGAAGTGTGACGAAGCTTGGTCAGGTTGAAGCGAGGATTTTCAAATTCGGCAGGGAGTGCACGCGGATTGTTTCGAAATGCGCGTCCTTGGCAAGAAGTGGCATTTTCAAGGAATGCGCGACCGTGGCGATGAGCAGGTCTGACGCGGGGATGTTGACGCCTTTGGCCCTCAGCGCCGCATTCGACGAGCCAGCCAAATCCCAATGCTCCGGCAGCAACACAAACCGGGAAGCCAGACCGAGGCCGGTGCGAAGATCATTCAGTTCTTCCTTTCGAGCTCCGGTGATCAATTCGAATGCCACCGGGCAGGTGTAGGCGGCTTCTTTGATGGACATGAGATCACGGACACGTGCCTTGAGAAGCGGATCTCCCTTAGGGCGGAAGAACTCGATCCAAGCGGAAGTGTCGATGAGGGTCACGGTTTGGAGAGATCGGTGAGAGACTCCAATTCGTCGTTGGACGTGCGGTAGTCGGTTTCTCCCGCCATGACCTTGGCAAGGAACTCCTGACGCTGGCGCTGCTCGATGAATTCATCGAGCGCCTGGGCGACAGCGGGCGATTTCTTGCGCTCCTTGGTCCATTTTTGAATGGCTTTGATCTTGGAATCTTCGATCTCAACGGTGATTCTCATCTTTTCTAAGGTTTGATTAATGTAAATCTGCCTTATAATTTCATCATTTCAAGCGGATTAAATCATGGGTTTCCCGTTCCAGCCCCCGGCTTGAGCCAGTAGAGCACGGCCATTCTGACGGCGATGCCGTTCTCGACCTGGTCGTTGATGAGGCTGCGTTCGTAGTCCATGACGGCGTCGCAGAGCTCGACGCCGCGGTTCACGGGACCGGGGTGCATGAGGTAGAGTCCGCGCTTGCGGATTTCCTCAAGGCGGGCGTCGTTGATGCCGTAAAGTTTGTGATACTCGCGGAGGCTGGGGAAATACTGAACGTCCTGGCGCTCCATCTGGACGCGGAGTAGATAGACGACGTCGGGCGACCAGGCCATGGCCTCCTTGTAGTCGGTGAAACGGCGGATGTTTTCGGGGCCGGTGCGCGGGATGAGCGAGCCGGGGCCGAGGTAGGCGACATCGACTCCGAGTTTTTTCAAAATGGTGCTGGTGGAGCGGGCGACGCGGGAGTGGAGGATGTCGCCGACGATGAGGACTTTCTTTCCCGCTGGGTCAGGGAATTTCTCCTTGATGGTGAAAGCGTCTAGCAGCGCCTGCGTCGGGTGGGCGTGTGCGCCGTCGCCGGCGTTGATGACGGAGGCTTTGGTGAGGCGGGCGATGGTGCCGGGAAGACCGGAGGCTTTGTGGCGGACGATGATGTAGTCGGTGCGCATCGCCTGAAGCGTCTCGACGGTTTCCCTAACTGACTCGCCCTTGGAGATGGAGGATTGGGCGACGTCGAAGTTCGTGACGTCGGCGGAGAGTCGCTTGGCGGCAACCTCGAATGAGGAGTGGGTGCGGGTGCTTGGCTCGTAGAAGAGCATGAGCACGGATTTCCCCTTGAGGGCGGGGACTTTTTTCACCGAGCGGGTGAAGAGTTCTTTGAAAGGGATGGATTGATCGAGGAGGTGTTCGATTTCCTCGCGGTCGAGTGCTGAGATGTCGAGTAGGTCTTTACGTGCCATGCCGGAGTTGGGGAAAGTAGTAGAGCGCGCCGAAAACGATGACGAACAAGGACATCACGGCGATGAAAGCGGCGTGATGGAGCGAGAGCGGTTTCTTGAGGTAAATGAAGGCGGCGAAAAGCAGCGCGATCACCACACATGCGACGGTGACGGCGATTTGGAGATCGTAGAAATGATAGCCGACGGCCGAGGCGGTGGCGAAAAGATAGCCGGGAATGACGATGACCGGGTGGGCTTTCTGGACGAGCAGGCGGGTTACAGGCGCTGGCGCGGCGAGCGATTCCTGGCGGCGGATCTGTTGGATTTCCTCGTCGCTGTGGCGGTGGGTCGGCAATGTGGAATCCGGCGAGAGTGGGACCTGCTCGGATTTACGGAGCGAGCGGACTTGCTTGGGTTCGCGGGGCTCGTGGATCATGGCCGGTTCCGGTGAATCCGCCTCGACGGCGAGGACCGGCGTCCGCTCGGAGCGCTTGAGGGAGTGCACCGGTTTGGTCGCGTGGGGTTTCTCGGTCTCTGGCTGGGATGTTTCGGTCGATTCCGGCGGCGGCGTTTCCGCAGCAGACGATGGATCGTGAATACCTAGGCTCTCGCGGAGTTTCGCGATTTCCCCGGCGGATTTCTTGTGCTGCGGTAGGAGACTCATGGTTTTTCCTTTGCGACGATCTGGATCCGATCCACGCCGTCTGTCCCTTCTAGGGAAACCAATACATGATCGAGCCGGCGGGTGTCGAGGGTGATCCCGACATAATCCGGCTGGATCGGCATTTCGCGGTGGCCGCGGTCGATGAGCACGGCTAGCTCGACCGCGGCCGGGCGGCCGTAGTCGGAAAGGGCGTCGAGCGCTGCGCGGATGGTGCGGCCGGTGAAAAGCACGTCATCCACCAGGATGATGTGCGCGCCGTCCACGGTGAACGGAATCTCGCTTTCCTGGATGGAAGGGTTTTCGCGGAGGTGCTCGAAGTCGTCACGATAGAGCGAAATGTCGAGCACGCCGAATGACAGCTCCCAGCCGTCCTCCTCGGAAAGCAGCGTCAAAACCCGTTCCGCGACTTCATCGCCGCGACTGCGAATACCGACGAGCGCGATAGGATGGCCGCAGTATTTCTCGCGGATCGCCCGGGCGAGGCGTTCAACGCCGGCGGCGATGTCATCTGCGGTGAGAGTATGTTCCATGGGATCAAAAATTGAGGATGCCGATGTCGCGGCGGCATTGCAAGCCGTCGAATTCGACGAGGTCGGCGGCGGCGTGGGCTTGGGTGACGGCTTCCTCGCGGGTGTCGCCACCGGCGACGACAGCGAGTACGCGGCCGCCGTGGGTTTCCCAATTTCCATCAGCGGTCCGCCTGGTGCCGGAATGATAGACGCGGGCGGCGGTGATGTTTTCGAGGCCGGAAATCTTGTCGCCGTTGCGCGAGCTTTCCGGGTAGCCGGCGGAGGCGAGGATGACACAGACGCTCCAGCCGTCGTTGAAACTGATGAGATCGGCGCGGAGTTCGCCATTTGCGCCGGCGAGGCAGAACGCGGCGAGATCGCCCTGCACCAGCGGCATCACCGCTTGGCATTCGGGGTCGCCGAAGCGGCAGTTGTATTCAATCACCTGCGGCCCGGTCGGGGTGAGCATGATGCCGAAATAGAGGAATCCGCGGTATGGCAGGCTTTCGCGGCAGAGTCCGTCCACCGTCGGGCGGACGATTTCCTTTTCGATCTGATCGAGAATTTCCTGCGACACGAGTCGGCGGCTGGCGACGGCTCCCATGCCGCCGGTGTTCGGGCCAAGATCACCGTCTTGGGCGCGCTTGTAGTCGCGGGCCGGGGTGAAAATGAGGTATTGGTCGTCGATGATCGCGGCGAAAACCGAGACTTCCGGGCCGGTCAGGCACTGCTCGACCAGCACGCGGCCGGGGCCGAAACGGCGCTGGGTGAAAACCTCATCGAGAAAACTCATCGCGGACGCCTGGTCCGGGCAAACCGCGACGCCCTTTCCCGCGGCGAGGCCGTCGAATTTCAGGACGGTTGGGTATTCCCCGGCGATCGCGGCGACCGCTTCTTCGAGCGTGTCGGTGGCCGTGGCGCGCGCGGTCGGGATCGAGTTGCGGACCAGGAATTCCTTCGCGAACTCCTTGCTGGCTTCGAGTTGCGCGGATTCCTTCGGCGGTCCCCAGCAGGGAATTCCGTTTTTCCCGCAGAGATTCGCCAAGCCCTCGCCTTTCACGAGATAGCTTTCCTCGCCCGCGACGCAGAGGTCGATGGCGTTGGATTTCATCCACCTGACCAGCGATTCCAAGCCATCCGCCTCAACAGGCTTTGCGATTTCGAAAATCGCATCGCTGCCTGGAAAACAAAACAACTCGGGATTGCCCGGCGATTCCGCCAAAGCCCTTACCAGCGCGTGTTCGCGCCCGCCTTTGCCAACTACCAAAATTCTCATCCACAGGGGTTTTCGCGGAATTTGGCGGCAGACTCAACCCTGAATCTCGCCAAGCGACGCCGAATCATCATTTGGAAGAAATTTCGAGATTGCCCGGTAATACAATTTCATAGGGACTCCGTCCTGACATCGTCATATCATGAAAGCAATTATTCCATCCAGTTTGGTCGGCGCGCTGGCGTTTTTCGTCGTGGCGCAGAACCCCGCAAGCGAACAAGCCCCTCCCGGAGCCCTTGAAAAAATTTCCGCCGCGCTGCCCGAGAAACCCTTCGCGAAGCCCAAGAAGGCCCGCACCCTGCTCGTCTTCTCGAAAACCAACGGCTTCCGCCACGCGTCAATCCCCACCGGCAAGCTCGCCTTCACCGAAATGGGCAAAAAAACCGGAGCCTTCGAAACAGTCGTCAGCGACGATCTGGCTAATTTTGAGGCCGACGCCCTCAAGAAATTCGACGCGGTCTGCTTCCTCAGCACGACGTTGAATGTCTTTGCGCCCAAGGCCGCCGAGTTCAAGGCGATGTCCGAGGCTGACCAAAAAGCCGCCACCGAGCGGGAACTCCGGATCAAGGCGAACCTCATGAACTTCGTTAAATCCGGCGGCGGCTTCATCGGCATCCACGCCGCGACCGACACCTTCTACGACTGGCCCGAGTATGGCCAGATGATCAACGGCTGCTTCGACGGCCACCCCTGGGGAGCCAAGAAGATGGTCAGCATCAAGGTGGAGCCCGGCCAAGAAAAGCATCCGCTCGTCGCGATGTTCAACGGCGAGAACGTCGAGTTCCCCGAGGAGATCTACCAGCTCAAGGCGCCTTACGATTCAAAAGCCGTCCACATGCTGCTGCGTCTGGACACCGAAAAAACCGACATGACGGTCAAAGGCATCAAGCGCACGGACAACGACTTCGGCGTGGCGTGGGCGCGGCCGTGGGAAAAGGGCCGCGTGTTCTATTGCTCGCTCGGCCACAACCACGAGATCTTCTGGCATCCCAAAGTGCTCCGCCATTATCTGGCCGGAACCCAGTGGGCGCTCGGCGACTACCAGGCCGAGGTGAAAAACTGAACCCGCCCGCCGATCACGGCGTGACGAGGGTCCAGCCGAGAGCGCGGAGCTCGGTGCGGGTTCGCTCGCTCGCGCCGCCGCCTAGCAGCAGCACGGGCTTGCGGCCGACGAGGTCGTCGCGGTGGGCGAACTCGGCGACGTCCAGAGTCCAGCTCAGGAAATCCAAAGGCGCGGCCACCTGGAGCACGCTGGTGGAATCCACCGCGCAGGGCAGACGGCCGACGACTTCCAGCGCCGAGTAGGCGGATTTCCCGGATTGCTGGCGGTTGGCGAGAAGCATGAGAGCCTGGTCGAGGAATTCCACCTGCCTGCGCTCCTCGCAATTCGCGGCGACCTCAATCACGGCCGCACGGTTCTTCACCTCGCCGAGCGCTTGCAGCGAGCGGATGATCGAACGGCGCAGGGTGATGGAAAGCGCCTCGTTCGACGCGAAACGCCGGCTGATGTTTTCCGCAACGCCCATCGACTCCATCGCCTGCTCGTTTCTCAAGGCCAGCTCGGAAGGAGTGAGCGCGTAAATTTCATCTGGCAGACCGACCACCTTGGTCGCGGTCAGAGCCATCGACGCGCCGCCGGAAGCGACTGCGGCTCCGACCCGCAAAGGCAGGCCGCCGGCGAAGAAGGCCCAGGAAACCTTCTCGATCTCGCTCTGGAGACGGGCGTTGTCGGTGTAGGGATCGACGCCGAGCTGCTTGGCGCATTCCAGCTTCGCGGCGTCGAAGCCGATCACGCCTTTCGTCGTGCGGGTGACGCTCGCGGCGGCGTCGGATTTCTCGCCGGTCTCGGAACGCTCCTTGGCGTTAGAGGCGGCGTTGCTCACGGAGCGACCGACCTTTTTGAAAAAGTGACCCACCGTCTTCGGCACTGCGGCGACCGATCCGACCGGGTCCTTGACGATGTTTTTCACGGCATCGACGGGTTGTTCGAGCGAGCGCTTCATGCCCTCCGCGAAGAGGTCGCTCTTGCTCATGTCCACCAGTTTGCGGATGGCCCCGAGCTCGTGAATCCGGGCCTTGGCTTGGCCGAGCCCGATGCACTCGATCTCGCCGAAATCCGAGTCGATCGTGAAGTGCGCCATGTAGCCGTCGGTCAGGACCTGTTCGCGCACCCGGTGGGACGGACCCGCCGCATCCGGCCCGAGCAGGGCGGCGGCGGAAAGGACGGCGGGAGTTTCAAATCTGGCGGGAGCGGCGATCTGGGCGGACGCGGAAACCGCGAGAAGCAGGAACAGGAATGGGAATTTCATGACGCGTGAGATTAGATTAACGGGCAGCTGCGCGGCGAGGATAATTCCGTGGCTTGCCGCTTCATCGCATGGCGCCGCCCTTGCGGCACAGCCATTCCATGTATCCGCGGGCTTGGACGGCCCGCCGCAGGAACGCCTCCACCGTTTCCTGCTCGCCGCTGGAAAGCTCCAACACCAGCACCCCATGGAAGTGGACGCGCCGCAGTTCGCCGATAACCCATGGCCAGTCGATCGATCCCGCGCCCGGCGGCAGATGCGCGTCCCAGTCGCCGTGGTTGTCGTTGACGTGGACCATTTTTAAATGCCCGGAAAGTTTCTGAATGACCACGCCCATTTCACGGGCCAGATGCGCGTGGCCGGTGTCGAGGCAGGTGCCGACATCGTTGGTTTTGATCTCGCCCAGCAGATACATCATGTCCCGCACGTGGCCGAACATCAGGTGGGCGAGCATGTTCTCTAGCAAGAGATGGACGCCGAGCGCGGCGCAGCGGTCCGCGACCCGGTTCAACGCCTCGGCGGCGTGGTGCATCCGCTGGAGAAACTCCTCCTGCGGCGGTCGCCCTTCCCGCTCCGGGCCGGGGTGGAGCACGACGTTTTCGCAGCCCATCAGCGCGGCGGCCTCACAGGCGCGGATGAGCTCCTGCACCGCGGCCTCGCGCACCGCGGCATCCAGCGAGGTGATGTCGATACGCTCGGCGAAAGGCGCGTGCAGCGACGCGGGGGTGATTTCGAGCTCGCGCATCTTCTCGCCGGCGCGGCGCACGTCGTCGGCGTTGTGGAAGTCGAGATGCCTGGGCGATGAACAGACCTCAATCTGACGGAAGCCCGCCGCGCGGACCGCGCCGAGCACGTCGAAAATGCTCCGGCGGTAGAAGCAACCCGTGGAAAGAGCGATGGGCCATTCAGTCATCGGGAAGTTTGGATAAAAGGATTTGCCGAACGTTTTCCAAATCGCATACGCCCTCCTGCCGGCTGAAACAAAATTGCTTCTCACGGGTGGCTGTGCAGCTGAAATCTGCCAGACGATCCATCCCTGTCAAATAAAGGCATGCAAAGACTCGGGTGTAAAAATCCGCGCGGGTGCCGGCCTCATAATCGTTCCAGTCCGTGCCCCAGCCGAACGCCGGATTCTCGAACTTCGAGCGGATCAAGCCGGCGATGTGGCGCGGATGCCAGTCCCGCGCAAGCAGGCAGCGCGTCACGATCTGCATGCCCGCCGGCTTGAGCAGCAGGTCGTTCGGGAACTCCAACAAGTGCTGGACGCATTCCGGCAGAACGCTCAGGGGCGTCTTGTCATAGGTTTCCGGCCACTGCTCCTTCGGGTCATGCCGGGTCGAGTAGTAATACTCATGAAACCGCCGCAGGCGCGACGCGAGATATTCGTCCAACAATCGAACCGTGCCCTCTTCCTGCTGGGGAATGCGGACACAGGCACGCTGCGCCAGGTCCAAGACCTCCGCGTCGATCTGCCGCATCTGGATCGCCTTGCTGAAATCCATCTCATGCAGCGGCACCGACCGGAACTCCGGGATTTCCCCCTCCAGTCCGAGCCGCCGGAATAGCCCGGTCACCCACGGCTTGCGGTAGTTGGTGAACGGCATCCGGATCACCCGCGTGTGCAAGGGGTCGCCATATTCCGAAATGTCGATGGAAACCATCTCGCGTTGCGCCGTCACCGTGGGTGGCACATGCACGGCCGTGAGTTCCACCGGCAGGAAACACAGCGGACCGGCTACCTCCTTGATCCGGTGCGCCACATATTCGATCATCAGCGCCACCGCCGAGAAAACCGCCTGGTCCACCGGCTCGACAGTCCCGGTGAGGATCGCCGGCAACCGCTCCATGCACGGGCCTACCAGCTCCGGTGCCGGGCTCAACTCTCTGAGCTTCCCCGCCACCTGCGAGTCACGGCCGATCCGCCAGACGAAATGATGTCCTTGGCCGGTGAGCAAATGCAGCGGCCGGATTCCCCATTCCAGCAGCAGCGCCTCGATCACCTTCACCACCGGTTCCTGAAGCTCGAAACAGCGCGCCGGATCGACAAACGCCTCGGCCGGCGAGTCGAAGTTCACATACTCCAGATCCAGGTGCAGCAGATAGGACTGCGAATCCGCCAGCGACCGGGAAATGTCCATCTCCCGATCCATGAACCAGTCAATCTCGGTGCACGGATGCAATTCCCGCCGGTCATACCGGCAGCCGTCGGTGTGCGTCAGGTAAACCGCCGTGGCGCGGGCCAGCGACTCGCCCCCGAGAAATTCCGTGAGCCGCTTCCTCACGAAACGGTTGGCATAAAAAGATTCCATGTAGCGCCGGGGTCAGGGAGAAGGATCACGCGCGAAGATCATCGTCCGCGTTTTTTCATGAGGATGCGCGATTTCAGACTATCGCATGCATTCCCCTGACATCGCAACTTCATTCTTGCCCGCAGCAGCCGGCCCCGACCAGGGATCGTTGATTGGAAAATGATTCACCCCTGAATTTCACCCTGAACCGGTTGCCAAAAGAAATCGCCGGTATTCACCGATCAGGGTCAGCCTTACGATCGTCCGGAATTCAAACTTCAGTTGGATCTTCCGTCAAAAGCACACTCAAGCGCGCACTCCGGATAATCTTCATGGTGGTTTGAAGTTTGCATCTGCCAAAAGGCCCAATGTCGCCGCCCTGCGGTGACGCGACTTGTCGATTGTCCCCTTCCCTCAACAAGGAATTCCCGCCTGCTTGCGATCAGCCTCCGGCAAGTTTTGCGACGGTCGAGGCATCGACATTAAACATCTTGGTGGCAACCGACTCCGGTTTCTCACCGGCCGCGATTTGATATTCGAAGGCTTTGACCGGCTTCACGCCGGCCAACTCGGAGATCAAATACACACGGATGGTCATGACCTCTTTGCCGGTTGCGCCCGCCAGCTTTTTCACGGTGAATTGCACCTCGTTCGGGCCATCCACTGCCCCGCCGATGACGACTTCGGCTTCCTTGGCGTTCGCAAACCGATGGCGGCTGATCTTGTTGATCTGCACCTGCACCTCGCGGCCCGGGCTGAAAACATAAACCTTGGCCACGTATTTGGCGGGCGGCGCGGCGATCGGCGTTGGCGGGACCTGGCCACTGGGCTGGGCTTCCGGCGTCTCTTTCAAATACTTCAGATTCCCCTCCCCCAGTTCTTTTCTAACCGCCGGAAGCGCCGCTAAATTGACGAAATCCGCCCGGTCGTAAAGCCAACCGCCGCTGCCGTGCACGAAGGAAAGAACGAGCAGGTTGTCCGTCGGCTCGCCACCCACGCCGAAGTCGATTTTACCGAAATAAGAGGCTTTTGCCGTCGCTCCGTTCTTTTTCGCTTCGAGAAACCGGAGCCCTTGGATCGATGGTGGCGGTGTCGGGAGCTTGAAAACGGTGGCGGGAAACGGCTGCTTTTCCGAGACGATCCGGTTGCGGACCTCGACCCGCCGGTGCTCGGCGGTCACCCGTTGCCACGCTGCCGGATCACGCCGGATCATCGATTCACGCCAAGCGCTGTAGGTGGTTTCAAGAGTCGGACGCAGGTTTTCCTGTCCGCCTGCTAGAGTGGCGGAAATCAGCAGGAACGCAAAAATCAGTCGCTTCATCGGCGAAACGATTGGACAAGATGGTCCATCCCACAACAAACAAATTGCATGCCGATTCAATTGAGTGCGGCCGGGATTGAGCTATGAGCAGTATTTTGCAGAGAGTGGCGCCGATTGGCGAAGCGCGCGATCGGGAGATTTTGAAGGATGCGGCGACCTACGTCTATGAGCAGCGGCCCCAGGGCGATGTCCTGGCACATCTCTTTTTCCCTCAAAAAGCCAAGGACGAGCCCCGTCCGGTCGTGGTTTTTTTCCATGGCGGCTTCTGGGATTCCCCCACTCCGACGCAATTTGTCCCCCACTGTCTCCATTTCGCCAGCCGCGGCGCGGTCGCGGTCGCGGCGGAAACCCGGACCTCGGCCAAACACGGCACTGGCCCGCTGGAAGCCATCGAAGACGCCCGCGACTTGATCCGCTGGTTGCGCCACAATGCCGACACTTTCAATCTCGATCCCGACAAAATCACCATCGGCGGCGCAGGCGGCGGCGCGTATTTGGCGCTGCTCGCGACTTTGCCCAAGCCGAAAAACCTGCCACCCGTCGACGGCCTCAATTGTTTTCCTCAAGCGCTGATCCTTTTCAGCTCACTGGTCAACACGGCTACCAAAGGTGTCGCCGCCGATCGATTTCCCGACGCGAAGACGGCCAAGCGCCTGAGTCCGACCCACCTGATCCGCCGGAAACTACCGCCGATGCTCTTTTTCCACGGGAAATCCGACCGGATCACTCCGTTCGACGAAGTGGAGAAATTCCGCCGCCGCTTACGTTGGCGTGGCAATTCCTGTGAGTTGGTGGATTTCGTGCGCGCGGATCACAGTTTTTTCAATTTCAACGTCAGCCACAAGAACTTCGAGCTGACCGTCGCTGCAGCGGATCGATTCCTGGTGGAGCGCGGATTACTGCCGCCTGAGGAAGACGTTTAAATTGACGGTCGCCGTGGGGACGAATTCCACTCCCGTAGAGCTCTTGATAAAGACATTCTCATAATCATGTCGAAAATGGCATTTCGGTGCTCAATTCCGATTAAGGCTCGCAAACCTTCGAAGCCATAAGCGTCGGCAACGAAGTCGTCAATTTCACCTTCACCGGAGTTCCCTCAAAATCCGACGGCGTCGGCTTCATGGAAATCGCAGAAGGATTGACCAATCGTTATAACGTATCGTTCGAAACGTTTGTTTCAAACTGACGAATTATCATCACCGGCGATCCAGCCGATCCGTGGCCGGAGGACTGACTAGCGTCACGTTAGCACCATCGAGGTGGTCAAGAATTTCAACTCTTGGGCAAATCCGGCTAGTTTAATTATTTTAGTAAAAATGCACGTTTAGCATTGCAAACCAATAATTAATCATTCAATAAATTGATAGAATTTGTGGCCTGTTTCCACTGGAAGCGCGGAGGCATTCAGGAAAAAAGTGACGGGGAAGCTTTGAGCGCGTAAACCACCAGGAGCGGAACTTTTGGACAGGTTTTGGTGCGCAGCGATTCGCTCAAGTGATTGGCGAGCGCGTGGCAAACCTACCGGATTCCTCATTCGAATGAAGACAGCCAGGAATGCCCTATCACTTCGCACGTCACTGGTTCGACTTATCGAACGCCGCGTCGAAGGCGATACGGCTGGTCGGGAAATCGACTGCACGGACGAACGCTGCCGCTTCCTCGCCGCCGTGGACGCGGTCCATGCGGATGTCTTCCCATTCGACGGAGAGCGGACCTTTGTAGCCGACGTCGTTGAGCGCGACGATGATGTCCTCGAACTCGATGTCGCCGTGGCCCAGCGAGCGGAAGTCCCAAAAGCGGCGCGAGTCGCCGAAATCGGTATGTCCGCCGAACACGCCGACGCTGCCGTCGCCGTGGTTCCACCAAGCGTCCTTCATGTGGACATGATAGATACGCGAGCCCAGGTCGCGGATGAATTTCACATAGTCCACGCCCTGGTAGCCGAGGTGGGACGGGTCGTAGTTGAAGCCGAAACGCTTGTGATTTCCAACCGCTGCCAGAGCGCGTTGGGCAGAGGCGATGTCGAAGGCGATTTCCGTCGGATGGACTTCGAGCGCGAAGTTGACATCCACCTTGTCGAACGCGTCGAGGATAGGCAGCCAGCGTTTGGCGAAGTCTTTGAAGCCTTTTTCGTAATACGCCTGCGAGGTCGGCGGAAAGGCGTAGAGCGAGTGCCAGATCGAGGAGCCTGTGAAACCGTTGACCACGGCCGGGAACTCGTCCTTGCCGTTGCGGTCGGGCTTGGCGTTGAAAAATGCGCGGGCGGCTTTGCCGGTGGTGATCATCTTTTTGGCGGCGCGCTTGCGGACACCTTCCGGATCGCCGTCGCCCCAGACATCCGGCGGCAGAATCGCCTGGTGGCGCTCGTCGATGAGATCGCAGACGGCTTGGCCGACGAGGTGGTTGGAAATCGCATAACAAGTGAGGCCGTGGTCGGCGAGCAGCTCCCAGCGCTCCTTCACATAGACCTTGCTGGTGGCGGCGGCGTCCACATCGAAGTGGTCGCCCCAGCAGGCGAGTTCCAAGCCGTCGTAGCCCATTTCATAGGCCAGCGGCGCGAGTTTTTCGAGCGGGAGGTCGGCCCATTGGCCGGTGAAGAGTGTGACGGGGCGTGACATGATTTGAGTTGGTGGTTGGGTCCGTGGATGATGGCGGCAAGGTGCCGCCGGAATAAAGCAAAAACGATGGTTCTGCTGGGGATCTTACACAGACCAAGGCTCGGCGTTCATCCGATCTCCTCGATCACAAACGCCTTCCGCGTCCACTTGCAGCGGAACACCGGCCCCGAATCATTCGGCCTCCAGCCGTTTGCGTTCCCGAAATCGATCGCTGCAGTGACCATGTCGTAACTGACGACCCGCGGCAGTTCGGCGGTCAGCACCTGGCCGTTGACCGGGGCGCTGGCCTCGATCACCAACTCGTTCGTTCCCCGGCGGTTTTGCATGATCCAGCGGTATTGGACATCACGGTGATTGATGACTTTGTAGCCTTTTTGAGGAGGGGGCATTGGGATGAAATTTGAAATTCGCGGCGCTGAAAACCGGAGGCTGCGCCAAACGCGGACCCGTGAGAATAAAAAACCGCGGCGGGAATCCCGCCGCGGTCGCACACATCACACAAAACACAATCAAGCTTCCAGAAAATCGCCGATGATCGGCTTCGGCAGCGGCTTTTCCTTCTTGCGAAGGGCGCGCCGCATCTTGGTGAGCGCCGAGTTTTGAAGCTGGCGGATGCGCTCGCGGGTCACCCCGAATTCGCGCCCGACTTCTTCCAAGGTCAGTGCCTTTTTGCCGTTGAGACCGAAACGCTCGTCGATGATCCGGCGCTCGCGCTCGTCGAGAACCGAGAGCAAGCCGTCGAGCTCGCCGTGGAGGTTCTTGTCGGAAAGCATGTCCAGCGGACTCACCGCACGCTCGTCGCTGATAACTTCGCCGTACTCGGTGGCTTCGCCTTCGTTGATCGGAGCGTCCAGCGAGGTCGGGCGATAGGAAGCCTGCCTGAGCAAGGCGAGCTTGCGATGAGGCAGCCCGACTTCGTCAGCCAGTTCTTCATCGGTCGGCTCGCGACCCAGTGCTTCTGTCAGGATCGCGGCGATCCGGCGCATTTTGGCGATTTTATCGACCATGTGAACGGGCAGGCGAATCGTCTTGGACTGATTGGCCAAGGCGCGCTTGATGGACTGCTTGATCCACCAAGCCGCGTAGGTGGAGAGCTTTCCGCCCTTTTCAGGGTCGAATCGCTCCACCGCCTTCATCAGGCCGATGTTACCCTCGGAGATCAAGTCCGTCACGGGCATGCCGTAGTTGGCGTAATCCTGGGCGATTTTCACGACCAAACGCAGATTCGCGCGGATCATGTGGGAACGGGCTTCTGCGTCGCCTTTTTGGATGCGCTCCGCGAGAACGACTTCCTCCTCGGCGGTGAGAAGCGGGGTTTTGGAAATTTCCCGCAAGTAGAGTTTAAGGCTGCTGTCTGATTCGTAGGCCATAATAGGATGGGGTTAGTTATTTGTTGAACGTCGCCGAAGACCTTTTATTCCCTTTTTTTCCAGAAAAAGTGAATTCATTGTGAATACTTCATCAAGGTTCAGGACGACTCCCAGATGAATGCTGGGTTCTTAGCAATTCGCGTTCCTGGTCTCTCAGGAATCACAAGTCACTTGAAATCAGTAGATTTAAAATTTTTGACTGCGACAGAATTTACGCCCGCCGCATTTTTCGCACGGCTTGTGCCATTTTGACACATGAGAGGTTCGACAAGGCGACGGTCTTGAATCAATTTCCGCTCGTGTTCGACGCAATGTATCCCCTCGCCCGTTCCGTGCTGTTCCGCCTGGATGCGGAAGTCGCCCACCATGTCAGTATGGGCGCCCTGCGGATCGCCGAAAAGACCGGTTTGCTGGGCCTAGTTACGCCGGATGACGAACTTAGCGCGCCGGTGGAAGTCATGGGCTTGAAATTTCCTAACCGAGTCGGCCTCGCCGCTGGCTTGGACAAGGAAGGAAACACGATCGGCGCGCTCGGCCGCCTGGGCTTCGGCTGCATTGAAATGGGCACGATCACCCCGCGTCCGCAGGCGGGAAACCCGAAACCTAGGTTGTTCCGCCTGATCCAACAGGAGGCGATCATCAACCGCATGGGCTTCAACAATCCGGGCATCGACATCGGCGTCGAGAACGTCCGCGCGACGAAATCGTTTCATGGAATCGTCGGCTTCAACATCGGGAAAAACAAAGACACGCCGAATGAAAACGCGGCGGACGATTATTTGATCTGCCTGCGCAAAGCCTATCCGGTGGCCGACTACGTGGCCGTGAATTTGTCCTCGCCGAACACGCCCGGCCTGCGCGACCTCCAAGGCGCGGAAGCCAGCGCCCGGCTGCTGGACGTTCTCAAAAAGGAGCAGCAAAAACTCGCCGCCGAGCACGGCAAGCAGGTTCCCCTGCTGTTCAAAGTCGCCCCGGATCTCGATGAAACCCATATCCGCGATCTCTCGCAGGTTTTCCTCGACGGCGGGCTGGACGGACTCATCGCCACCAACACCACGCTCGACCGCGACCTCGTGGCCGGCCACCCGCGCGCCGCGGAAGCGGGCGGCCTATCCGGGCGGCCGGTTTTCGAAAAAAGCACGGCGGCGTTGCGGGCATTTTCCAGCCACCTCGGCTCCCGCATCCCGATCATCGGCGTGGGTGGGATTTCCTCACTCGAAGACGCCCGGGAGAAAATCCAAGCCGGCGCCAGCTTGGTCCAGATTTACACCTCGTTCATCTATCATGGTCCCAAACTCGTCCGTGAACTCGCCCGCGGCCTCTGAATCCACCGCATCCCATGAGCATCCCCGCCACCGCTTCCCGTCTGGAAACCGCCGTCTGCTCTGTCGTCCGCGGTCAACCCGAAGTGGTCCGCCGCGTTTTGGCATGCATGATTTCCGGCGGCCACGTCCTGTTGGAAGATTTTCCCGGAACCGGAAAAACCACTCTCGCCAAAGCCATCGCCAAAGCCATCAGCGGCGCGATGTTCAAGCGCGTGCAGTTCACGCCGGACCTTTTGCCCTCGGACATTCTCGGCATCTCGGTGCTCGACCCGCGCACCCAGGAATTTCGTTTCCATCCTGGCCCGGTTTTCACCGACATCCTGCTCGCGGATGAAATCAACCGTGCGTCGCCACGGACCCAGAGCGCACTGCTAGAAGCAATGGGCGAGCGGCAGGCCACTATCGAAGGGCAGCGGCACGATCTCGACGGGATCTTTTTCGTGATCGCCACCCAGAATCCGGTGGAATTCCGCGGCACTTACCCGCTGCCGGAAGCGCAGATGGACCGCTTCTCGATGCAATGCGCGCTCGGCTACGTGAGCGCCGCCGAGGAGGCCGCGATTCTGGCAGATCAAACCGAAACCCACCCGGTGGACCGGATTTCTCCGGTGGCCACCCGCGAGGAAATCCTCGAGCTGATGGCGGCCGCGCGGCATGTGCGGTTCAGCGAGGAACTCCGCCACTACGTCGTCGCGCTGGTCGGCGCGACCCGTGGGCACCCGTCGATCCAGCTCGCCGCCAGCCCGCGCGCATCACTGGCACTGATGAAAGTTTCCCAAGCGCTGGCGGTTTTCCAAGGCAATGATTTCGTCTCTCCGGAGCTCATCCAGTCGGTGGCCGCCGACGTGATCGCCCACCGCATCGTGCTCGCTCCGGAAGCGAAATACTCGGGAGCCAGCGCCCGCCAAATCGTCTCCGATCTCATTGAACAAACGCCGGTGCCGGTCTAAGTTCGCGAGCTGATGAACCCGCTCCCATCCACCACCGCCAGCAAGCCGCGCCGGCACCGCTTGGACCGGCGGCTGCACCAAATCTACTTCCACGGAGCCGGCATCTATCATTTTCTCGCCCGCCGCTGCCGGCCTGCCGGGATCGCGTTCTCGCTGGTGTTGGTGTTGGCGACCTGCCTCGGCATCGGCCACGACCGGACCCCGGTCTATCAACTCTTCTCGCTGACTCTGGGAATGGTGCTCATCGCCATCCCGTGGGCGATCAGCCGCCGCGCCTCGCTGGAAGCGCGGCGCGAGCTGCCACGGTTCGCCACGGCCGGCGAGCCGCTGTGCTACACCGTGCGGGTCTGGCACCACGGCGGGAAACGTCTTAGCCGCGCGTGGCTCTCCGATTCCCCACCCGACCCGCGGCCGGGCCTTGCCGATTTCTCCACGCTCCGGGAGCCGGGAGAGGATGAGCGCAACGGGTTCGACCGCCGTTTCGCCTATTTCCGCTGGCAATGGCTGCTGTTGGGAAACCGTTTTTTCGCCGGCGGTTTTTCAAACGACCACCTCGACCTCAAGCGCGGCCAGCAGGCGCGGGTCGCCATGGAAATCACCCCCCTGCGCCGCGGTGTGATCCGCTTCGACGATCTCCGGGTGCTGCTTCCCGACCCCTTCGGCCTCTTCCAACGCTGCCGGAAAGTCAAAGCGGCCGCCGCCACGCTCACCGTATTGCCCCGCCGCTATCAGCTGCCTTCCATCGAGCTGCCGGGCGGTGCCGCTTTCAAAATCTCCGGCGAAGCGAACACCAACTCTATCGGTAACTCCGGCGAATTTGTCGGCCTACGGGATTACCGTCCGGGTGATCCGCTGCGGCAGATCCATTGGAAAAGCTGGGCCCGCACCGGCCGCCCGATCGTCAAGGAGCTCGAGGATACTTTCTATCCGCGCTACGGGCTCATCGTTGACACGCTGTCGTGCGATCGGACCGACCACCAGTTTGAGGAAGCCATCTCGGTGGCGGCCTCGTTCGCGGCCTCCATCGACACCAGCGAATCACTGCTGGACCTGATGTTCATCAAAAACGAGGCGCACCTCGTGACAGCCGGGCGAGGCTTGGAGCGGGCGGAGAAATTGCTCGAAGTCCTCGCCGGGGTTTCACCCGAAAGGACGGAAAACTTCAAGGCACTCGCCAAGCTCGTCATGCGCCACCGCGACGACCTGACGTCCTGCCTCGTGATCTTCAACGGCTGGGACGACTCACGCGCGGAGTTTCTTAACACGCTCACCCGCGGCGGCATCCTTTGCGCTCCGATCATCATCGGAAAAGGTCCGCCACCCGCCGTCGGCACCCCGGGACACTGGCTTGAATCCGGCCAGATCGCCCGCGATCTCCAGCGTCTGCCTGCCCGCCTCAACGCCCATTCCTAACTTACCACCTCGATTCATCCGGTCCATCCACCTCCCCGCTTCATACTTGGCACATCGCTACTCTTCTGGGGAGCGATGACGGGGATGCCCGTGATCGGCACCTTGCTTGCTTTGTTAGTCGAGAGTCCGCACTGGACCAAGTTCCGATGGGAATTCAACGAGGAAGCATGCAGCCGGGCGTGGCAGCTCAACACCATCGCGATCGGGCTCGCCGCGGTCCTGATTTTTCTGGACGGAGGCCCCTATGTGGCGCTTCCCAATCTCCTGACCTGGCTGCCTCCGCTGCTGCTGCCGATGCAGTTCATCCAGTCCTTCGGGCTGCGCGACTCGCTGCCGCTGAACACCTTTTCCTTCCTCGCGAAACATCGTCGCAGACGAAATCTGCGCCTCGGACTCATCGAGGAGGCGATCATTCGCCTTAATTTCGGCAACGTCTATTTCGTGGCAACGATGGTGGCCTCCACCCTGGGCAGCCACGCCGACAGCTGGCCGTTTCTTCCAGGAGTCGTCATTCTCACGGGCTGGCTACTTTCCTCCGCCAACCGCACCCGGCAGCTCTCCCTGATCGTTGCCCTCGCAGCCTCGGGATGTCTAGCCATCGCCGGACAAATGGGGATCGAGAAGGTGGTGAATTGGTTCGGCAACAGCGGCTCTGGCAGGTCCCCGTTTGATCCGAATTCCGTCTCAACGATGATCGGCAAGCCCGGCACGGTCCAACTCTCACCCGACATGGTGTGGAGACTGCGGCCTTTGGAAAACGCCTTGCCCCCGCCGTTGTTGCGGACCGCCACTTACAACACCTTCCACGGATCGATCTGGCGAAATCTCCGCGTGAGCGTCACCGATTTCAAAGACCTCGATACCATCGAACCCGCCACCGGCGAGATCTATCACCTTCTGGCGATGGACTTGCCCGCGGACGCGCAGAAGCAGTCGATCCGCAGCGACTTGCCGCGATTCAGCCTCCGCGGAGCCGCCAGCGCAGGGAGCCCGCTCGCGCTTCCCGGAGACGCCGCCAGCGTGCGGGACTTCGAACTCGACGGGATCGAGCGCAACACCTTCGGCACCGTCCGCGTTTTCCCGAAGCGCGCCGTCATCGAAGGAACGGTGCTATGGAAAGGTGACGCGAATCCTGAAAAGCCCCCTGTTCCCCGCGAAGATTTGGAGGTCCCCGCACTTGAAGAGGCCGCCGTGCAAGGCGTATCGAGTGAACTCCGGCTTAATGAACAAGCCACTCTCCAGAAAAAACTCGCGGTCATCCGCACCTGGTTCCAGCGGAATTTCAAATACTCGCGAAATCTGACTATCCGCAGCTCGAAGTTTGTCACCACCTCCTCAACCCCGATCACTCAATTCCTGACGGAAGCGCGCTCGGGGCATTGCGAGTATTTCGCGACCGCCACCACCTTGATTCTCCGCCAGGCGGGCATCCCGGCCCGCTACACGACAGGCTACGCCGTGATGGAACGCGACATGAAGCGCGGGGAGTTCGTGATCCGCGGCACGCACGGCCACGCGTGGTGCCGGGTATGGGATGAGAGCTCCGGCAGGTGGATCGACTTGGACACGACGCCCGGCTCCTGGTTAGGAAGCCTGTCACCCCAAAGCTCCGTCACCCAACGCTTCAACGACGCGGTCAAGCGCTTGCGGGAAGACTTCTTCCTTTGGAGAAACCGCCCGGGCAATCGTCTCGCCGTCTCACTGGTCATGTCAGCCATCGGCCTCGGGTTGGCCGGATTTATCCTCAAGAAACTCTGGAAATCCAAACGCCGGCTGGCAGCGGCCAAAACCGCCACGGCCTATCAGGGGACGCTCATCCGGACGCCGCTCCATGGCCTCGAACGGCAGGCGGAAAAACATCTCGGCTCCCGCAGGACGGGCCAGCCCTTTGGCGCGTGGCTCCTCGGCTTGCGCCCGGTTCTAGCGGACTCAAGCGCGTTGGATGAAGCCGTCGACCTGCACCAGCGGCTGCGATTTGATCCGGCATCGCCGGTGCGGGCCCAACAGGATCGCCTGGCGGAACTGGCCGGGCAGCTCGAGTCCACGCTCAAGGCAGAGTGGTCCCGTCGGGGATTTCAAAGGTCTTGAACCTCGACGAACCTCCCTTTTCGAGCACTACCTTGGATTTCGACAGACCGAGCGATTTCGCCAGGAAATCCCGCAGCTCCTAGTTCGCCTCGCCATCGACCGGCGCAGAGGCGAGCGCGGCGGAAATAAGAACTGACATGCAGGCGGTTTACTCCCCCGCCCTGCCAGACGCCACGCGGCGGAGTGGTCCCCGGTCAGTCCACCAATACGCTCGGGTCGAGTTCCCTCGCCCGTTTCGTCCTCGCCTCGTATTCGTCCCGCTCTGCGGCGGTCGCTGTGCCGGATCTCACCTTTGCCATTAGTTCGCGAAGGTGCACGACGGCGGGGATCTGCCGAAGCTCGGCAATCGCCTTCCGGTATTTCGCCGCCTTGGATGCATCTCCCCTGCCCTCGGCGTCACCCCCCTTTTTCCCCGCCCCCGGTCCGGCCACCCGCTCTTTCAACGGCCTTCACCTCAAAAGCAACTTTTTAGCAATCAATAATGTTGACTGGCTCGTGCAATCAGAAAAAAATCACAACAGAAGTTTCTCCTCATTCCTCACTCACATATGACAACGGTCCTTGGATTCTCCCGCCCGATTCGAAGCCTGATCCTCTGTGTGTTGATGTTGCAAACCGGCGGCCTGGCATGCGCGGCCAGTTTCAGCCAAACCCTGCAACTCCGTTACGGATGGAACGCCGTCTGGCTGGAGGTCGGGCCGGTGGATGCGGACGGGCAGACTTTGACCTGCGAGCAGGTGTTCCAATCGAGTGACTTCGTGGTCGACCGGGTCGCCAGTCCGGTCGGGGAGATTGGCACCGCCGAGTTCACGTCGGATCCCGAGAGTCTGTTCAACCAAGGCGGCTGGGATGTCTGGGCGGCGAATCCGCAATCGGGCGAGACGGCCGACGTCGCCATCCGCGCCAACCACGCATATCTAGTCCATGTCTCACCCAAGACCGGCACCGTCCAGGACGGCGAAGCGGCCGGAGTTTTGACCGTGCAGGGCGAGGTGGTGTTTTACCGACCCGCTTGGACGAAGGGCGAATACAACCTGGTCGGCTTCGGTGTTCAAGGCACGCCCACCTTCGCCGCCCTGATGGCAGGTTCCGGCATCACGGTCGACGGGCCGCTCGGTGCCGCGGCAAACGTGCAGAAGCTGAACGCGGCGACCGGGGCGTGGCAGCCGGTCAAGGGAACGGACGTGGTCCAGAGCGGCCAGGCTTACTGGGTCAATGTTCCCTACACGCTTGTCGGCAATGGCTGGAGCGGGCCGGTGGAGACAGATTTCTCAGGGGCGGTTTCAGGCGCATGGAATTTTGGATCAGGGCCCGGCTCCCTCGCGGTGCTCAACCCCGCGGACCTTACCGCCGATCCGGTGCTCATGACTCCCGGTGAGCTGACATTTTCCAACCTTGGGGGCAGCGGCGGCGCTGCGCACCAGATCTCCATCACCCGTCTCGCTGCGGCAGGCACCGATTCCGGTGCCAATGACCTTCAGCTTTTGGCTTTGGAAGCCGTTCCCCAGGAGTTGAAGTGGCAGACACAATCCGTCGATTTTTTCGCAGGCTGGCAGGTGGCCAGTGTGACCGCTGGAGGAAGCCGCTCGATCACCGTCGGCGTGAAGCGGAACTGGAGCAGCGGGCCCAATCTCCGCGAGCACCTTTACCGGGTCAGCGTCTCGCTGAGCGGGGGCTCCGTGTATCGCTATCTGCCGGTGAGGGCCATCAACGCGGACCTTTCCACCGCGCCGGGTTCCACCGCGCCCGCCAGCCAGTTCACCGGTCTCTGGGCGGGACAGATCATTCTCAATTCGGTCACCAGCCTGGCCACCGCAGGCTCACCCGTGCAGGCCACGGCCAGCGAACTGCCGTTGCAGATTTTCATCCACGTCGATTCGGCAGGGCAGGCGCGTCTGGTGCCCCGCTCCATCCTGATGCAGACGAAAACCGCCTCGCCGGACATCACCCCAACCCAAGTCCTGGTTGTCGACGAGACGCGCATTCCTTATCTGGATGGCGTTCAGGAGCGTAGTGATGGGACCCGCGTCGGCCTGCGGTTGGAGACTGTCACCTTTGACCTGCCACGGGACCTCAGCGCCGCCCATCTTTCCGCCTCGCTGCGCGGCAAGGTGGCCACGGCGCAGGGCGTCGCCAATCCCGCCGACCTGGCCGATGGACACGTGCTCGCCTACTTTGCCTTGGGTTCGCGCACGTCCCGTCCGCCGGACCTGCCGGAAACCTACTATCTTTCCTGGCCGCT
>CAMCUY010000024.1 GCA_945879075.1 Akkermansia muciniphila | reverse complement strand
CAACGCCAACACGCCCGAAGACTGGGCCACCGCCAAAACCCCATGACCGTCACCGTCTGTTACTACGGCCTGCTCGCCGAGCGTCGCGGGTTCGCGGAGGAGCGAGTCACCAGTGCGGCGACCACGCCGGCCGCGCTTTACGCCGAGCTAGATGCCGCGCACGCGCTCGGGCTCTCGACCGCGGATTTCCGCGTCGCGGTGAATGACGAGTTCGTTTCATGGAATCATCCGCTCGGAGAGAACGACCGCGTCGCCCTGCTTCCCCCGATGTCTGGCGGATAGAAAATTTCCACCATGTCCTCCATCCGCTTTTCACTCGTCAGCCAGGCCATCGACATCGCGTCGCTGGCGGCGGAACTCCGTGATCCCGCTGCGGGCGCGGTGGTCACGTTCGACGGGCGGGTTAGAAATCACAACGCCGGGCAAGCGGTGAGCGGCTTGGAATACCAGGCCTATCCCGCGCTCGCGATTTCAACCGGCCAGCGGATTCTTGAAGAGGAGGCGGCGCGCCACGGCATCCTCGCGTCGCTGGCGGCGCATCGCACCGGACCGCTGGAAATAGGCGAGGCCGCGGTTTGGGTCGGCGTGGCATCCGCCCACCGTGGGCCGGCGTTTGACGCTGCCCGCGCGATCATGGAGCGGTTGAAATACGAGCTGCCGGTTTGGAAAAAGGAAACCTACCCCGACGGCCGCAGTGAGTGGGTCGGCCCGGATAACAAGTCTGCGGCAACCGGCAGGGCGGGGGAGGTGATTCCCGTGTGGCAGGCGGAGCTGTCGGAAATCTGGATTTCCGAGGGCAACGATTTCCGCGGCCGCCACGAGCAGGGTCGCCTCGACCACGGCATCCGCGGCGTTTCGGAAGTCGAGTGTGTGGCGGGAATGGGCCTGCGCGGCGACCGCTATTTCGGCTACAAGCCGGACTTCAAGGGGCAGGTGACTTTTTTCGACGCCGCCGCGGTGCAAGCGGTGCGCGACCGTTTCTCTCAGCCGGAACTCTCCAGCTCGCTCTTCCGCAGAAACCTCATCGTCCGCGGAATCGATCTGGCGGAATGGGTCGGCAAGCGCTTCCGTTTTCAGGGCGTCGAGTTCGAAGCCAGCGAGGAATGCAAACCCTGTTACTGGATGGACGAGGCCGTCGCTCCCGGCGCGGAGGAATTCCTCAAGGCGAATTTCCGCGGCGGCCTGCGGGCGCGGATTCTGTCAGACGGAGTTCTGGCGGTCGGCCGATGACCTTGCTCACGCCCGCCGGGTGATGCTGATGAGGTTGGTGAGTTTCTGGCAGCATCCCGCCAGCTGCGGATCCTCACGGATTTCATCAAGCGTCCACGGTAGGCGAAGGCGCCAGTTTTCCCCGCCGGAAGTGCCGGGGTGGTTGAACTGATCGTCGAGGCCGAAGAGCTCGGTGATCATCAATGCGGCGTAGCGCGAGTTGGAGGCGAACAGCGCCTTGATGAGCCGCAGCCGGACGCCTTCGGTGAATGGCGGCCATGGCGCGTGGTCGCCGATAGGGATTCCAGCGAACTCGGCGAGGATTCGCAGTGTGTTCTGCGCCCCGCCCACGGCCCAGCCGGATTGTTCTGTTGGATTTTCCTGATGCTGTTGGATAGCTCCGAGGCAGCCGTGCCAGATCCCGTTGATCGGATCGTGGTCGTGGGTGGAGTAGGTGGCGAAGGAGTTTTCCGGGAACGCGTTGCCGGGGGTGGGGTGGCCGTGCTCGTTGCAATCCCAGTGGGGAATCCGATAGCCGGCGATTCCAAGGTCCGCCAGATGCGGGCGGACGTAATCCGGAACCCAGCCGAGGTCTTCCGCGATGACTTCGCAGCCTTCTGCGGCTTCGAGAATGGCGCGCAGCCGGACATCGCCGTCGTCGCGGTTGGCGGCTTTGTTTTCCACCGTATCGTCAGGCCGCAGAAACCAGCGCGGCAGGCGTCCGCCGTTGATCGCCGCCGCTTGCTCGTGGCTGAGCCCGATGAATTCGGGGTTGCGCTCGGGCCGCCACGGGAAGGCGTAAATCCGATAGAACCCGAGGATGTGGTCGAGCCGGAAGATTTGAAAAATCCGGGTGAGCCGTTCGATCCGCTTTTTCCACCAGGTGAAGCCGTTCGCCTGCATGTGGTCCCAGCGATAGAGCGGGATGCCCCAGTTCTGGCCCCACTGCTGGAAAAACGGATCGGACTGGCTGTTTCCCTCGGAAGGCGAGCCGCCGCACCAGTCGAGGTGGAAGTCGCCTTGGTTGAAAAACACGTCGCACGAATGCCAGCTGATCCCGATGGGCACATCGCCCATCAGCTTGACGCCGCGCCGCTCGGCGTGGGCGCGCAGGGCCAGCCATTGGCGGAAACACAACCACTGCGCGAATGCGAAAAACCCGAGCCGGTCGTCAACCACCGCCTCGTCCCGCGCGCGTTGTTTGGCGATGAATTCCCGTGCCTTTTTCGGCGTCCGGCAAGTATCCGGCCATTTGTCCCAAGTCAGATTCTCACCGTGGCGTTCCATCAGATAGCGGAACAGGCAATAGTCCGCCAGCCACTCGTCCTCCTGTTTCCGAAACAGCGTGAATTCCGCCACCAGCGCGGCTTCCGCCTGGTCAAATCTCGACCACGCCAGCTCCAGCAGGTTGCGTTTCGCGCTTCGCACCGCCGGGTAGTTCACCAGCGGCGAGATCCGCGCGCCTTGAAGGTGATCCCGCGCCAGCGCGATGTCCGCCTCCTTCAGGCCGGGGATTTCCGCGGCCTCGCAGGCCAGGTAAATCGGATCCAGCGCGACCGAGGAAATCCCGCTGTAGGGGCTTTCCTCCGTGCCGTTCTCATTGATCGGCAGCAGCTGGATGAACCCCACCTGGTGCTCCGCGGCCCAGTCGATCCATTCCCGCAAGGCCAGCGTGTCGCCAATCCCGAGATCGCCCTCGCGGCGTGGGGTGAAGGCGGGAATCAGGATGCCGGCGTGGCGTTTTTCGGGTGGGTGCACACGCACGATCTTGGCAGGTTGCCGTTTGCCGTAAACCTTGAAATCTCCCGCCATTCAGACCGCGGATACGTTAGGTTCTGGGGACGGCGCTGGCGGCGTCCGTTGATCGCGGCTACGCGGGGGCGCCGATGGCTCCGGGAATCGGACCGGGGCCTTCCGGGCGGTCTTCTTCAGCGGCCTTGGCGACGGGCTTTTTCTTGAGTTCGTCCGGGACCGGTGGCGGCTTGGGCGCGGATGGCGGGTTTTTCATCTCGCCGAATTCGATGATGTCCTTGAGGTGGGCGGCATCGAGGGTTTCGAATTCGAGCAGCGCCTTGGCGATGAGTTCGACCTTGTCGCGGCCTTCTTCGAGGACGCGGGTGGCGATGGCGTAGGCGTTGTCGATGAAGTTTTTGATTTCCTCGTCGATGATCTGAGCGGTGCTCTCGCTGTAGTTGGTGCGGCGGCCGCCCATGTCGCCGCGGCCGAGGAAGACTGGGCCGTCGCCTTCGCCGTATTCGACCATGCCGAGCTTGTCGCTCATGCCCCATTCGCAAACCATGTGGCGGGCGAGCGAGGTGGCTTGTTTGATATCGCCCGAAGCGCCGTTGGAGACGTCGTCGCTGTGGAATCCTTCCGCGATGCGGCCGCCCATGGTGACGATGAGGTTGGCGAGCGCTTCCTTTTTCTGGGTGGAATATTTGTCGCCGTCCGGGAGATACATCGTCGCGCCGAGGTAGGGACCGCGGGGGATGATGGTGACTTTGTGGAGCGGGTTGGTGTCCGGCAGCACCATATTGAGGTAGGCGTGACCGGCTTCGTGCCAGGCGGTGCCGGTTTTTTCCTTGTCGGACATGGCGAGGCTGCGGCGTTCGCGGCCCCAGCGGACCTTGTCGCGGGCCTCTTCCATTTCGTCGAGGGTGACGGCGCTGAGTCCGCGACGGGCTGCGAGAAGGGCAGACTCGTTGATCAGGTTGGCGAGTTCGGCACCGGAGAAACCGGGCGTGCCGCGGGCGATTTTGGATAGGTCCACCCCGGCGGCGAGTTTGATCTTCTTGACGTGGACGCGGAGGATTTCCTCGCGGCCGTTGACGTCGGGCAGGGAGATGGTGACTTGGCGGTCGAAACGGCCGGGACGCAGCAGCGCGGGGTCGAGCACGTCCGGGCGGTTGGTGGCAGCGATGATGATGACGCCTTCCTGAGTGTCGAAGCCGTCCATTTCGACGAGCAATTGGTTGAGCGTTTGTTCGCGCTCGTCGTGACCGCCGCCCATGCCGTGGCCGCGATGGCGTCCGACGGCGTCGATTTCATCGATGAAAATGAGGCAAGGAGCGTGTTTGCGGCCTTGTTCGAACATGTCGCGGACGCGCGATGCGCCGACACCGACGAACATTTCGACGAAGTCCGAGCCGGAGATCGAGAAGAACGGGACGTCCGCCTCACCGGCGATGGCGCGGGCGAGCAGGGTCTTGCCGGTGCCGGGCGAGCCGACCATCAGCACGCCCTTCGGAATCGAGCCGCCGAGTTTCTGGAACTTGCGGGGATCGCGGAGGAAATCGACGATTTCAAACAGCTCTTCCTTGGCCTCCTGGATGCCGGCGACGTCTTTGAAGGTGACCTTGTTGCGGTCCATCGTGAGCAGGCGGGCCTTGCTCTTGCCGAAGGACATCGCGCCGCGGCCAGCGGATTTCATTTGCTGGCGGAAGAGGAAAAACAGGATGCCGATGATCAGCAGGAAAGGCAGGAAGGTGAACAGGGCGCTGCTGAGGTAGTCCTTGTTGCGCTCGTAGATTGCCTTGTCCTTGACGAGTTTGTTGAGGTCCTCGCTTTGAATGGCGGTCGAGACGGGGACGCTGAATTGGACGGCTCCGGCGACCATTCCCTTGGTGTCGAGCTGCGCGGGCGTGAGGGTGACGAGCTTGCGGGTGCCGACGATCACGGCGTCGTCCGAGCCGGCAGTGGTAAGGACGCGGAGTGAATTGACCGGGTCGTTGATTTCAACGGATTTGAGGGCCAGCGACTTGCGGAGTTCGGCGAGCGAGAGGGTTTCGACATCGTTTTCGAGAGGCTTTTCGGAAGCGGCGGCGACTTGTTGGAAGCGGATATTGTCGCCGAGCAGTTCGTTGATTTCATTGCGCTGGAGCGCGAAATTGACGAGCACGCGGAAATCCTTGTTCTGGCTGCCCGACTTGGGCTCGAGGATTTCGGGGCTGATCCAACCGGTGATGGTGGCATCGAAGGAAGTATCGGTGGTGACGACCTTGAGCGGCTGCTTTGAGTTGTCCACGACGACGCGGCCCTGGTCCCAAGCCTGGCGGAACTGGGAATAAGTCATGGGGCTGGCCGCCTTGTTGGAATTGGTAAGAAAGGCGACGCCGAGAATCACCGTTGCCACGCTGAGGAGGCCGAGGAGACGCCAGTTGAAACCGTTGGCCTCGCCTGGGGTGCGGTTCGGGTTGTTGGGTGGCGGAGTGGAGTTCGGTGAGTCGGACATGGGAGTCTTGAAAAAAACCGGGCGGCAGGCGTGCGCTTGAGGTGGGCGCGCTGCCGACTGCCATCCGGGAGTGAGGGAGGATAGCTTAAGGGGATGAAAAGCAAACCCCTTTTTTGCGCGAGTCTTGCGGGCGGGCGCAAGGTCTGCCAAGAAAGCCGGTGTGGAACCACCTTTGCCCCAGAAAGACCAGCCCCAGTCGCCTCGATTGAGACCACGTTTGCAGGGTTGGTTGCGGGCGATTCCGGGGGTGGGGCGGCTGCGGGCTTTGCGGCCGGGAGCGGACGCGCACGTCGGGGTGCTGGTGGATGCCTTCGCGGCGTTCGCGACCTTGGACGACGAGCTGAGTTCGCTGGAGGCGGATTTGATTTTGGACATGCTGCGGAGCGCGTTTCCGGAGGTGGACCACGGCTGGCTGGGACGGCGGTTGCAACGCGCGGTGCGCAATCCGCAGCCGCTGCAGGCGCTGGCGGTCGAGCTCAAGGATGGTTTTGACGATGCGGGGAAACTGGCGCTGGGCTTGCAGTTGTTCACGCTGGTGGACGCGGCGGGGCGCTCGGAGCGGAACCGGACGAGTTTCGAGGTTTTCATGCGGCGGCTGGGGCGGCCGGATTACGGGGTGGCGATCCTGCGGGAAATGCGCGGCGACGGCGGCGAGCCTAGCGACGAGGAGCTGCCGTTCGAGCGCTTGGTTTTCGGCAGGGACGGTGCGGACGTGTTGTTGCCACCGGCGGCGGGCGACCATGAGTTCCGGGTTTACCGGGCGGGGGATTTGATTTTGGTGCGAAACACCGGCATCTCGCCGCTGTGGATCCGCGGGCGCTCGGTGGAAACCGGTTCGTTCCTGCGGATGCGCGAGCGCCAGCCGCTGGTGGTGCCGGGCTGGACGCTGAGTTACGAGGACCTGATGTTTTTCCTGAATGTGAAGCGCACCGGCAACTCGCCGACGATCTATCTGGAGTCCGGCGGCGCCGGGCTGACCGCCGAGCGGACGCGCGGACGCCAAAGCGCGCTGCGGGTTCGATTCGGGCTCCAGGCGGAAGTCGAGGCGCTGCGCGACACCGAGTTGCATGCAGGCAGCCGCGGGCCGCTGAAGAAGGGCGAAATCGTGACCTGTCGGAATCACGAGCGGCTGGGTGATGCTTCGGGTTTCAGCCTTTCGATCAACGAGCTCCGCCGCAAGGCGACGCAGAAGGGAAGGCGCTTCCGGCTGGCGGGAGACCGGCAGGAATATCTGGTATCCAACGATGCGTCCGCGCTCTCGTCGGGGGATTTGTTGTTAGGTTCGAAATTATCACCCAAGGCCGTGTTGTTCATCCGTTACGACGCGCAGCGGGCGGAGGGCGAGCTGGTCGTCAGGGAAAGCCACGGGCCGATTCTGGTGGATGGCGTGCCGGTGCGCCAGACCTCGCCGCTGCGGGACGGCTCGTTGATCCGCCTTTCCGGCAGTCAGTCGGTGCGCTGCCGTTTCAGCGAGGGGTTTCTCGATGAGGAGCGGACGTTGATCGAGGCGCTGCAGGTGGAGGATTTGATTCATGACTTCGGGCCGGAAGCGCGGGCGCTGGATCACGTCAATTTCGAGGTGAAGCGCGGGGAAATGCTCTGCATCATCGGCCCGAGTGGCAGTGGCAAGAGCACCCTGCTTTCCGTTCTATCCGGCCAGCGAGAGCCGACGCGCGGCAAGGTGAAACTGAACGGAATCCCCCTCTACGAGCGGCGGGAGCACCTCGTGCCGTTCATCGCCCACATGCCGCAGGAGGAGGCGCTCAACCCCCAGCTAACGGTCCGAGAGCACCTGCGGCACGCCGTCACGATCCGGCGGCCGGCGCTGTCTCTGGCAGAACACGAGCGGCGGGTGGATAGTATGTTAGCCGAGCTCGGCTTGCAGTCGATCGCCCGCCGGCGGGTCGGCTCACCGGGAGAAAAAACGATATCTGGCGGCGAGCGCAGCCGGCTGAACCTGGGTGTGGATCTTGGCAGCCGGGCGGAGGTTTTCCTTTTCGACGAGCCGATTTCCGGGCTCTCTTCAAAGGACTCCGAGCACGTCGCCGAAACGCTGCGGTCGCTGGCCCGCGAGAAAATCGTGATCGCCTCGCTCCACCGGCCGGGCGCTCCGGTGCTGCGCTTGTTCGACAAAGTCCTGCTGCTGGATAACGGCGGGCGCCTCGCGTATTTCGGGACTCCGGCGGGAATGGTCGGTTATTTCCGCGATGCCTGCGAGGAGCTTTCGATTTCCCATCCGTCGGTCACCGCCAAGTCGCCGCTGGGTGCGGATTTCGTGTTTGACGTGTTGGAAACCCCGCTGAGCTCCATCGGCGGCGGTTCGAACACGGGAGCGGCGCGGCGCTTCCCGCCATCGTTCTGGCAGGAACGCTTCGAGAGCGTGGACCTGATGCATTCCCTGCAACCCGGGGGTGGCTCGGTTTCCAAGCTCGGAGAGGCCGGGGAAGGGGAGCGCTTGCCGGTGCCGCCCAAACCCTCGCGGAGGTTTCACGCCGTGCTGGCGGTGTTCGCCACCCATTTCCTGCGCTCGCTGTTGTCGAAATACCGGACGCGCGGGACGATTTACAGCACCTGTCTTGAAGCGCCTCTGTTAGCAGCGCTGGTCGCCATCACCCTTCGGTCCTCGCCGGAAGGGCCCTATCAGTTCTCAACCGCGCTGCACATTCCGGCCTACCTGTTCCTGAGCGCCACGGTCGCGATGTTCCTGGGGCTGACCAACTCGGCCACGGAAGTGCTGCGCGACCGGCCGATCCTGCGGCGCGAGCGCAACTGCCAGCCGGGCGCGAGTTCCTACGTGATCGCGAAATTCGCCGCCTTGGCGCTGGTTGCCGCGGTCCAGTGCCTGGCTTATCTGGTGGTGGGGAACTACTTTCTTGAGATCGACGGCATGCTGCCCTATCTTTGGCTGTGGATGACTCTAACGGCATGGACCGGCACCGCCATGGCGCTGGTCGTTTCCTCGATCGTAAAGACCGAGCGCGCCGCGCTGACGGCGGTGCCGCTTTTGTTAGTCCCGCAGATGCTGCTGGCGGGCGCGCTGGTGCCTTACCGGGAAATGAACCGCGGTTTGTTCGAGGATGCGTCGAGCATCCGCGACCGGGGCGGGGTGCCGGTGCCGGCGGGGATCATGCCGCTGCGATACGCCTATGAGGCGATGATCGTCGCCCAAGCCACGCGCAATCCGTTTGAGCAGGAGCGGTTGCGGTTGCAGCGGCGGATCGACAAGGCGCGGGCCAGCGAGGCGCCGTTGACTGCCGCGCAGGTGGAGCGTTTCGAACTGGTGAAAGAGGGTTTGCGGCGCTTGCTGGCTTCCGGCGCGACGTCGCCGGAGGAGGCGGAGAATCTGGTCGGGCGGATCCGGCGCATCGCCATGTCGGGCAGCCGCGTCGAGGTGGAGACGATGAAGATCTGGCCGGAAAACGAGCGGGAGGCGCGTCCGGCGTCCGAGTTTTTCGTGAACGAGCGGATTGATCTGCTGGTGCGCGAGGCGGAAACTTTCCGCAACGATTACCGCGACCAGTCGCGGCGGATCGTCTTCCACGCGCTGAAGAAACCGATTCCGTTGATGACGGCGAAGACCGGCGCTTCCACCCGCGAATACGTGGAGCGGGACGATGAGGTCGAAACCCAGAAATACTGCGGTATCGTGTTGGCAGCTATCATCCTCGGCTGCGTGGGGATTTCCATCCTCATCATTTCCCGGCAGAACCGGGAAACGCGCTGAGGAATTTGAAATTTCAAATTGGCGATTTCAAATTCTCTCCCGGCGGCGCGGCGACCAGCGCCAGCGCTGCCATTACCGCGAGTATGGCAGGCGGATCGAGCGCTTCGGGGACGACGGCGCCGAGAACCAGGCTGCCGTGGGCGGTTTCCACCGGGATGATTTCCAGGGTCGCTGCGGCTCCGATTTTCACACGGACGTTGCCGGCCGAGGCACCCGGCTGGCGCGAGGCCAGCGCGAGGCTGCGGGCGAGGAAGTGCAGCCGGCCGTGATGGCTCTCGTCGAAAATAACCGCTCCTTCGCGGTCGAGGATGAAAATGCCGGTCGCGGAAAAATTGTGGCGCATCCAGTCGCGGAAGCGAGAGATCCGGTCCAGAAACGGGCTGCGGGCGGTGGTCGGGTTTTCCGCTGTCGGCGGGGGGGTGTTAGCCGGTGGCGCGGCCGTGGGGACCACCTGCGGCGGAGGCGGCGTGGCTGCCGGTGGAACAGCGGGATCGCTCGCGTAACCGACGAAGCCCTCGCCGAAGCCCGCGTCCGCCAGCGGCGTGGCGGGTTCGCGGTTAGGCTTCATCAAGTGGTCGGCCAGGCGGCGGACTTCGACGGGATCCAACCATGGATTGATCGGGTTCATCAGCCGCGAGCGGCGTGGTGGCCGCTGTTGGGTTCGAGTTTGGCCTCGATTTCCGCCCGCAGCGAGTCGAACACCACCTGCGCGCCCGCGCCGTCCTCGAGGACGCCGACGGGCAAGCCGCGGGCGCTGGCGCGGACGAACAGCCCGTCACGCGGGATCTGGGTTTGGAACACCATTTCCTGGGGCAACAACTGGCGCAGTGCGGCGGCGGCTTCGGTGCTTTCCGCGAGGTCATATTGGACCATGGTGAGGCAGACGCCGAGCACGCTCAGCCGCGGGTTCATCACCCGCAGGCGGTTCAAGCCTTCTAGCAATTTCGGCACCGAGCGGATTCCGAGGGGCTCGGCTTGTTGGGGAATCAGAACCGCGTCGCTGGAGGCGATCATGTCGCCGGTGACGCCGAAAAGTCCGGCGGCGGTGTCGATGATGCACAAGTCAAAGCCACGGACGGAGACGCTGCGGATAAAGGCCCGGACGCGGGCGAGGTGGGAGCCCATACCGCCGCCGCCGGCTTCGTAGCCGCTGCCTTGGCCGTTGGCGACGAGGGAAAACGTCTCCAGCCGGGTTGGCACGATCAAGCGGTCGAGCGAGATGCCCGGATCGGCCAGGTAGTCGTAAAATCCGGTGAGCAGCCGCGACTGGCGGGTGAGGGAAAGGCCGACGGAGCCCTGGGGATCGGCATCGACCAGCAGGGTTTTGACCCCGGCGCGCGCGAAGGAGTGGGCTAAATTGATTGAGACGGTGGTTTTACCCACCCCTCCTTTTTGGCTGGAAACGGCAATACTGATCACATTAAGCAAGGAATTGTGGCGCGAACGTAGCTTCAGCTTGCCACAGCGGAAGTCTTTTCTTCAAGATGGAGGCCGCAGGAAGGAGTGATTCCTTTTCTGGTCTTTCCATCATTGATCATGAACTTCCGAATTTCCCATGGCTGCGCCGCATTCGTCATGGCCCTGTGTTGCTTGGTTTTGGGAGCCAGTGGCTGCCGGAAGAGCAATGGCGAGACGTCGGAAAGCACCGGCCCACCGCCGGATATGGCCGCCGAACTTCGGTCTAACGGTCTGGGTTCGCTGCCTGGCGCGGTCTATCGAAGCCAGGCTGGTTCTCCCATCCATTGGCAAGCTTGGACCCAGGAGACGATGGCGCGGGCAAAGGCCGCCAACCGTCTGGTGTTCGGCGTGATCGTGATGCCGCAGCAGCCGGGATTCCAAGCCGTCTTGAAGGCCATGGCGAACGATCCAGCCTTGGTTTACTCCATCAATCAATATTACGTGCCAGTGCTCATCGATGGCGATGCCTCGCGCGAGGTGGGTCTTCTGGCTGGGGATCTTTGCGCGGAGATCAAACGCGGCCTGCAGATGCCGCTGTTTGTCTGGATGACCTACGACGGCAATCCGGTCGCGTGGATTCCTGTCAGTGAGTCCGCGCCGACGAAAGTATCGGAGTTGTTCTATCAATCCCACTCGATGGTGGCCCGGATGTGGGTGGATGACTCGTCCTACATATTGAAAAACAGCGCCTTGGACAACGAGAACCGCCGCAACCGGCTCGCGCAGCGCAAGAACGCCAAGGTGATGAGCGAGCAGCCGGACGTGGATGCGGTCCGCTGTCTCCGCCAGCTCGCGTCGCTCTACGATCCCTACTCCCGCAACTTCTACGAGGCCGGCGGGCTGTTCCCGGCGGGAGTCATCGAGCTGCTTGCCGCCGCTGCGGTGCATCCGGGGCTGCCTGCCAATATCCGCGCCCATTGCTTGGAAACGACCCGCGACATACTGAAAGACTTGTTGCCAAGCGCCATGTTCGATCCGCTCGAAGGCGGGGTTTTCTCCGCCCGCAGGGGCAGTTCCTGGGCGCTGCCGTCGTTCTACCTCGATTGCGGCTCGCAGGCCCGCGCGGCCGTTGCTTTGATTGGTGCCTACCGGGCGACGGGGGATGCGCTGGTATTGCAGCGGGCGCTCGGGCTCATCGACTTCGCGGAAAAGTCCTACACGACGTCCGAAGGCCTGTTTTCCGTGGGTATGATGAATGAATCCGAGCCGACCGCGTGGCTCTGGAGCGTGGAGGAAATTCGCAAGGAGCTGCTGCCAGAAGACGCCGCTTGGTGGATCAAGGCCACCGGCATGAAGGGCTTGGGAAACCTGCCCTCCGAGTCAGACCCGCAGCGTGAATATTTCCGCTGTAACAGTCTGGGGATGAGTCAGTCGATGGAGGAAATCGCGGCCGAAAAGTCGCAATCGCCGGAGGTGTTTTCCGCCCGCTTTGAAACGGTCAGGAAGGCCCTGCTCAAGGTCCGTAGCGCCCGCCTCGGACCGTCCGTCCGCGACAATTGCTCGCACGCCGGCGCTACGCTGCGGATGGTGTCGGCCTATGCCACGGCTTTCGGTGCCACGGGAGACGAAAAATTCCGCGAAAAGGCCGTCGCCTTGCTCAATCGCGCGCGGACCGCCTTCAGCGATGGTCCGAAGCTGCGGCTCTTCAGCAAAGACGCTCCCGCCTCGATTGGCGACGGCCGGGCCTTCTTCTATAGCTTGGCGCTGCAGGCCGCACTCGATGTCTCGGTCATCACTTCGGACGAAAAATGGCTCGTTTGGTCGGAAGATCTGGCCACCACCGCCGCTGAGCTGTTCACCGGTTCCCAGTTTCTCAAGGAATGTCCGGACGAGGCGAAAATCATCGATTTGCCAGTGACCGACCTGGTGATGTTGTTCAATGACTCCACGGCTGGCTTGATCTCGCTGGCCGAGTGTCGTCTCGCCGAACGCAGGCGCCCGCTGGTCCCGAGTTTCAGCGAACTGGCCACACCGTTGCCGACCTTCGCGGTGGACCGGCCTATCCTCCACACTGACCTGATACAGGCGACGCTCGCCCGCCACTTCCGGGTGACCCTCGTCGCCGGCCCCGGGATTTCATCCGAGATGAAGCGCGCCACGGAGCGGCTCCCGATGCGGATGATCCAACGCCGCGATGCGAAATCCGCGGATGAAGTGCCGGCCGGATCAGTGTTGGTCATCCTCGCGGATGGCGAGACCCGGCTGGTTTCCACGCCGGAGGCCTTGCAACAAGCGGTCTTGCCCTCCGCTGGGAAATGATAAATTC
Organism: Akkermansia muciniphila; assembly: GCA_945879075.1. Classification (GTDB taxonomy): domain Bacteria; phylum Verrucomicrobiota; class Verrucomicrobiia; order Verrucomicrobiales; family Akkermansiaceae; genus Luteolibacter; species Luteolibacter muciniphilus_C. The sequence continues at coordinate 17,286 of CAMCUY010000024.1, read as the reverse complement.
TCGCCCCGAGATGTCACCCGAGCACAAGTCATTCATGAAACAAAAACCGGCGTTTGGCGCACTTTGTTTGCTGGCGGTCGCGCTTCCCTGTGCGGCTGATACATTCCTCTTGAAAGACGGCATCACACTCAATGGAGCGGTTGTCAGCGAGGCGGGGGACTTCTATCTGGTAGAGGTTCAAGTCACCAAAAGCATTAAGGATGAGCGCAAGATCGCGAAGGCCGATGTCGTCAAGATCACCGCCGCCAAGGGCATCAAGTAAACTCCCCACTCTCCCATGTCCAAGCCCCGCACCGCCAACCGCAGCCGCAAGACCGCGGAAACCTCCATCGAACTGTCGATCGATATCGACGGCTCGGGAGTTTCCAAGATCGATACCGGCGTCCCGTTCTTCGATCACATGCTCACGCTGTTTTCAAAACACGGCCTGTTTGATCTCAACGTCAAAACCGTCGGCGACATCGAGGTGGACTATCATCACACCATCGAGGACACCGGCATCGTCATCGGCGACTGCCTGCGCGAGGCGCTCGGCACCAAGGAAGGCATCCGCCGCTACGGTTGCTGTTACCTGCCGATGGATGAAACACTCGCCCGCGTTGTCGTTGATCTGAGCAACCGTCCGCACTTGGAGTTCCGCGCGCCCGCCGGCACGCCGTCCGCGCCGAACATGCCATTCACGCTGGTCGAGGAATTCTGCCGCGCCGTCGCCTCCAATCTGCGGGCGAACATCCACGTCGAGGTGCTCTACGGTCGCGACGGCCACCACATCGCCGAGGCGGTCTTCAAAGGCCTCGCCCGCGCCCTTCGCGACGCGTGTGAAAAAGATCCGCGGGTGAAAGGTATTCCCAGCACCAAGGACGCGTTGTGAAGGTCGGCATCATCGATTACGGCGGCGGCAACCTGCGCAGCGTCGCCAACGCCCTGCGCTCGCTCGGCGAGGATCCCGTCATCATCGCCAGCCCGGATGAGGTCGGCGACAGCACCCACTTGCTGCTGCCGGGGCAGGGGGCTTTTGGCGACACCATGGACCGCCTCGAAGAACGCGGGCTCGCCGCTTTCCTCAAGGATTGGATCGCGGCGGACCTGCCTTACTTCGGCATCTGCGTCGGCTATCAGATTCTTTTCGACTCCAGCGAGGAAGCCCCGGAAACGGCCGGCCTGGGCATCATCCCCGGCACCGTCCGCCGCTTCCAGGACGAGCCCGGCCTGAAGATCCCGCACATGGGCTGGAATTCCGCCACCGCCACCCGCGGCGCCACCCGCGTCTGGCAGGGACTTGGCGCGGACCCCTATTTCTACTACATCCACTCGTATTTCCCCGAGCCGCTCGACGCCGGTTCCGTTGTCGCGGAGACGACCCACGGCAGCCAGCTTTTCGCCGGCGCCGTCGAGCGCGGAAACCTGTTCGCCTGCCAGTTCCACCCGGAAAAGAGCCAGAAAGCCGGCCTGCGCCTGATCCGGAATTTCCTCGGCCTGTAAGGGGATGAGGCGAACGGCACGCAGCGAAGCGGCGTCTCGATTGAAAGTGGCTGGCGCGTCTCGCTCCGAGTCTAATCTGCGCGAAGCCGGCCTTGACGACGTGCCGCTCGGGAGCGGACATCCCGTCTGCTCACGCCCTCCCCAGCCAAACAATTCTTGGCAATGCGCGGCAGACGTGTGTATGTTCACCGGCTCGTAAACCGTCCCGCGGATCTCCCCCTGATTTCCAATCCCGATCCGCGCCCGGGCGTTTCACGGGCGAATTCCAACCTCGTCATCGGTCATGAAACGCAACTCATCCCCTCTGCCGCCCCGTGGTCACGCCATGGTCTCCCTGCTCGCCCTCGTGGGTGCCGGTGCGCTCGCGCTCGGATTCTCCAGCTGGCTCTGGAGTTGGCCGCTGGCGCTCTCCACCACCCATCACGAGCTTGTCTCCCTCAACCTCAACGACGCCGCGCTCGTCCGCGAGCCGAGGCTCTCTGCAAGCTTTGCGCCGGTTGTCGAGCGGGTCGCCCCCAGTGTAGTCAACGTGTTCTCTAGCAAGATGGTGCGCAATCCCTTCGGCCGCGACTTGCGCCCGCTGTTTGACGATCCGCTCTTCCGCCGCTTCTTCGGTGACGGGTTTGATGAAGAGTCTCCGGGAAAAACCCCGCGCATGCAAAAACAGCAAAGCCTCGGCTCCGGCGTGATCGTCAGCAAGGACGGTCACATCCTCACGAACAACCACGTCGTGGATGGCGCGGACGAGGTGAAGGTGGCGCTGCTAGGCGACAAGCGCGAGTTCACCGCCAAGGTGGTCGGCCGCGATCCGAAGACCGACATCGCAGTGCTCAAGATTGACGCCGGCGAATTGCCGCCGCTCACCCTCGCCGCCAGTGACAAGGTCGCCGTGGGCGATGTCGTGCTCGCCGTCGGAAATCCCTTCGGTATCGGCCAGACCGTGACGATGGGTATTGTCAGCGCGACTCGCCGCGGCGGCATGGGCATCGAGGAATACGAGGATTTTATTCAGACCGACGCGTCGATCAATCCCGGCAACTCCGGCGGCGCGCTGGTGGATACCGACGGGCGGTTAGTCGGCATCTGCACCGCCATCCTGAGCCGCAGCGGCGGCAACCAGGGCGTCGGCTTCGCCGTGCCGATGGATCTCGCCCGTAGCGTGATGGAGCAGATTTTGAAAAAAGGCCGGGTTGTCCGCGGTTACCTCGGCGTGAGCATCCAGGACGTGACGCCGGAACTGCGGAAGGAATTCTCCGTGCCCGAGGGCCGCGGCGCGCTCATCGGCGGTGTCACTGATGGCGGGTCGGCGGCGGAGGCGGGATTGAAGAGTGGCGACGTGATCGTTGAGTTCGACGGCAAGCCCGTCGCCGACAGCCGCACGCTCAAGTTGATGGTCGGGGCAACCACGCCGGGAGCGAAGGCGGACGTCAAAGTGCTGCGCGACGGCAAGGAGAAGTCCTTCACCTGCACGCTCAAGGAAATGCCTGAAAAGTTAGATGAGCCCGGTCCCGCCGGTGCGGAGCCCGCCCCCGCCGAGGCGCTGCGCGGAATCACCCTCGCGGACATCGACGACGACGCGCGGCAACAGTTCGATCTGCCATCGACACTCAAGGGCGCGCTCATCGCGGAGATCGACGCCGATTCCGTCGGCTTCGACGCCGGGCTGCGCGAGGGCAACGTGATCGAGGAAATCAACCGCGAGCCCGTCGCGAGCGTGCAACAAGCCGCCGCCGCGATCCGCAAGGCAAGCGGCAAACGCCTTGTCCTTCTCGTCTGGAGCCAAGGCGGGAGCCGCTTCGTCGTGGTCGATGAGAGCCAACAGAAGTGATGGTCCTGCCATCGTGGAGTTCACATGATCCTGTCGAGCAGCGGCGCGCCTGCCAGATAGCGCTGGAAGTTCGCCAGGAAATGCCGCACCAGCGTGCCGGACTCGTCCGCGTGGCCGCCGGCGATGTGCGGGGTGATGAAACAATCCGGCTCGCTCCGCAGCGGGTGTCCGGCGGGCAGCGGCTCGGGCTCGGTGACGTCCAGCCAGGCGGCTGCGAGCCGGCCGGAACGCAGCGCGGCTAACAATGCTTCCTGATCCACCGTGGCGCCGCGGCCGATGTTGTAGAACACCGCGCCGCGCTTCATCTGCACGAGGCGCGCCGAGTCGATGAAATTTCGAGAAGCCGGGTTGTCCGGCAGGATGTTGATGACATGGTCTGCGGTGGCGAGCGCGGCGGGCAGTCCTTCGGCGGTGACGGTGGGAACCCCCTCGTCTCCGCGCGGTTGGCGGCGCATCGCGGTGATCTTCATTTCAAACGGCGCTAACAATTTCACCAGCGCCGTCGCGATCCCGCCGAAGCCGAGGATCACCACGCTTTGCTCGCGCAGCGAGACCGAGTCGCCGCGCAGTTGAAACCATTCCGCCGAGCCGCTGGCCGCCTGACTCCGCAGCGCCTGCGGCAGCCGCCGTGAATAGGCAAGCATCAACGCGAAAACATGCTCGGCGCAGGCCGCGGCATAGACGCTGGAGCTGTGGGTCACGACCACCCCGCGCTCCGCCACCAGCGCGCGGAACTCCGGCGTGTCGTAGCGGGTGAAACCCGCCGAGCTGAGGTGAATCCATTTCAATCGGTCGGAGCGCCGGATGCTCTCCAGATCCGGTTGGCCGAAGGCGATGTCCGCGAGCGGAAACGCCAGGTCCGGGTCCGCCTGCGCCAGCACCGAGGACGCCGCGGTCCTAGGAAACAAGACTTCATACGGCGCGGTGCCGTCGAGCAACAGCCGGGTGGTGGCGGCGTCGAGCGGCGAGTCGGAGAAAACTTTCAGGGCGGTCATGGCGCGCGGGAAAGCGGGCAGGGCGTCCGGCAGGCCTGTTATTTATCCAGCGACGGAATGCCGACGGCGGTGTCGGTGTCGGCGCTGTAGTCCACGCCTGCCAGGCCGAAGCCGAAGAGGCGGAGGAAGCTGGATTGGTAGCCCGCGAAATCACCGAGCTGTTGGAAGTTCTCGGTGTCCACCTGCGCCCAGCGCTCGGCGACGATGTCCTGGACCTGGGGTTTCATTTCCCAGTCGTCCACGCGGATGCGGCCGGCTTCGTCGGGCTGCGGATTTCCCTTATAGAGGCGGTCGCGGAGCAGGCGGTCCATTTGCTCGATGGTGTCCTCGTGGGTGCCCTCGTCTTTCATCACCTTGTAGAGCAGCGAAATGTAAAGTGGCACGACCGGGATGGCGGAGCTGGCCTGGGTGACGAGCGCCTTGTTGACGGAGACCCAGGCTTTGCCGTGGAGCGGGGCGAGTTTTTCGTCGAGCAGGCGTTGGACGCGTTCGAGGTCTTCCTTGGCCTTGCCGATGGTGCCGTTTTTGTAAATCGGCCAGGTCATGGATGGCCCGATGTAGGAGTAGGCGACGGTCTGGCAGCCCTCTGCGAGCACGCCGGCTTCGAGTAGCGCGTCGGTCCAGAGTTCCCAGTCCTCGCCGCCCATCACGGCGATGGTCTGGCAGATGTCGTCGCCCTCGGCGGGCTCGATGGTGATCTCGTTGACGACGCCGGTGGTGGTATTGAGGTTTTTGTTAGTGTAGCTCTCGCCGACGGGCTTGAGCACCGATTTGTAAACCTCGCCGGTTTTCGGGTCGGTGCGGCGCGGGGAGGCGAGGCTGTAGATGACGAGGTCGACTTGGCCGAGGTCTGCCTTGACGGCGTCGATGACTTCTTTTTTCACCGCGTCGGAAAAGGCGTCGCCATTGAAGGAGCGGGCGTAGAGGCCGGCGGCGGCGGCTTCCTGCTCGAAGGCGCGGGTGTTATACCAACCGGCGGTGGCGGGGCGGTCGGCTTCGCCGGGGCGCTCGAAGGCAACTCCGATGGTGGCGGCGTTGGCACCGAAGGCGGCGGCGATCCGCGAGGAAAGGCCGTAGCCGGTGGAAGAGCCGATCACGAGCACGCGCTTGGGGCCGTTCTCGATGAGTCCGCGGCTTTTGACGACGGCGATCTGTTCGGCGACGTGTTTGGCGCAGCCTTCCGGATGAGCGGTGGTGCAAATGAATCCACGGATCTTCGGTGCAATGATCATACGGGGGCGGAGGGTATCGGCGCGGGGCGGGGTGGCAACTGTTTTTGCGATGGTCAGCCCGCCACAAGCTGTTACGAATTTCCCCGCATGCAGTGGTATTACTCAAAAAACGGCACCCAGCTCGGTCCGGTCTCGGAAGGGGAGATTATCGCGAAATTGGCTTCCGGCGAGGTTTCCGCCGCGGATCTGGTTTGGAAGGAAGGCATGGCGGACTGGCGGCCGGCGGCAAGTGTCGCGGAGCTCGCTTCTCTTCGGGTGATTCCGCCGGTGGTGAATTCGCCGGTGGTGAATTCGCCTTACGCGCCGCCAACATTCCCGTCCGCGCCGATGCCCGGCGGGGCGAATATTCCCAACTACTTGTGGCAGTCCATCGTGGTGACGATTTTCTGCTGCTGGCTGCTCGGGATTCCGGCGATCGTTTACGCAGCGAAGGTCGATGGCTTGAGGGCTCGCGGTGACATCGCGGGGGCGATGGCGGCCTCTTCGAGCGCGAAAACCTGGTGCATCGTGGCGGCGGGGATTTGGCTCGGATTGGTTGTCCTGTGGATCTTGTTCGCGGGAGTCGCCGCGGTGTTTTCCCAATGATTCCCGATGCGTGGCGACCGTGCAGGGTGGGTGGCGCTGGGAATTCTGGTTCTGGCTTGCGGCGCGTTTTTCCTCCGCGAGCGGGGGCCATCTGGCTTGCCTTGGCTGCCCGATTGCACCTTCCACCGGCTCAGCGACTTGCATTGCGCGGGCTGTGGCATGACCCGCGCCGCCCACGCCACGCTGCACGGTCGGATCGGCGAGGCGTTCCGTTTCAACCCGGTCGGCATGGTCCTGCTGCCGCTGGCTTGCGTCGGCATCGGAATTGAAATCCTCGGCTGGGTCCGGGGCAAGCCGCTGCCATTCCGCCTGAATGTGGGCGCGACCGGAGCTTGGGTCATCGTGTGGATCGTAGTCGCGTTCTGGATCTTGCGGAATATCCCGTGCTGGCCGTTCACGCTGCTCGCGCCGCCGTGATTTTGCGCCGCAAGTGAGTCTTGCCGAAGGCGTGCCCAACGTCTATTTCCGTTCATGCCATTGCTTCTCGGAGTCAACATCGACCACATCGCCACCCTGCGGCAGGCCCGCTACGCGAAAGAACCAGACTCGCCGTGCGCGGAGCCCTGCCCGGTGGTCGCCGGCCACGACGCCCTCGCCGGTGGCGCGGATTCGCTGACCATCCACGTCCGCGGCGACCGCCGCCATATGCAGGACGCCGACGCCTATCGAATCCGTGAGGAAATCAAAGTCCCGCTCAATCTCGAAATGGGAGTGACCGAGGAAATGGTCGGGCTCGCGCTCAAACTGAAGCCGGAGTTCGTCTGCCTCGTGCCGGAAAACCGGATGGAAATCACCACCGAGGGCGGCCTCAACGTGCTCGCGAGTTTCGACAAGACCCGCACGGTCATCGCTCGCCTGCAGGACGCCGGCATCCGCGTGAGCGTTTTCATCGATCCCGATCTGAAACAAGTCGAAGCCGCCGGCGAGGCTTGTGCCGACATGATCGAACTGCACACCGGAGCCTTCGCCAACGCCACCGGCGATGCCGTGCTGATTGAGTTAGGACGTCTCGTCGCCGCCGCCCAGGAGGGCCACTTGAGCCTCCAGGTGAACGCCGGCCACGGCATCAACTACACGAATATCCAACAGATCCTCACGATTCCCCACCTCGCCGAGCTCAACATCGGCCACAGCATCATCGCCCGTTCTACCCGCGTCGGGCTGACCGCCGCGGTGCGGGAGATGAAGGAGCTGATGGCCGCCTATTCCGCCTGACCATGCGGATTTTCGGCATCGGTATCGACGTGGTGGAGGTGGAGCGGATCGCTTCCGCCATCGAGCGCCATGGCGAGTCGTTCCTCGCGAAATTGTTCACCGCGCACGAGCGCGCTTACTGCGAGGCGCAGAAGAAATCCGCGCTCAACTACGCCGCCCGTTTCGCCGCGAAAGAAGCGGTTTCCAAGGCGCTCGGCACCGGCATCGGCGGCCAGGCCGGGTGGCTGGAGCTGGAAATCACCCGCGATCCGTCGGGCGCGCCGAAACTTCTGCTCCAAGGCAACGCCGCCGAGTTCGCCGAGCAAAACGGCATCACCGAAATCCAGATCAGCCTCACCCACGCCCGCGACTACGCGGCGGCGAACGCGATCGCCATCGCGTCTGATCATTCAAAATCCAAAATCTAAAATTCAAAATCTCCCAATGAACCGCCCCCGCCGCAACCGCCGCACGCCCGCCATCCGCTCGATGGTGCGTGAAACCACGCTGAGTCCAGCCGACTTCATTCTGCCGCTGTTTTTCCACGAGGACGCGGAAGACACGGCCATCGCCTCGATGCCCGGCGTCACGCGCTGGTCGTTGGCCAGCCTGGTCCGCGAGGCCGGGGAGGCCCACGCGCTCGGAATTTCCGCCATCGTGCTTTTTCCGAAAATCGAGGAAGTTCTCAAGACGCCGCTCGCCGGGGAATCTTCTAACGATGACGGCCTCGTGCCCCGCGCCATCCGCGCGCTCAAGGCCGCGCATCCCACGCTTTGCGTCATCACCGATGTCGCGTTGGACCCGTATAACTCCGACGGCCACGACGGCATTGTCCGGCGAGACGGGCGAGGGGAGTTGGAGATCCTCAACGACGAAACCGTCGAGGTTCTCTGCCAGCAGGCGCTTTGCCACGCCCGCGCCGGCGCGGACATCGTCGCGCCTTCCGACATGATGGACGGCCGCGTGGCCGCCATCCGCGACGCGCTCGACGGCGAGGGTTTCACCCACGTTTCCATCCTCAGCTACACCGCGAAATACGCGTCCGCCTTCTATGGCCCGTTCCGCGGCGCGCTCGATTCCGCGCCCAAGGACGGCGACAAGAAAACCTACCAGATGGACCCGGCGAACGCGCGCGAAGCCGTCCGCGAGACCCTGCTCGACGAGGCCGAGGGCGCGGACATGCTGATGGTCAAACCCGCCGGGCTCTATCTGGACATCATCGCGAAAGTCCGCGAGACCACCACGCTGCCGGTCGCCGCCTATCAGGTGAGTGGTGAGTATCTGATGCTCAAGAGCGCCGCGGCCGGTGGCTGGCTGGATGAAAAAGCGATCGTCCTCGAGTCCCTGCTCGCCATCAAGCGCGCCGGCGCGGACGTGATTCTCACCTATTTCGCCAAGCAGGCCTGCGGTTGGCTGGAATCCTGAAGCTTTATCGGTCGGGGAATTCCGCGATCTTTCGTGCTTGGCAGTCATCGCAACTCGCGGAACGATAATCGCCATGGCAGGTGTGATCCGGGAACTTGAAGGCCTTCGCGTGAAGGTGGACGACGTGGTGTATATGCCCAGCCTCGACGCGCCGCCGGAAAAGCCGCATCCGTTCGTCTATTTCATCTCGATCCACAACGAAACGGAGGCGCCGGTCACGATCCGCGGCCGCAAGTGGGTGGTCCAGGAGGACGAGGGGGAAATCACCGTGGTCGAGGGCGACGGGGTGGTGGGGCAGACTCCGGTGATCGAACCGGGCGGGCATTTCTCGTATAACAGCTACCACGTGGTCGGCCGCGGGGCGCGGGTGTCCGGGGCGTTTTTCGGCGAAACCGCCGGGGGGGAATGGATCTTCGCGCGGATTCCGGAGTTCCGGTTGGACGTGCCGAACTGGGCGTGATCCCGGGGTTTTCCGTCGTCCCGCTTGATCAGCACCCGAACCCGGCAAGGATCACACCATCCGACACCTCATCGCCGCGCCTTGTCTTTTGACGAATTCGACTTGCGAGAAGGGCATCCCGGCGGCAAGCATCGGACGCATGACCCCCGAGCTTGAAAATCTGTTTTCATTCCTGCGATTTCCGAGCGTTTCGACGGACTCGAGGCACGCCGGCGACGTCCGGGCCTGCGCGGAATGGCTGATCGCCAAACTCGCGGGCATGGGCCTCGCGACGGAGCTCCACGAGACGCCGATGCACCCGGTCGTCATCGCAAGAAACGAGCATGTCGCCGGTCGTCGGACGGTGCTCGTTTACGGTCATTACGACGTGCAGCCGGTCGATCCGCTGTCGCTGTGGACCAGCGATCCGTTCGAGCCGGTCATCCGCGACGGCCGGATCTGGGCGCGTGGCGCCACCGATAACAAGGGCCAGATGATGGCGCACGTCCTCGGCGTGGAGAAGACCCTGCGGGAAAACCGCGAGCTGCCGGTAAATTTGATTTTCCTGTTTGAAGGCGAGGAGGAGATTGGCAGCCCGAGTCTTGCGTCGTTCCTGCTTCACCATTGCGACGAGCTGAAGTGTGATGTCATCGCCATTTCCGACACGGGAATGGTCGCTCCCGGCGTGCCCACGCTCGGCTACGGCCTGCGGGGAATCGCCTGCTGCGAGGTGATCCTGCGCGGGCCCAAGGGCGACCTCCACTCCGGCCTCTTCGGCGGCGCGGTGGCCAACCCGGCGACGGCCATGGCCCGCTTGATTTCCAGCCTCCATGCGCTCGACGGCCGGGTCGCCATTGAGGGATTTTACGACCAAGTCCGCCCGCTGGAAGCGTGGGAACGCGAAATGTGGTCCCACCTCCCCGGCGTGAGCGACGCGGAGTTTCTAGCAGTCACCGGTTCGCCCGGCTTGTATGGTGAGCCCGGCTTCAGCTCCGCGGAACGCCTTTGGGCGCGGCCCACCGCCGAGGTCAACGGTATCGGCGGCGGCTATCAGGGCGAGGGCTCGAAGACGGTGATCCCGGCCGAGGCGTTTGCGAAACTTTCCTTCCGCCTCGTCCCCGACCAAAGCCCGAAGGACATCATGGAAAAGGTCCAGAGCCACCTCGAATGGCACTGCCCGCCCGGCGTGGAAGTCGAAGTGCGCGTGGGTCACGACGGCAAACCATACGTCACCGAACCCAACTCGAAATTCGGACTCGCCGCGCAAGCCGCGCTGCGCCGCTCGTTCAACGCCGAGCCGGTTCTGATCCGCGAAGGCGGGAGCATCCCCATCGTCCAAACCTTCCGCGACATCCTCGGCGCGGACACGCTGCTGCTCGGCCTCGCCCTGTCCGACGCCCAGGTCCATGCGCCGAACGAGAATTTCCCGGTCGAGAATTTCGAAGCTGGAATCCGTCTGAACCAAGCCTTGCTCGAGGAACTGGCGAAGTGACCCATGTGGGGGCGGGAGCCGGGACAAAAAAACGCGCGTTGGAATTCCCCCCGGATTTCTCAACGCGCGCCTTTTAATCGAACCATTAGGCTAGGCCTGGCTCGGTTGACTTCCCCCCGGAGGTCAATGCGAATCACTTGGCCCGGCCATGGATGGCTGGAGTTTTGACGAGGCGAACCTCGTGCAGAACGTGGGCAAAATAATTAAGGATCAGGATATAGAAAGTAATTTTTTCATGATACCGGCAGATTTTTCGGCTGGGCGGTAAAAACAGGGTTTGAGCGGCTGGAATCAGAACAAAGCGGCGAGTTCGGGCCAGCTTTGGACGCGATGGTCGGGCTGGCAGTCGCCGGGGCGGAGGGACTCCGGATGGCCGGTGAAGAGCGCTGTTTGAAAGCCTGCGGCGGCGCCGGGGATAATGTCTTGCAGCGGGTCGTTGCCGATGAAAAGCGTCTCCGCGGGGGCGATGCCGCGGCCGGCGAGGCGGTCGCGCAGGATTTGAAACAGCTCGGGCGACGGCTTGGCGAGACCGTGCTGATAGGAAAGGACGGTGAGCTCGGGCGCAAAAAGGTCCGCGACGCCGCCGAGCGAGGCGAGGGTGTTGGATTGGGCGTTGGAAAGGAGGCCGAGCGAAATGCCGCAGCGGGAGAGGCGCTGGATGAAATTCTCCGCGCCGGGCATGGGTGTGGCCGGATGCCATGCCGCCTCGATGGCTTCGACGAGCGGGCTGGTGTCGGTGCCGGGTGCGAGCGACAGGATTTCCCGCCAGAGAGCGCGGAGGTCCACCTCCGGATAGGGAACTCCGGCGGCGGCCTGATGGCGGAGGACGGCGGCGTGAAGGTCGGAGCTGGGAGAAAGCGGCGGCGGGTGGCCGAACTGGCGGAGGATGTCGCGCAGCACGGGATCGGCGAGGGGATCGGGTTTCACACCGCCGGGCGCGGCGACGAGCAGGGTGCCGTAAATGTCGAAGATGACCGCGCGGAAGGCTGTGGGAGGCGCGGCGGCGGGCTGAAGCGACGAGAGGAGAAAGTGAAACGATCCGGGGCCAAGGTGGGCGGTGAGGATTTCAGCGGCGGGCAGGTGGCGGACGGGACCGGCGGGCTGGCTGGCTAGATCTTGATAGAGCACGGTGAGGGATTTCTGATACTCGTCGGGAGAGTAAGGCGCGAGCTGGGCGCGAGTGGCGGTGGGCGTGCGGTCAGCGACGACGGCGGCGAGCCAGTCTGCGGCGGGCTGGGTTTCGCCATCGATTTCGACGAGGAGGATGCGGCGGTTGGCGGGGGCGGCGAGGCGCTCGATGATTTCCTGTTGGAGAGGTTCCGGGAGATTGCCGAAGTCGAGGTAGCCGTCGCGGACGAGCGCGGCGAGCGTGGCATCGATGGTTTGCTGGGAGAGCGACCGGCGGTAGTCGCGGTGGTTTCTCTCCAGATCGGTGGTGAGGTGGTCGCGGAGGATCGGGAGGTCGCTCCAATCGACGGGGACGAGCAGGCGGTCGTAGAGTCGCCCGGCGCGGATGCCGTGACGGGCGTGTTCCGCCGTGAGGTGAGGGAGGTTCCGGCCGATGAGCGGCTTGCCGTGGGCGGCGGCTTCGAGGAAGGGTAGGCCGAAACCTTCGGAGACGGAGGTGGTGACGATGTGGCTGGCGTGGGCGAGCCAGGAATCGAAACCGGTGGCGGCCCCTGCCGCGGGGGCGAAGCGATCGACGACGTCGAACCCGATGGGCAGGCGGTGTTTGACGGCGAATTTCCGCCAGGTGTCGTGGACGGGCAACGCCTCGGGATTTCGCGGCGCGCGGCTAACGGCGACGCGGGTGCCGGCGGGGGCGAGTGCGGCAAGCAGGACGAGCTCGCCGAGGTTTTTCCGGCGGATGCCGCGGACGGGGGCGAAGAGGATGGGGGAAGGGGAGTCTGCGGGCGGGTCGCAAGGAGGCGCGGCGGGGAGGGGGACCGGGTTGGGGAGCAGGACGGCGTTTTCCGGGGGCAGGCCGGCGGCGGTGAAAACGCCGAGGTCGCGGGAGTTGAGAAAGGCGTAGCGGATGCGGGGCGAGAACGGATAGATCGTCCGGCAGTTCGCCACGAGCTGATAGTTCGCGGGGCGCCCTTGCTCGGCGAGGTCGTGGATTTGGAGGACGATGCGCTCGTCTTCCCGGGCGAGGCGGGCGACGACGTGGGGGACGAGGCAGTTTTTCCCGAGCGAGTGGTTGTGGAAATGCCAGAGGTCGGGCGGGCCGCCGAGGGCTTCGGTGGCGGCGGCGCGGAGGTGCTCTGTTAGAATTTCGACGGTGAGCGAGCCGGTGGCGGTGAGGTAGCCGAGGCCGGGGATGTGGCGGTGCTCCGGGCGAGACGCCCGGACAACGGTCTGGGGCGAGACGCCCCAGCCACTTGGCGGCGCGTCGCCGGTGAGGACGACGTGCCGGATGCCGGCGGCGGTGAGCGCTTGAGAGGCGGCCTTGATCACTTGGGTGACGCCACCGGGTCCGAGGTGATAGTGAACGATGGCGACGTTCATGGCGCGGCTTTCCAGTCGCCGACGGGCTTGGCGAAATGGAAGCCCCAGATTTCGAAGCCGAGGCGGTGATAGAGTCGGTGCGACGGATGGTTCGCGGTGTAGCTGTCGAGCACGATGATGTTGCAATCCCGCTCGCGGGCGAGGGCTTCGAGATGGCGGATGAGCAGGCCGCCGATGCCCGCGGACCGCCGCGCGGGCGCGACAACGAGGTTGTCGATTTCCAAATAGCGGCCGCACCAGATCTTGGTGGCGATCCAGGCGCCCGCGACGCCCACGAGCGTGCCACCGCTGAACGCACCGACGAGCTCGTAGTTGGAATAACCGGCTAACAAGGTGTCGAGGCGCGTGGCGATGGTCGCCGCGGGTGTCTCCGGATTCAGAAATGTCAGCAAGGCCGCCGCGTCCGCCAGATCGGCGGACTCCAACGGGCGGATGGTGGTTTCTTCCATGGATGAATTGAGCAACAGGGGAATGACTCAGCCCGCGGGCTTGATGGAAATGAGCAGGGCGTTTTCCGCCTTGAGGTATTTTTTAGCGAGAGCGTTGATTTCCTGAAGGCTGATCGAGCGGTAGTCGGCATCGCGCCCGCGGGCGAGGTCGAGGCGCTTGGGATCGGACTGGGACTGGTTCATGACGGTGCCGAGCCAGTAGCTGTTATCGCGGAGGGATTTTTCAAGCTGGCCGAGGGTGGGCTTGAGCGCGCGGTCGAGCTCGTCGGCGGTGGCACCGGTGGCGGCGAAACTGTCAGCGAGGTCGCGCATGGTCTTGAGGAGGAGCTCGAGGTCCTCGGGCTTGCCGATGCTTTCGCCGATGATGTAGCCGACGCCTTCGAGCGCGTCGGAGCCGGACGCTCCGGCGTTAGGGCTGTAGGACGCGCCGAGTTTCTCACGGATTTCCTCGCGGAGTCGGTCGCCGTAGATGTCGGCGAGGATGTTGAGGCGGCGGAACTCCTTCTGGTTTTCCCGGACGCCAGCGGTTTTCCAGAGCGTGGTGGCGACGCCTCGCGAGATCTTCGATTCGTAGGTGAATGTCTTGGCGGCCGGAGAGTTGGGAAGCTGGATCTTGCGGGCTTCCGGCAGCGCGGTCGCGGCGTCAGCACGCTTGGGGAGCGCGCCAAAGGTGGCGAGGAGATCGGGTAGGATTTTATCGATTTCGAGGTCACCGACGATGGTGAGCTCGAGGTAGCCCTTGGTGAGCTCGGGAGTGAGCCACTTCTTCGCATCGGCAAGGGTGTAGCTGGAGAGCTTCTCGGCGGGGGCAATGGTGAAGCGGGAGTCGCCGCCGTGGAGCCAGGCTTCCATTTCCCGCTGGGGGCCGGCGGGTGTGTGTTTGAGCTGCTGGTAGAGCATGGGGGCCGCCTTCTGGAATTGCCAGAGCGCCTCGTCGCGGTAGCCGGGATCGGTCAGAGACGCGCACATGAGCTGGACTTGGGTGGTGAAGTCCGCGGGGGTGGTGGTGCCGCCTAGGGTGAACGCGTCGTCGCCGATGGCCAGCGAGGAGCCGACGTTCTTGCCTGCCAGAATCTGTTGGAGGTCGTCGTTGCTGTGCTTGCCGAGGCCGCCGCCTTCGAAGACTGCGGTGGCGAACACGTCGAGCATGGGCATGGCCTTGGGCTGGGTGAGCTTGCCGGAACCGACGCGGGCGAGCAGGCTGATCTTGCCTTTTTCAAAATCAGTTCGCTTGAGGTTGACCCGAACCTGGTTGGAAAGCACCAGCTGGGTGATGCCGAGATCCTTGGCTTCTTTGCGGGAAACCACGGTACCGGGCTTGCCGAAGTCGGTGTAATCGAAGGCCTGGATGGCGCGCAGGATGGGCGCTTCTACGGGTTTGCCGCGGGATTCCTCGAACAGCGCGGCGAGTTCCTTCTCGGCGTTTTCCGGCTTCTCCTTGGTGGTGAGGATCAGGTGGTGACCGGAAGTCTCCCAGAATTTCACGAGCGACTGGTGGCAGGCGGCGAGGTCGATGGCGGCGAGCGTGCTTGCCGCCAGCTCGAGGTCGGTGGCCGGATCGGAAAAGACGGTGTTGTCGTTGATGGATTTGGCGAGGACGGTGGCGATGCCGTCGGACTTGCGGGTGGCCTTTTGTTTCACCTGCTGTTCGTAGGCGTTGAGCAGGTTGGACTTGGCCTCGGCGAGCTCGGCCTTGGTGAAGCCGTGATCGATGGCTCGGCGGAATTCCTGCTCCAGGATGGGCACGGCCTCCTGCCAGCGGTCGTCTGCGGCGGTGACGTCGATGGAGCCGATTTCGAGGTAATTGAAGAGCGTGCTGTTGGAGCCGGAGCCGGAGGTGATGGCGGACCCCTCGGTCTTGGAAAGCCGGTCGAAGCGGCGGCTGATGATCGAGTGGGCGATGTCCAGCGGCATGCGTTCCGCGCGGGTGGCGGCGCTGTCGGGTTTCTCAACGTAAGGCCGGACGAGCACCAGTGAAACGTCGGTGGAGGCGACTTCCTTATCGACGAAAACCCCGGTTTCAAGCCCTTCGGGCAGTTTGACCGGGCCGAGCTCCGGGTTTTTTCCGGGATTCGCCGGGTTGCTCATGGAGGCGAACGCCGTCTCGATTCTGCTCTGGATTTCCTTGGGGTCGATATCGCCGACAACGATGAAAGTCATGCGTTCGGGGGTGTAGTAGCGGGTGTAAAGGTCCAGAAACCTTTCGCGCGGCGCGGACTTGATCACCTCCTCGGAGCCAATGGGAAAGCGCCGGCTGACAAGGGAATCCGGCAACAGCTCGGCGAACTGCTGCTCCATCAGGCGGGTGTTGACGGAGTCCCTGCTCATTTTCTCCGACAGGATCACGCCGCGTTCCTTGTCGATTTCCTCGGCTGCGAGCAGCGCCCCGTCGCCGAAATCCCGCATCACCGTGAAGCCGAGTTTCAGCGTGTCCTCCGATAGATCCGGCAGGTCGAGCATGTAAACCGTCTCGTCGAACGAGGTGTAGGCGTTGGCGTGGGCGCCGAAAGAAATGCCCAGGCGCTGCATCCTCGGAACGAGCTCCGCCGCCGTGTGATTTTTAGAACCGTTGAATACCATGTGCTCCAGAAAATGGGCGAGGCCTCGCTGGTCATCCGCCTCCATCAGCGATCCGGCGGCGATGTGAAGCCGGAGCGAAACCCGCTTCGGTGGCTCCGTGTTCGGATAGATGATGTAGCGCATGCCATTTTCCAAAGTCCCGAACGTCGCGCCGGCATCGGGGGTGATGTCGGAGGCCGCCTGCGGCCAGGGGCGCGGCGTCACCTTGGGTGCCGCAGTGTCGGTCTTGACCGTGGCGAGGAGAGTCGGCGAGGTCGGCGTCGTCTCGACGACCGGCGGCGGGACTGCGGCCGGCGGCTTGGGTGAGCGCACCGAAAGGATCCCGGCCGTGACGGCGAGAATGAGGACGAGAATGAGCGGCGTGGCCTTTTGCATGTGGCGAGGGTGGTTGACCGCCAGCGGGTTTGGCAACGCCGAAAAAGCGCCGGATCAATGCAGGTCGATCGCGGATTTTTAAAACTTTCCGAAAACGGGGTTGCAATCAGCGAGGGCTCGTGGTGTTTTTCCCGCCGACCAGTCGATGATGTGCGCGCGTGGCGGAATTGGTAGACGCGCTAGATTCAGGTTCTAGTGGGGGCAACCCTGTTCAGGTTCGAGTCCTGTCGCGCGCACCATATTGATTTGCAACAAGTTCCGACTCCGAAAGGGCTCGGAACTTTTTGTTGCACAAACGGCTACTTAGCCACTTCTTAGCCACTTGTAAGGTTGTGCTTTCCTGAAGGCAGGGGCCAATACCAACCGCACTGCTGCAGCTTTCGTCTGATTGGCTCACAGCTGCTGCTGGTGCCTTGGGTCAGCCCTTCCCACGACCGCCACGACCGGCATCCTGAAATTTGCTGGAAGACGCTACTGGGGGAGGGGCGGCTTTTTTCTGCGGGTACCATCCAATTGATTACACCCTGTAGAAAAAAATTTCCCGCACCCGGCATCATGACTCTTGAATCTTGCTCGGTGCCCGGTGCGCGGTGCTCGGTGCGCGGTGCGCGGTGCTTGGTGCTTGGTGCTTGGTGCTTGGTGCTTGGTGCCGCTTCCCCCCAAACGGGGGCTCGGGGGCTACGTCTTAACTTTAAATGAAAT
>CAMCUY010000023.1 GCA_945879075.1 Akkermansia muciniphila | reverse complement strand
CCGCGGAAGTGTGTTCTCCCCGGGCGGCGAGCTTGATGGCGAGCAGCCGGTTTTTGCGCCAACCGTCCTTTTCGGCAGCATGTTTCTCATCAATGATGGCGGCCACATCGGGCCTGCCCAGTCGGAGCGTGGTTTTTGCCATGCCCACGGCTATCAGGTTGGACCTGCAATGTCACTTTATTTATGCGATATGGTATTATGCTTATTTTCGTGTAGGAAGAAATACCGACATTTCCAACGCGCTCAGTCCACCAAACCGCGCTGCATGGCGTAGCGGGTGAGCTCGACATTGGACGACAAGCCCATTTTTTCGGCGATCCGGCTGCGGTAAGTGGCCACGGTTTTGGCGCTCAATGCCAGATCCGCGCTGATTTCCTTGATCGATTTGCCCAGCGCGATGAGCCGCAACACTTGGAGTTCGCGATTGGACAGGGCTTCGTGGGAGGTTGCCGCGGATTCGCCGGCGAGCGCGCCTGCCAGTTGCTCGGCCAGCGCTGGGCTGATGTAGCGGCGCCCAGACAGCACCCGCTGAACCGCCGTGACCAGCATGTCCGCCGCGCTTTGTTTGGAGACGTAACCGGCGGCCCCCGACTTCAGGGCGCGCAGGGCGTAGTCCTTTTCCAGATGGCTGCTGATGACGAGGACGGGCAATGCCGGCTTCTCGACCTTGAGGTCCTGGATGAGTCCGAGTCCGTTGCGGCCCGGCATGTTGATGTCCACCATCGCCAAATCCCAAGGCTGTTCCATCACCGCCGCAAGACCGGTTCTGGCGTCCTCCGCCTCGCCGATTTCCACGCCCTTGAAATGCTCCCGCAACAAGGAGGACATCCCGCGTCTCACGATGGCGTGATCATCAATGATCAGGACTCTCATGGCACAAATCGAGGTTGGCGTTGGCCGGTAAAGGCAGGGTGAGAGTCACCACGGTTCCCTTTTCCGGATGGCAGGCGAAAACCACATGACCGCCGACGTTTTCCGCCCGCTCAAGCATCCCGATCAAGCCGAGGGATCTCGGGGCTTCGACGACTGACGGGTCGATGCCCTTGCCGTCGTCATGGACCACCAGCATGAGCACGTCATCGCTCACCGAAATGGCGGCCTCGACTTTCCGGGCTTGCGAGTGGCGGGCGACGTTGGTCAGGGCTTCTTGGAAAATCCGAAACACGGCGATGGAAACCTCGGACGGGAGCGCGGGCGGAAGGTCGGTGATCGTGATGGAACAAGGAATGCCCGAGCGGCTGGAAAACTGCCCGGCTTCCTCGGTTAGGGCGGCGGCAAGCCCCAGATGATCCAAGGTGCCCGGCCGCAAGCCGGCGGAAATCCGCTGGACCGAGGCGATTGTGGCATTGACCAGGTTCGAAGTTTCCACCAGCTTGTCGATGATCGGATTCAAAGCGCGTTCGTCGCGTTCTTCGAGCCGGCTTTCGATCAAGCGCAGCTGCATCTGGATGCCGGTGAGCAGTTGCCCGAGCTCGTCGTGGATTTCACGGGCGATCCAGGTGCGGTCTTTTTCCCGCAGCGACTGCACGTGTGAGGAGAGCTTGCGGAACTTCTCGCGGGCTTGGTCGATCACCGCCACGCGCTCCTGCTCGGCGCAACGCCATCCGCTGTAGGCGTGCCGCAGCACCAGGAATAACAAAATGGCGGTGGTGATGACGAAATTGATACCCTTGAGCGTCTGGATAAAACCAGAACCGGTCACATCAACCGCGGACTTGCTGAGAACCAGGTCGGAACCCACGATCCAGAGGCTGGCGGCGATGAAATAGATCACGACGATCCTCACCTCGGGCAGCGACCCGTGACGTGGTGGCCGCGCTTGGCACACCAGCGGATCATGCTCGGAAGCCGGATCATGCTCGATGGCGACGATTGTTTTCACTGGTCCACCTTATAGCCCACGAACGGGACGAGGTCGAGCGGGGAATCTGCCGGAGCGGTCAATCAAGAGCCTGCCAAGATTCGGGTAAGTTAAGGATTGTCACCCGGGGGGTGAAACGGCATCTAAAAGGCCATGGTTCGTTATCGCCCAAATGTCGCCGCATTGGTCGTGAATTCCGCGGGCAACCTGCTGATTTGCGAGCGCTGGACGATCCCGGGCGCCTGGCAATTTCCACAAGGTGGAGTCGATGCGGGCGAAACTCTCGAAGAAGCGCTGTTCCGCGAGGTCCGCGAGGAAGTCGGACTGGAGGCGAAGCACTACGAGGTGATCGATCGCCGCGAAGGCTACCGCTACCTTTATCCGCAGGGCGCGCGCGGGAAAAAACTCCGCAAACACGGCAGTCACGGCCAGGAACAAACCTATTTCCTCTGCCATCTCAAGCCGGACGCGCCGCAGGTCAACGTCCGCCAGAAGCAGCGGGAATTCCGCGCTTACCGCTGGATTCTCCCGGTGGAATTCGACCTCGATTGGCTGCCCGCCTTCAAGCGCGACGTTTACCGGGAGGTCATGCGGGACTTCTTTCAGGTCGAACTCTGACCCATGCCGAACAGCAGCGCGAGCGCGCGGCGGGCAAATCCGAAACGCGATTTCCAAGGCCGCTCCGGACGGACGATTTCCCAGCCGGATTCCTCCGCGATGGCGGTGAGCCGGGACGATGGATTGACGACGGTGACCGCGTCGCACAGCGCGAGCATCGGCAGGTCCGCGCAGCTGTCGGTGTAGCCGTGGCAGTGGCGCAATTTGCCGTTTTCGAAATACGCCGCGGGCAGTAATTCCTTCAAGCGCCTTACCTTTTCGCGGCCCTTGTTGTTTTCCAAATCCGGGAAAAACGGCCCCAGCTCGACGGGCGTGCCGAGCGTGAGGTGGAAGCCGAGCGCGCGGCCGATCTCCGCCGCGTAAAACTCCGGGCTGGCCGAGGCGAGGATGAGAAAATGGCCGGCGCCACGGTGGCGTTCGAGCCTTCCGCGCAGCTCCGGATAGATCGCCGGCATCAGCGAGGCCGCGAATTCCCGCGAGTATCCGGCCAGGGTTTCGCGGTCCATCAGCCACAAGTAGCTGAGGAAAACCCGCTTCATCCCGGCGGCCTGCAGCAGTCCCGCCAGCGGCAGGAACGCCAGGAACACCGGCAGGAAAATTCCCCGCCACGGCTCGCGGCGGACCACGAAATGCCGGAACAACAACTGGCAGTCCCAGGCGATCAAGGTGCCGTCGAGATCGAACAAGGCGATGCCCGCGGGCGGAGTTTCGGGGATCGGGGCAGGCACGCGGTGAAGCTTCCGACGCGCGGGTCGAAGTTTCAAGCCTTCCGCGACTTTCCCATGACAGCAAGAGGGAAGCTCCGGTTTCTGGCTGGCCGGAGTGCAGGTAAAACTCCGCGGGAATCGCGCCGTATGGCCGCAGCGCGAGCACCAGCGCGGTGACGAAAGAGAGCCCGCCGCCACGCCGACGCACTTAAATATTGATCGGGCCGCCTCGCTGGTATAGTGCTCAATCTGAAATCCCCCCCCCAATGCCGACATCTTGACTTGTTTCCCAGCATGGCTGCGGATCCTTGCAAGCCCCCCTCCCCCCACGTATGATCACCGAACTCACGCCACCAATCACGGACGAATCTCATGCGAACCCATGGCTGGATGAAATCCCAACCCGGGACGATGTCTCATGAAAGCCAGGTCTCCGAAGCCCCTGGCCAAGTCGCGCATCCTGGTCGCGGATGAGCAGCCGTTGCTGCGCGCAGGCGTCGTGCACTTCATCAACCGGAAGGATGATCTCGTCGTCTGCGGCGAGGCCGACAGCATCGCCTCCGCCCGGACCGAGGCGGCGCGACTCGTCCCGGATTTGCTGCTGCTCGATCTCCGGCTGGGCTCGGGCGACACCATCGATTTGATCAAGGATTTCAAAATCCAGCACCCGTCGATGCCGATTCTCGTTTTCTCCCAGTTTGACGAAACGCTCTTCGCCGAGAAGGCGCTGCGGGCAGGTGCCATGGGCTACGTGCTGAAGCAGGAAGCTACGGAAGAAGTGCTGACCGCGGTCCGCACCGTCCTCAATGGCGCCATGTATGTGAGCCGCCAGATCGCGGTGCTCATCCTGCAGAAATCGCTCGGGAATCCCCTCCAGTCCGCGGCCGCCAACGATGTGACCGTGGAAAAACTTTCCGACCGCGAGCTGCATGTTTTCCAACGGCTCGGCGCGAGAGTTGGCACCCGCCAGATCGCCGTGGAGCTGAAGCTGAGCATCAAGACCATCGAGACGCACCGCGAGAACATCAAACACAAGCTCGGACTGGGGAATGGCAGTGAGCTCGTCGAGTGCGCCACCGACTGGGTGAAAAGCAACTTCCTGCCGAACTCGAACGGCGGCGCCGGTTCTGACAGACGGACCCTGTAAAGCCGCGCCTAACCCCTAGGGGGGCGACGCCGCCCTTGGGGGAATCGGGACCATTCACTAGGAGGTGATAGGGCTGAGAATCAGTGCGCCGCCCCGATTCACAGGGCGGGGAGTCGTGGTAATTTTCGACCATCGCGCCAAATCGACCGCTGTCCTGGTGGGCTGCCGGAGATGAAGCGCTAACTCCCCCCAAAAAATATGGAAATCATAACTGAAATGCCGGCCGTTTCTAACATTAAAAAACGCTCCTTGCCAAAAACCGTCAGAGGCTCGCGGCTGCCGAAGATCATGGCTTTCGGCGCGCTGATGGCACTTCCGGATGTGGCTTCTTCAGCGACGCTCACATTCAAGCTCAATATTCTATTCAGCACGGATTCGATTCCCCCCTCCAACCCCCCGCCATGGCTGACGGTAATGGTGACGGACACAGTTTCAAAGCAGGTCAGCTTAACATTCAGCGCTGAAAACCTCACCGTCGGCGAATATGTCGACGACTGGTATCTGAACCTCGATCTTGCAGCTGATCAAATCCTGACCGGTAATTTCAAATTCAACGAGACCGGCCGCTCCGGTTCGTTTGTGGCGCCCACCATCAAAATCGGGTCCAATGCATTCGTCGCAGGGCCTGACGGTCGCTACGACCTGCGCTTTGACTTTGCCAATGGCGGAGGCGCGCGCGATCGCTTTGGATCTGGTGAGAGTTTGACCTACACGGTCACAGGCCCCGCGGGCTTCAACGCCCAGTTGTTTGATACACTCAGCGCCCCCGGCAGCGGACTATACGGGCCATACGCCACTGCGGCTCACGTGAACGGGATTTCCAATCCCACTCCCAAGAATCCGTCCCAAACCGGCAGCGCATGGGTTGCGGCAACCACAGTACCCGAGCCGTCCGCCGGGCTGCTTGGCATGATGGGGGCTGCCGCTTGCAGCATCTTCGCCCGCAAGCGCCGCGACTCGATGTTATAACAGATACTCTCGATCCCTCGATCCCTCGCAGAAATCCATCATCAACCGGTCCCGCCGCATCGCCCCGTTCCCAGGGTGGCGCGGCGGGGCTTTGGCGCTGACCACCGGCCTTCTCATCCCGCCGCATTAACAGGAACCAGATAGGTTTCCACAAAATCCAGTCCCGGCAGCTCCCGAAAATAATTGGGGCCGTGTGCAAATCTTGACAAAATGCCCGTCACGTTTCCGAATTTCATGCCATGTTTGTGAAACACTTGCATCTCGGGAGACAGCATGGCGAGCGACCTCGCTTGATTGAAACGGTGCAACTGCTGGCTCACGTTCGCTGAGCTGCGCATCGCGAGCTTTTCCGAGATCCATTCCTGCGGAACCGTTGTCCGTTTCCAGAGGGGTTCCGCGAGTAACAGCTTCCGTGGATCCGATCTTTTCAGGTCTGGCAGATCCTTCGCCACCAGAGCTGACGCCTTCAGGCCTTCACCGGCCAGCGCTCCGCTTGCTCCTGGTCGTGAACTGTCACTTGCGGCGCTTTTCGATAGGCCAACGACGATCTTTTCCGCTCCTTGATCCGCTTTTCCGAAAGCTTGCGCAGCTTCCCGGCGAACTTCCGGCTTCCCCAATACCAACCGCCCGCCATGCTGCTCCATGGATATGCCAGCACACTTTGGCCTTTCTTCGGGATGACCAAACGCGTCTTACCAGGATTTAAATGGATATAGTCGGCGAGCGTCCGGTAGTGATCAGTGTTCGCTCCCTCAACCAAAATCGCCTTGTAGCGTTCTCCAAACAGGCGGCCCCACCCGCTGTGGCGGACGTTGTGACGCCGGGTGGCCGTGTTTTGCAGTCAGCTCATTCCGGCAACCAGGTTGGCTTCCGGCGTTTCGATCAAGCGGTGGTAGTGGTTTCCCATCAGCACTCAGGCGTGCATTCGCCAACCGCTCATCGCACAGGCTTCGGAGACGGTGGCGAGGAAAAACCGGCGGTCGTCATCGTCATGGAAAATCGTATCACGCCGGTTGCCACGAGCCATCACGTGGTACAAAGCACCGGGAAATTCAATGCGCAGGCTCCGCAGCATGCCAGAAGGATAAGGATGGGGGAGAGCTTGCTTTGGTCAGGATTTGCACACGGGTACCATTCCCACGTTTCCGAATCCTTCCAAGGGGCCAAGAATCGTTTGCTGCTCACAGCGCCACCCTACCCGCTCCGATTTTTCAATGCATTAGATTTTCGTACATATTGTCTGGAATTTTGAATTGGAATTTTGGGGAGTCCTTCGCCGTGCCGCCGTGAAGAAGGAGGTTGATGAGAACATGGTGGGTGGTAGTGGTTGCTTGATTTGCACCCCCACCAGCAGCCAGTTCTGGTCGGACACCACAACCCCGGGTGGGGAGGGCGCGCCGCCGGTCAGGCAGACTCGGGCTTTGTAGCCTTTTACAGACAAAGATTCACACTACCGCTGGGAAGAGCCGGCCGAATAAATTCCGCGCTCCGCTTGTCGCCACGCTTGCGGGGATGTCAGGGTTTGGTAGGAAAAGGCCGTGGCGCAGCAAAGTGACGTTCGGGAGGTCCTCCAATACATTCCTCAATTCCGGGGGAAGGTGTTTTTCGTGCTCATTGAGGCCGGGCTGTTGCCCGAGCCGGCGGTGGCGGAAACCTTGCTGGATCTGGCGGTTTTGGAAGACCTCGGCGTCAAGCTGGTGCTCGGCGTGCTCGGCGGCGATTTGAAGGATCTCTATGACTGGACGCTGGAGTGCGAAATCATGGCGGCGCGCGTTTCCCGGCCTATCACCGATCCGCTGGCGGTGCGCGAGGTTTTGGAAATCCTCGGCCGCGGCCAGTCGGCGGTGATCGACGCCTCCGCGACCGGGCCGCTGGATATTCCGGTGGTGGACTTCGCCAAGGGAATCGGCGTGGCCAAGATCATCACGCTGC
Source organism: Akkermansia muciniphila (assembly GCA_945879075.1). Taxonomy (GTDB): domain Bacteria; phylum Verrucomicrobiota; class Verrucomicrobiia; order Verrucomicrobiales; family Akkermansiaceae; genus Luteolibacter; species Luteolibacter muciniphilus_C. The sequence continues at coordinate 23,973 of CAMCUY010000023.1, read as the reverse complement.
TGGAGGAGGCGATCCTCATCGACGGCGCGCCGGCCCACGCCATCCGCGCGGCGGATGCGGAGGCGCTGACCAGCCGCACCGATGCCGCCGGAGCCGCATTGCTGAGGGCGGCGGCGGCGGCTTGCCATCGCGGCGTCCCGCGGGTGCATGTGCTCAACGGCCGCCAGCAGGGCGTGCTGGTGGACGAGCTTTTCTCTAACGAAGGCGTCGGCACCATGGTTCACGCCGACAGTTACCGCTTGATCCGCAAACTGCGCGAGGAGGACATCCCGGAATTGTTAGGCATGATCGGCCGCTCGGTGCGCCGGACGAAACTCGTCGAGCGCAATTACGAGGACATCCAGTCGCGAATCGAAGATTTTTGCGTGATGGCCATCGATGACAACGTCGTCGGCTGCGTGGCCCTGCACGAATATTCGGATGAGCACTGCGCGGAGGTGGCTTGTTTGTATGTGAAGCAGGCGCATGAGGGCCGGGGATACGGCATCGAGCTGGTCCGCCACGCGGAGGCGATCGCCCGCGAGCGGAGAATCCCGCGGGTGTTCGCGCTGAGCAACCGGGCGGCGGCTTTCTTCACCGGGAAACTCGGATACGACCCCGCCACGGTGGAGGATTTGCCGCAGGCGAGGCGCGCGCAATTCGAGGCGAGCGGGCGGGATTCCCTGGTTTTTTCGCTCCGGCTCGGTTAGCCGGGACCCGTTGGCATCAAACGATCATGTCGCGGGTGATGCGATACTTGGCGGCGCAGCGCGGGCACTGGATGTTGATGAATTCCTCGTCGCCGAACAGGTCGTCGAGCCGGTCCTTCCAGCCGCCGAGGATGGGCAGGATCTTGTCGATGGTGCAGCCGCAGTGGAAGCGGAAGCGGCGGGTTTCGAGAATGGTGGTTTCCTCGGTCGCGGTGATTTTCGCAACCGCGGCGGCGTCGAGGGATTCGAGCCATTCGAGATCGCAATCCGGCTGCGCGGCGACGATGGCGAAATTCTCATCTTCTAACCGGAATGCGCGCGCCGGGCGCTGCTCGGACTGCTCGTAATACTGGGAGAGCCAGACGATCGGATCCTTGCCCTTGATTTCCAGGGTCGAGAGCCGCGGCGTGCTGTTATCGACGGTGGTCGTCTGGGAGTAGAAAAAATTCCGGTCCGGCTCGCGGACGTCCTCGGTGAAGATCCGGCCGGTGATCGCCTCGTCAAACGAGCCGCCGGTGACGAACAGGTTCATCCGCGGCGCTCGGAGGTTCGCGGTCCAGGCGATGGTTTCCGCCCACGGCCGCGCGACGAGGTGCAGCGCGAGCATGGCCAGCGTGTCCTTGAGCATCTGGTCGAGCTCGGCCGGCGGGCGGATGGCGTGCTGCATCAGGTGCAGATAGTAGTCGGTGTAAATCGGCGTGAACTGGCCTCGCAGCAGCAGCGCGTTGCGATGCCGGACGAAGATCGATTCGATTTTCGTGAACTCTTCGGGAACTTCCATGGAAGCGGGAAGGGGAGGTTACGCTCCGGGAAGCTCGATGAAGCCTTCGAGTTTGCGGATGCGGGTGGGGTGGCGCATTTTCCGCAGGGCCTTGGCTTCGATCTGGCGGATGCGCTCGCGGGTGACCTGGAACTGGCGGCCGACTTCCTCAAGCGTGCGGCTGTAGCCGTCCTTGAGGCCGAAGCGTTGTTCGAGAACCTCGCGCTCGCGTTCGGTCAGGGTGTCGAGCACGTCCTTGATCTTGTCCTTGAGCATCGAGAAGCCGGCTTCTTCCATCGGGTTGTCGGCGGCCTTGTCTTCGATGAAGTCACCGAAGGAGGTGTCGTCCGAATCTCCAACAGGAGCTTGCAGCGAAATCGGCTGTTGGGCCATTTTGAGCACGGCGCGGACCCGCTCGACGGGAAGGTGGATTTCCTCGGCGATTTCCTCCGGGGATGGCTCGCGGCCGTATTCCTGGACGAGCTGCTTTTGCACGCGCATCAGCTTGTTGATCGTCTCGATCATGTGCACCGGAATCCGGATGGTCCGGGCCTGGTCGGCGATGGAGCGAGTGATCGCCTGGCGGATCCACCAAGTGGCGTAGGTGGAGAACTTGTAACCGCGGCGGTATTCGAATTTTTCGACCGCCTTCATCAGGCCCATGTTGCCTTCCTGGATCAAGTCGAGGAACGAGAGGCCGCGGTTAGTGTATTTTTTGGCGATGGAAATGACGAGGCGCAGGTTGGCCTCTACCATCTCGGTCTTCGCCTTGAGCGCTTCCTTGAGCCAGTGGCGGAGCTGTTTGTTGGCTTCCTCGAAGGTTTCCTGGGTGTGCCAGGTGCGCTGTTGGACTTCGCGCATCTTGGTGAGGAACTCCTTGTCTTCCGGATCGGCTTGGAGCTTGCGGCCGTATTTCCAGAACTTCTGCATGTATTCATCCACTTGCTCGCAGAAATCCTCGACGACTTTCTGTTTGTAGTAGAAGCGTGTGAATACGCGGTTGAGGGTTTGGAGGTTTTTTTGCAATTCTTCCTCGAGCCTTTTCTTGCCGCGCGGGTTTTTGGCGGAGAGCTGGCGGAACAGGTCGTCGTTCTCGTGGTGAAGCTGCTTGAGTTGGTCGCAAAGCTTCGGCAGGCCTTTCATGTAGCGCTCGCGGGACTCGATCTTCTTGTCGAGGATGACGCGGTCAAAGCGCTCCTTGCCCTTGTTGAGCTTGTCGGCGAGCTCCAGATAGGAATCGGTGACGAATCCGAATAGGTGGAGGTGTTTGGCGACTTCGATTTCCGCATCCTCGATGCGCTTGGAAATTTCCACTTCCTGCTCGCGGGTGAGCAGCGGGACCTGGCCCATCTGTTTGAGATACATCCGGACCGGGTCGTCGAGGATGTCGAGCTTCTGGTCGGCTTTGACGTCTTCTTCCTCGCCGTCGCCTTCGTCGCGCTTCTTGTCCTTGTAGCGGTCCACCTCGGAGGCGTCGATGATGTCGAACTCCATGTTGCGGAGTCGCTCCATGATGGCCTCGACGTCGTCGGGATCGACAAGGTCGTTAGGCAGGATCTCGTTGATGTCGTCGTAGGTCAGGTAGTCCTGTTCCTTGGCGAGTTTGATGAGTTCGCGGATTTTCTCCTGGATTTCAGGGGTGTCGATCCGGCGCTTGGGGGCTTCGGGAGTCCTGGCGGAGGCCTTGGTTTCGGCGTTGGCCGGGGTGGGAGTGTCCTTTTTGGTTTTGGCAGGCGAGGCCTTCACGACCGGTTCTGGAGCTTCCTTTTTCGTCTTGGAAGGTGCCGGTTTCAGGGCGGGCTCCGGAGCGTCCTTGTTCGCCTTGGCAGGTGCGGATTTCTCCGCGACCACCGCCTTGGGCTTGGTCTCGACCACGGCTTTGGCGGGTGCTTTGGCGGGTGCTTTGGCCACGGCTTTCGGCGCGGCTTTCGGCGCGGCTTTCGGCGCGGCTTTGGCGACCGGTTTGGCGACTGGCTTCGGGGCGGGGGCAACGACAGGCGGTTTTTTCGGCTTGGCCGCCTTCACCGGAGCGGCTTGCTTTTGGCTCTTCGGGACCTCCTTGGATGCTGCCGCTTTGGAAACTTTTATCTGGGGCTTTGCGGCGGGCTTCTTGGAAGAGGATTTGGATGCGGACATGGAATAAATGCGCTTGAGTCAAAAAACAGGCCAGATTTCACCTAGCCTAGGGGCGATGCGAAAAAATCACATGCGGAGCGAAATGAAGAGGCGCAGCGATGACCCGTCAAGACCTTTCTTCCGAATTGAATTGCTGGAAAATCAAGAGTTCGCGGGACTTTGCGACGCTTGGTAAATTCCATATCCCGGATTTTCATCGGGCGTAAGTAGGGATCGTGATTGAGCTTCCTTCGATTTCCGGTTTCAAATCCCCGGGAAGCACCTAGGTTGCGTCACCGCACATGATCATCGTCACCCCCAAAGCCATCGAAGAACTCGGCAAGTTGCTCGCGAGCAAGGCCACGTCTCCCCAGTCCGGCCTGCGTCTTGCCGTCCGCCGCGGCGGCTGTGCCGGCTGGCAATACGAGATGAACGTGGCCGACCCCGAGCCGGGCGACGAGATCGTCGAATCCGGCGCGGCGCGGGTGATCGTCGCCGCCGACAGCTTCGACCGCCTGCGCGGTTGTGAAATCGACTACTCCGACGACCTGACCGACGCCGGTTTCAAAATCCACAATCCCCGAGCCGCAAGATCCTGCGGCTGCGGCACTTCGTTCGAGACTTCCGACGAAGCGCCGGGCGCCCACGCGGTGCCGGACGGCGAGGCCTGCGGCACCCCCTGACAACCCAAGCCGTCGTGCCCCGCATTGTTGAAGAGCTGCCGCCGAGCCGTCCCGCCTATTTCTGGTGGTTGTTGGCGAACGCCCTCGCGCTTTGTTTCGCGATCGTCAGTTGGGCGGTCTGCCTGCACGTGTTCGGCCATCCGGAAATTCCGAGAAACTACGAGATCCTCGGCAAGCTCGGTCGCTCGCCGGTCCTGAAACGCTACACGGTGCTCGATGTTCCTAACGGCAACGCACTGGCGCCCAAGGAGCTCTACAAGCGCTACTTCGGCTACACCGAGGAGCAGCGGGTCCGCGCCAACTCCCTGCTGATGCGGAATTATCTCACGAACTTCGACCGGCCGCTCCTCCTCAACTACGTCGAGGGCGATTACCAGGTCAGGGAGATCAGGAAATTGGACGGGAGGGATTTCTTTGATCCGGGCGTCGTCATCCGCGCGCAGGCCTTGGTGAAACCCGACGATTTCACCAAGCCGCTGCCGTATCCGGTTTTCATCGAATACGTCTTCCCCACCCCGCAAGCGGAGGTGGCGAGCTCGTTCAAAGCCGGCGACATTTTGGGCGTCAAAAAAAGCCCGAACTGCGCGGCCGTCGTCCACATTGCCAAGATTATCCACGAGGACGAGCCCGCGCTGCTGCTGACCGTCATCCCCATCGCCTACGGGTCCTATCAGATCGGTGGTTCGGAATCGTTCCAGATCGAGCCGCCTTTGAAGCTCCGCCCGGCGGCGGGCTTTCCGGTGTTCAAGGATTAGAATTTCAACTTGGCGGGTCTCGCGGCATCCCGGTTCAGCTTATCGCAGGCGATCTTGCAAAGCTCGAAGACCATCGGCTCGGCGATCGCGTAGAGCACCTGCGTCCCCTGCTTGCGGCGGGTCAGGAGCCCGGCGTCATAGAGCACTTTGAGTTGTTTGGAGACGTTGGCCTGGCTCGTCGGCAGCAGCCCGACGATTTCCGAGACGCTCAGCTCGCCGGCTTTCAGTTCCTGGACGATCGCTAATCGCGTGGGTTCGGCGAAGGCGCGAAACAAGTCAGCGACGCGTTCGAGTTCGGCGGGTTGAAGTTTCACGGACAAAGGCGTATCACGTGAAAATAATGTTGCAAGAATAACTATGTGGTGATACGGTTATTTTGTAACTCGCGCCAATGAAAATTCAAGCCACACAACTTAACGCCGAAATCCAATCCGGCAAACCCGTTTCCCTCATCGATGTCCGCACGCCCGCCGAGCACGGGGAGGTCCACATCCCCGGCTCGCAATTGATGCCGCTCGACCGACTCGATGCCGACGCCGTCAAGTCCGCCGCCAGCGGAGCCGGGCAGTGCGTGCTCATCTGCCGCAGCGGCAAACGCGCCGAGCAGGCCTATCAAAAACTCCACGCCGCGGGATGCGGGAATCTCGTCATCCTCGATGGCGGCGTGGCCGCTTGGGAAAGCGCCGGACTGCCGGTGGAGCGCGGCGCGAAGGCGGTTTCGCTAGAGCGCCAGGTGCGCATCGCCGCCGGGTCGCTGGTGCTGCTCGGCGTGATTCTCGGCACCTGGGTGCACCCCGGTTTCTATGGCCTCAGCGCCTTCGTCGGCACCGGCCTGGTCTTCGCCGGGGTCACCGACTGGTGCGGCATGGCGATGGTTTTGGCGAAAATGCCATGGAACCAGCGCTCCGGCACCAAGTGTGTCGGCAACTCGTGCGCGATCTAACATCCAACCCCCGCCACCATGTTCCTCCGTCAAATCACCGATTCCGCGCTCGCACAGAACGCCTATCTCATCGGCTGCCAACGCACGGGCGAGGCGGTCCTCATTGACCCCGAGCGCGATCTCGACCGCTATTTCAAGGTCGCCGCGGACAATGGCCTGCGCATCACCGCCGTCGCGGACACCCACATCCACGCCGATTACCTGAGCGGTGCCCGCGAGCTGATGGAGGGCCACGGCGTGACCGGCTATCTCTCGGAAGAAGGCGGGCCGGACTGGCAGTTCGAGTGGGCGAAAGGCCATTCCAACGCCCGTTTCCTCAAACACCGCGACGTCTTCCGCGTCGGCAACATCGAATTCAAGGCGCTTCTAACTCCCGGCCACACCCCCGAGCACATGAGCTTCCTGGTCACCGACACCGGCGGCGGCGCGGACGAGCCGATGGCCTTGCTGACCGGCGATTTCATCTTCGTCGGCGACGTCGGCCGCCCCGACTTGTTGGAGAGCGCCGCCGGCCAGGCGGGAGTCATGGAGCGCAGCGCGCGCACGCTTTACGCCAGCCTGCGGGCGACGGCGGACTTGCCGGCGCATCTGCAAATCCTTCCCGCGCACGGTGCGGGCAGCGCGTGCGGCAAGGCGCTCGGCGCGATTCCTAACAGCGTTCTGGGTTACGAAAGGAAATTCAATCCGGCCTTCCGCGAGGCGCTGACCGCCGGCGAGGACAAGTTCGTGAGCGACATCCTCCACGGCCAGCCCGAGCCGCCGCGCTATTTCGCCCGGATGAAGCGCGACAACCGCCTCGGTCCCGCGCTTTTGCCGGATGGCAAGCTCCCGGCCCCGAGCCGGATCGATGTGGACGAACTCGACCCGTGGATCGGGCAAAAGGACCGGGTCGTTCTCGACCTGCGGGCGGACCGCGCGGCCTTCGCGGAGAAACATCTGCGTGGCTCGCTTTTCGCGCCGATGCCCGGCGGCAAGCTGCCCGTCGCCGCCGGATCTTATGTCGATGAAGCCGCCCGCATCCTGCTGGTCTTGGAAAACGAGGCGCAGCTGGATGAAGCGGTGCGGCAGTTGGTCCGCATCGGGCTGGAACGGGTGGAAGCGTGGATTCCTGCAAACGAAGCTCTATCCGCCAGCGGTCTCGTTTCCAGCTATCCGAGAATTTCCACGCGGGAGCTTCAGGCCGGCAAGCACGTGCTCGACGTGCGCGGAGCGGATGAGTTCGCCGCTGGCCACGTCGTCGGCGCGAAGAACATCGCCTACACCCGGCTCGCCGCGCGGCTCGATGAAGTGCCGCCGGGTTCGCCGCTATTCGTTCATTGCGGCAGCGGCCTCCGGGCCGGCATCGCCGCCGCCTACCTGGCCAGCCAGGGCCGCGATGTCGTGCACGTCGATGGCGGTTATGCTGAAATCCATGCGGAGCTGAAATCATGAACGCCCTGGCGCTGCTAGGTGCCGTCGGCATCGGGCTCGCGCTCGGCCTAACGGGTTCGGGCGGCAGCATCCTGACCTTGCCGGTGCTGGTCTATCTCGCCGGGATTCCGCCGCGCGATGCGGTGGGGCTCAGTCTGCTCATCGTCGGCGCGGCGGCGCTGGCCGGCGCCTGGCAGCGCGCGAGGGCGGGGGAGGTGTATTTCAAAGCCGCCGGCATGTTCGCGCTTTCCGGCATGGTGGGCGCGGTGTTCGGCGCGAAATTGACGCCCTTGGTTCCGCCTGCGGTAATCATGCTTTCCTTCGCCGGACTGATGATCGTGTTAGGAATCCGGATGCTGGTGCCGCGGAAATCCCTGCTTCAGCCGGAGCCGGAGTGCCACCCTGCGCGATGCCTGCTCGCGGGCGCGGGAGTCGGGGTTCTCACCGGATTTCTCGGCGTGGGCGGCGGTTTCCTGCTGATGCCCGCGCTGGTGAAATTCGCGCGCCTGCCGATCCGCGTGGCCACCGGCACCTCGCTCGCCATCATCGCGGCCAATTCCGCGTCGGGATTTGTCAGCCATCTTGGCGACGCTCCCACGCCTTGGTTGCTGGCGGCGGTCTTCTCGTTGATCGCGGTGGCCGGGGTTTTGGCGGGCGGGAAAATCTCGTCGCGGGTTCCGGAAAGAACCTTGCGGCTTGCGTTCGCGGGGCTGGTGTTGCTCACCGCCGCTTTCGTGGTCTGGCAGACGTTCCCTTAAAATTGAAACCAATCCGTCGGCTCGTGCTGGCCCGCGCAGTGCAGGCCGACGTGGCCGTGTCCGATCTCCGCGAGGCAGTTCCGGAGCATGGATAGAATGGTCTCCGGCGTGTTGCAGTCCGAGCTCAAGTGGCCGAGCACCACCCGCCCGAGCGCCGGATGGGCGATGTCGCGGATCAACTCGGTGACCTGGGCGTTCGACAAATGCCCGTGCCGCGAACTGATCCGTTGTTTGATCGACCACGGCCGCTTGGTGTCCGCCTCCAGCAGGCCTTCGTCGTAGTTGGCCTCCACGAAAATCCCGTCCAGCCCGCGCAGCCGTTCGGTCATGCTGCGGGTGACGAACCCCGCGTCAGATAGAAATCCCAGCCGCCGCGTGTCATGCCCGACCACGAAGCCCACCGGGTCCACCGCGTCATGCTGGATCGCGAAGGTCTCCACCGCGATGCCGCCGATGGCGAACACCTGGCCCGCTTCGAAAAATTTCCACGTCCCGCCCTCGATCCCGCCCTCCCGCACGACCCGCGCGGTGGCCGGCGTGGTGAACACCGGCACCGGATTCTGTTTGAGAAAAACCTTCAGCCCGCGGACGTGATCGCCGTGCTCGTGGGTGAGCAAGATTCCGTCGAGCGACGCGGGGTCGATCCCTACCTGTTGGAGCCGCAGCGACAACTGCTTGGCGCTCAGTCCCGCGTCGATCATCAGGCGCAGCCCGCCGCACTCGACGACCGCCGCATTTCCTCCGCTCCCGCTGCCCAGCACTGCAAATCGCATCACGCGCGGACGATGCGGGTTCCAGGAAACGTAAGCAAGGAAGACCTCGCTTCGGCCGGTGCCGACGAAGTTTTCGTAAGTAGCTCAAGCCTTCAGGGTGTCTTCGATCCGCAATGAAGACACCCTGAAGGGTTGAACTACTTGCGAAGATCCCCTTCGAAGGAAGGGGAAAAAAAGAAGACCGCTGTGCCGTCCTTGGCGCTGTGAGCCACGTTCCGTAAACTCAATAAGTGGGGTCGTCCAATGGGTTTCCGTCTTCCTGAAAAGGCGTGACATCGTCCATCGGAAGATGACCCCGGTTCAATCATATCGGTTCGGGCCAGCTACCAAAATAGTCGTACACAGCAGTCGTCAGCAGACTACCGCGAGCTCGCCTTCCCGCAACCGAAATTATTTAAAAATCCGTGGGCTGCGGACGATCATTTTTCTCTATCGCCCGCGCCGGCAAATGCTATCTCTGCGGCCATGAAATTCGTCTGCTTGCTTTGCGGGATCAGTTCGGTCGCTTTTGCCGCGCCGCCGGATCCCGACGAGGCGGCTTATCCGGCGATCGAGCGTTTCGTGGAAGTCCTCGAAGCGGTCCGCAAGCGCCACCCGGATGCGGACCGGCTGGCTTACGACCGGCTCGTCAACCACGCGCTTGAAGGAATGCTCGCAAGCCTCGATCCGCACTCCTCGTTCATTCACCCGGAAATGGCCCGGCAGATGCAGGAAAACAAGGACCTCAATCCGGAATTGCCGTCGCTCGGGATGACTCTGGGTTTGCGCGATGACGGGCCTTACATCGCCGCCGTTTCACCGCTGGGCGCGGCGGCGCTTGCCGGGGTTTTACCCGGCTCGGGGCTGTTGGAAATCGACGGGCGGAAAACCCAGGGCGCGGATTTCTCCGATTTGCTCGGACCGCTGCGCCGCCCGGCGGGCGAGGGCACCCGTTTTTTGCTCAAGTCGCCGGCCGCCCCGCAACCGTTCGAGGTGGTGCTCGTTCATCGCGTAGTGGAACACCGCTCGGTCGCCGAGGCGAAAATCTGGAACAAGCAAAGCGGGCTTGGCTACGTCCGCCTGGCGACTTTCGGCAGCGGCTGCGCCCGAGAAATGGAAGCCGCCCTCGACGAACTCGAAGACCGCGGCATGAAATCCTTGGTCTTCGATCTCCGCGAAAACGGCGGCGGCCATCTGAACGAAACCGTGAAAATCCTCGGCCTCTTCCTGCCGCCTAACACCGCCGTCGTCACCACCCGCGGCCGGGAAGGGGAATCCGCGGAACCGCTGAAAACCCCGGACCGCCAGCGCCGGAAACGCGACTATCCGCTCGTCGTCCTGCTCGACCGGATGTCAGCCTCCGCCTCGGAACTCACCGCCGGCGCGCTTCAGGATTTGAAGCGCGCCACCGTCGTCGGTGAGGTCAGCTACGGCAAGGGCTCCGTGCAAAACATCATCCCGACGGGCGGCGGCACGGCGTTGCGGCTCACCATCGCCACCTATCACACGCCATCGGGAAACACCCCGCACCGCAAGGGAATCACGCCGGATGTCGCGGTGGCCATTAGCGACACGTGCCGCGCGAATTTCGCCAAACGCTGTCACCCCGACGCGCTGGCTCCTGAGGAGCGCAAAATTGTCGAGGCTTGGGAAGATCCGGTGATCGCTGCGGCGGTTAGGGTTTTCTAGGGGGCGGGAACGTTTCGTCCCCGCACATGGACAAAAGAAAAGCACGCGTTGGATATCCCCCCCCGGAAAGCAAAACTAACTAGCGTGGACTCGGCTTCTTGGCTGAGAGCTCCTCGGTGTCGAGGTGCCTCAGCACGGATTCAGATTGCCTGAAATTCAGGAGAACGAAATCATGAATTCGTCCCAAAACCGGCCACAAGCGGCGAAATCGGGGTTTGAAGTTAAGGAAATTTGGAGATTTGGAAATCGAAGGGAGATATATGGGCTGGAATGGCGGGCGGGCCGCAGCGATGATGCCGGATCGCCGCCGTGTCCGACCTTTTCACCACTCCCGCCGCCCTGACCGAGAAGCCGAACCCCGCCGAACCGCTGGCGGCGCGGATGCGGCCGCGCTCGCTTGATGAGGTGGCCGGCCAGCAGCACATCCTCGCGCCGGGGAAACTGCTGCGACGGGCGATCGAGTCGGACCGCTTCACCTCGCTGATTTTCTACGGGCCGCCCGGCACCGGGAAAACCACGCTCGCCAGCGTGATCGCGCGGACGACCGGCTCGCGCTTCGAATCGCTCAACGGCGTTGAGTCTAACGTCGCGGAAATCCGGGCGAAGATCGACCAGGCGCGGACTTGGCGGGATTTGCGCGGTGAGACGACCATCCTGTTCATCGACGAGATCCACCGCTTCAACAAAGCCCAGCAGGACGTGCTGCTGCCGCACATCGAGCGGGGAGTCGTTAGGTTCATCGGCGCGACGACGCACAACCCGTATTTCCACGTGAACTCGCCGCTGGTCTCGCGGTCGCAGATTTTCCAGCTGGAGCCGGTGCCCGTAGAGGACATCACCGGTGTCCTCGAGCGCGCCCTAGCAGACGAAAAGCGCGGCCTGGGCGGATACCGGGTGGTCGCCGATCCCACCGCGCTCCATCACCTCTCTGAAAAATCCGACGGCGACGTGAGAAAGGCGCTGAGCGCGCTTGAACTGGCGGTTCTAACCACCCCCGAAGACGACGGCGCGGTGCGCCTGACTCTGGCGGTGGCGGAGGAATCCATCCAGCGCAAGGCGGTGGTTTACGATGCCCACGGCGACGCGCACCACGACACGATTTCCGCCTTCATCAAGTCGATCCGCGGCTCGGATCCGGACGCCGCGCTCTACTGGCTGGCGAAGATGCTGCATGCCGGCGAGGATCCGCGCTTCATCTCGCGGCGGTTGGTGATTTCCGCCTCGGAGGACATCGGGCTGGCGGATTCCAACGCGCTGCGGGTCGCGATGGACGCGCACGCGGCGTTCGAATTCCTCGGCATGCCGGAGGGCCGGATTCCGCTGGCGCATGCCACGGTCTATCTGGCGACCGCACCGAAATCCAACACCGCCTATGCCGCGCTGGGCCGGGCGATGGACGACGTGGAAAACGGCCGCACGCTCGCCGTGCCGGTGCATTTGCGGACGAACACCCGCAAGAAAATCGCCGCGGCGTCCGGCGAGCCCGAGGATTCGATGCGCTATCTTTACGCCCACGATTACGAGGGCGCTTACATTCCGCAGGCGTATTTGCCGGAGGGGAAAAATTACTATCAGCCCGGCGACCAAGGCATGGAAAAACGCATCCGGGAGCGCCTGGATTTCTGGCGGAATTCCATGGGCGGTGAGCCCGTCTGATGGGACGTCACTTTCGTTTTGCGAACGGCAGTGCCAGCAGGAAATAGAACAGCAGCGCGATTCCGAACATCGAGCACAGATACCAAGGCCACGGGCCGAGGTGGTCGATCAGGCTGGGGTTGTACGGCGGGCGGGAGGCGAAGCCGAAATTGCTGCCCAGCGCGGCGTTCACCGCCATCGCCATGCCGAGGTAGCCGAGCGACCAGCCGGCGATAGCGAGCGGGCTTTTCCAAACCGGCTGCGCCGGACGCCAGCCTTCCACCAGCGGCAGATAGAGCGCGGCCGTCACCACCGCGAAATGATGGATGAAAAACATGACGAAGGGCGGATGCGGAAATCCGACGGTGATGGCCGGGGTGATGAGCGCCTGCAAGGTCGCTGCAAGTCCCCAGAAATACGTCAGCGCGCAGAGCAGCGGGCGCTTGGTGATCAAGGCGAAGCCGGCCGTGATCGCCGCGATGTCACAGAGGTGGAGCGGCAGGATGTTGTCGATGGATTTCGGCGCGTCCGACGACAGCCACGCGGCCTGGCCGAGCGGATAGGCGCTCAGGTTGAGGAAAGCCAGCAGCGCGGTCGCCAGGTTCCGGCCGTTTCCGCCGCGTTTTCCGACGATGAGGAATGCCGCCGCCGCCGCCGCGCCGATGCCGATCGCAACGATGTGTTCTTGCGTGAACGGCTGGAAGGAATGCGGCATGGGAGGATTTTCTATCCATCGGATTCCAGTCCGCCGATCTCGGCCATCGCCGGTTCGCGGCCGAGGAAAACCTCGCGGGCGATGGCTTGCACGTCGGCGTCCGTCACCGCCATGACCTTGGCCCGCCAGTTCAGGGGCGCGGGGATGTGGCCGAAGTCGAGCAGGCCCTCGCCCGCCCAGCCGGCGTGCGAGCCGGTCGTCTCGAAGGCGAGCTTGCTTTGGGCGATGGTCAGGCGCTTGGCGCGGTCCAGCTCGCCGCATCGCGGGCCGTTAGTGACGAGGTCGTCGATTTCGCGGCGGATGCAGGCGAGCGCCTCGTCGCGCGATTCCGGGTCGAGCCCGGCGCTGATTTCGAAGGCGCCGGTCTCGTTGAAGAACGTCACGTCGCTGCTGATCTGATAGCAAAGCCCGCGTTCCTCGCGGAGTTTGAGGAACAGTCGCGAGCTCGCTGTTTCGCCCAGCATCATGCTGAGCATCCGCAGCGCGTGGCGGGATTCCGAGAGCCGGCCGGGCGTGTGCCAGGCGAGCGCGAGTTGGAGTTGGTCGGTTTCCCGCGCTTCCGCGATCGTCTGCGGGACCGCCGTCGTCCGGTCGAATGGGACGGCTTTGTCCGGCGCGTGGAATTCCTTTGGCAGGTGCGGCGAAACCATAGCCATCACCTCGTCGAGTGTGAACGGACCTGCCGCGGCGATGACCACGTCGTTGCGGAAATGGTGGCGGTTTCGGAAATCCAACAGGATTTCCCGGTCGATTGCGGCGATCGATTCCAGCGAGCCGGAAATCGCGTTTCCTAACGGGTGGTCGCCCCAGAGTGCGCTCGAAATGAGATCGCCGATATGGTCCGCCGGCGCTTCCCGATACATCGTGATTTCCTCGCCGATGACCTCGCGCTCCAGGCCGATTTCCGGCTCGGGAAACGTCGCGTGCCAGACCATGTCGGATAGAATGTCGGCGAGCAGCGGCATCAGGTCCGCCTCGCCGTGACCTTCGTAAACGGTTTGGTCTTCCGAGGTGCAGGCGTTGAGTTGTCCGCCGGCGTTTTCGATTTCAAAACTCAGCTCGCTGGCGCTGCGGCGGGCGGTGCCTTTGAAAACCATGTGCTCGACGAAGTGGGCGAGACCGGCCGGCAGGTTCCATTCGTCGCGGCTGCCGGCGGGGATGAAAATCGAGAGCGCGGCGCACTCGGAGTCCGCCACCGTCGCGACCGCCAGGCGCGGACCGCCGGGGATTTGCCGCCATTCGTAGATTGCCTTGCTCATCGTAAAAGTGCTTCCGCCAGCGCGAGATCCGCGGGAGTGGTGATTTTCAAATTCGGTTGGATCGACTCGATGAATTTCACCTGCACGCCGATCGCTTCCATGGCCGAGACCTCATCAGTCACCGCCAGGCCTTGCGCCGCCACCGCCTCGTAGGCTTCCAATAGCAGCGGGACATCGAAAACCTGCGGGGTTTCCATGAACCAGAGATTCTCCCGCGAAACCGCGCCCGCGCTGAAGTCGGCCGCGTCGGAGCGCTTCAAGGTATCCGTCACGCGCCGCGCGAGGGCGGCCGCGCGAAATTCAAGCGCCGCCGCCACACAGCGGTCGATGTCCGCGGGCGCGACCAGCGGGCGCGCGCCGTCGTGCACCGCGACGAGGCCCGTCTGCGCTGATAGAGCGGCCAACCCGGCCATCACGGAATCCTGTCGGTCCACGCCGCCGTCCACGCGCCTGACGGGTTTGGAATATCCGCCGCCTAGCAGTTCCCAGCGTTCCTCGGGACAAACGACCACAATCTCCGCGATAGAATCCGCGGCGAGAAACGCGTCGAGCGTCCGCCGCAAGACTGGAATTCCGGCCAGCGGCGAGGTGAGCTTGTCGAAGCCCATTCGCTGGCTTGATCCCGCCGCCACGAGGATCGCGGAACAAGCGCGGGTGAGTGGAGTGGCTGCCATGCGCGGATCAGATTTTGAAGAACTGCTCCCATTCCTTGCGCGGCGGAGCACCGACTAGCAGCTCGTTGGCGGCCTTGTGGTTGGTGATCTGTTTGGATGCGGGATCGAAGACGAGCTTGGCATTCACCCGCTGGGCGAGAACCCCCAACACCATGGCCTGGCAGAGTGGGCCGGCCACCGCGAATGATGAGCGGCAGGTTTCCTCTCCCCTGCAGGCGAGCAGGAAATTCTTGAAGTGATTGGACGGGCTTTTCGGAACTTCCGGCAGGCGCGACTTCATCTCGTTAGCTGCATCGCCGAGGATCTGCAGCGAGCTGCCGTGGGAGCCGCCCTTGAACGTGAGGTCTCCGCCGTAGATGACCTTGCCGGGTGGCCGCGCCTTGGTTTCCACCTTGCCAGTGGATGGCGGCGGGATGTCGCTGTCCACGACCGCCTCGCCGATGTTTTCCGGCAGGGGCGGCAGGTTTTTCGTGCCATCATACCACGTGAGTTCCACCGGCGGCATCGCGCCCCGCGCGGGGAAGCGGAAGGCGAGCGTGGACGCCTGCGGGAAAATGAACGGGCTGTGGCCTTCGAGCATCACCGGGTTCACTTCCGTCGGCAGGCCGAGATTGAGAAACTGGTGGGCGGTGTCGAAGATATGCGCGCCCCAGTCGCCAAGCGCGCCGTTGCCGAAGTCATACCACGAGCGCCACTCGCCGTTGATGTATCCCTTGTTGTATTCGTGGAACTGCGCCGTCGCCAGCCAGGTGTCCCAGTCGAGGGCGTCCGGGACGGGCTGCTTCGCGAGGAAATCCGCGACCTTCATGCCGTGCCAGCGCCGCGGGTTGTTCATGAAGGCGGTGATCTTGGTGACGTCCTTAACGATGCCGGCGTCCACCCAGGTCTTGAACTGGAAATAGTTGGCTTCCGAGTGGCCTTGGTTGCCCATCTGCGCGGCGACCTTGTATTTCTTCTCGGCGTCCATCATCAACTGGATCTCCCGGTAGCTCTGGCCCATCGGTTTCTCGCAATACACGTGCTTGCCCAGTGACATCGCGAGCATCGAAATCGGGAAATGCGAGAAATCCGGCGTGCCTACGCTGACGGCATCGATGTCCTTGGCCATCTTGTCGAACATCCGGCGGAAGTCTTGGAAGCGCGGGACATCCGGAAACATTTTGAGGATGGCCTCGGTATGGGGTGCGCCCATGTCCGTGTCACACAGCGCGACGATGTTGGCGAGGCCGGTCTTGTGCAGTTCCTTGATGATCTCCGCGCCGCGGTTGCCGATACCGCAGCAGGCGAGGTTGACTTTTCCTCCGGCGGCGGCCTTCGCGCCGAGGGCCAGACGGGGTGCCAGGAACGCGGCGGTTCCGGCGGTGAGGGCCCCCTTGACGAACGCGCGGCGTGGCATGGCTGCGGCGAACCGCGGATCTGCTTGGATGAATTTCATGTGTTCCGGGTTTTGGGCTTGGTAGAACTGCTCCATGGCGGGTTTGCCCGGAGGGGAAACTACGGGCCGGGTGCGATCCGCGAATTCTCTCCGTCCGGTTCTGTCGATGCAAGCTCATCCGCGTTCGAGCGTTCTCGGCTTCAGTGATAGATTTTCTTGTAGTATTCGTCCACCATGCGGGCGGCGTCGAAGAAGGGGACGACGTCGTTCATGGAGTTGAGGACGATTTGGTTCCACTCGTCGGGGCGGTCGTAGTAGAGGGGGAGGATTTTCTCGTGCATCGCTTGATAGAAGCCGAGCAGGTCCTGGCGGTCGCGGTCCTCGTGGCTGAGGGAGGGGTCGGCGGGCGGGATGATGAAGGAGTTCTTGCCGTCCTCGGCGAATTCGCAGACCCAGCCGTCGTAGGTGGAGAGGTTGACGGAGCCATTCATGGCGGCGGTCATGCCGGAGGTGCCGGAGGCTTCGCGGGTGACGACCGGGTTGTTGAGCCAGATGTCGGAGCCGTTTTTGAGGAAACGGGAGAGCTCGAGCTCGTAGCCGACGAGGACGGTGGCGTTCGGGTAGTCCCTGGTGACGCGGATGAGGTGGTTGAAGGTGTCGATGGCGGAGTAGTCGAACGGATAGGGCTTGCCGGCCCAGATGATCTGGACGGGGTATTGGTGGTTCTGGAGCAGCTCGCGGAAGAGGCGGATGTCGCGGGCGATGAGGTCCGGACGCTTGTAGCCGGCGAAGCGACGGGCCCAGACGATGGTGAGCACGTCGGGCTTGAAGAGCTTGCCCGTCTGGTCGGCGACGACGCGGAAGAGCCGCTCCTTGAGCTCGCGCTTGCGGTGTTTGAGCTCGACGATGTCGCCGCGGCCGCGGGCGTGTTCGAGGCCGTGGTCGGCCCAGTATTTCTTGTTCTGGGCGTTGGTGACGTGGGTGATCTCGCAGATGTCGGGGCTGTCCTTCCACATCTGGCGGGAGACCTCGCCGTGGAGTTTGGATACGCCGTTGGCGATGCGTGCGAGGCGGAGGGCGGCGAGCGAGTGGTTGAACTCGTCGCCGTGGATGCCGGTGATTTCGCGGACTTCTTCCTCCGGAACGCTGCCGAAGAACGAGAAGTCGCGGAGCAGGTGGAAGGCGTGTTTTTCGTTTCCGGCCTCCTCGGGCGTGTGGGTGGTGAAAACGAGGCGCTTTTTCACCTCCTCGAGGCTGCGGTGTTTTTCGTAAAGGTGGAAGGCGGCGGAAAGGCCGTGGGCTTCGTTGAGGTGCCAGATGGAAGGGTCCACGCCGAGCTCGTCGAGCAGACGGGCGCCGCCGGCTCCGAGGATGATGTATTGGGCGATGCGGCGGAGGTGGTCGTGGTCGTAAAGCCGGTGGGTGATGGCGCGGGAGAGGCTGTCGTTTTCCTCCACGTCGGTGCTGAGGAAGAACATCGGCACGGTGTTGAAGATGTCCCCCGGCAGGAACATGGCTTTCACCCAGACCGGGTGGCCGTGGACGGGGACGGTGAAGCGGATGCCGGTGTCCTGGAGGAAGGCGTATTCCTTTTTGCGGAATTGCACGGCGAGTTCGCGATCCTCGCCGCGGGCTTGGTTGTAGTAGCCGTAGGTCCAGAGGATGCCGATGCCACAGAGGTTCTGGCGGAGGTCGGCGGCAGAGCGCATGTGGGAACCTGCAAGGAATCCAAGGCCGCCGGAGTAGATTTTGAAGCTTTGGTCGATGGCGAACTCGCAGGAGAAATAGACGGCGCTTTTGGCGTATTCGGGGGCGATTTCGTAGGGGTGGGCGAAAGGTTTCGGGAGAAAAGAGGATGCCATGATGCGTGAAGTGTGGTTGAAAAGAACAGCGCCGGATTGAATCAATGTGCCGGACCGGACTCGGTCATGCGGAGCATTTCAGACGTCGGTGTTTGGTAAGCCATTGTAAATCCGGGACGGACTGGACCGTGGATGATCTGCGCGGGAATGTCGAGTTTTGTGCGGATGGTGATACTTGTTGCAAGCCAACTTCGAGCCTTTTCAGCGCGGTGCAAGTTTGGCGCGCACTCCTTGCAGCGGTTGTTCGATCCAGCGCCACGAGGCGAGCGTGAGCCCCCACGTGACGACCGCGAAGACGGCGACCTTCAAAAGCGCGCCGAGCCCCGATTCGAAAGGCCCGCTCCAGAGGAACCAGAAGATTTTCCCGACCACCAGCGGCGCGAGGTTGTGAAACAAATAGACCCCGTAGGACAGCGCGCCGATCCGCTGGAGGAGCGGGTGCTCCAGCAATTTGCTTGCGACCCCGGAGAATCCCACCGAGCTCGCCACGATGGGCCCGCACAGCGCGACCGCCAGCAGCGTTTGCTGGAACGCGCGCAGCCCGAAGGTCGGCCAGCCCAACGCGTGCGCCCCGAACACCGCGAGATACCCGGCGAGCGCGACCACCGAGAGGCAGCGCAGCCCCGGGCTTTCCAGCGACATCCCGCGATGCACGGCGAGGGCGAGCAGCCCGCCGATGCCGAAATAATCGAACGCCGCCCAGGTCAGTACCTGCGGCCAAGCGCACCATGGCACGAAGCTGTCATGAAACATCCGGGACAGCGGGCCGAGCGCCGAAAAAACCAGGATCGCGGCAAGCAGCCATTTCCGCGGCAGGAACCAGATCACAAACGGCCAGATCAGATAGAACTGCTGCTGGATGGCCAGCGACCAGAAATGGTTGGTCCCCTGCGGCCAGTAGCCGAGGAAGGCCATGTGGATGTTGGAAAGGTGAAACAGATACCACGGCATGCCCGCGCCGGTGACATCCGGCGCGCGGACAAGCCAGGCCAGGGCGAGCGCCGCGTAGTAGGGTGCGAGAATCCGCAAGCCGCGCCGGATCTGGTAGTTCCTCAGCGCCGCCGTCTTCCACGCCCCGCCGCGCGCCTCGCCGCGGTCCCGCTCGCGCAGCAGCGAGCCGGTGATCAGATAGCCCGTCAGCACCAGGAAAAAGAATAGGAACACCTCGAACGGAAACACCCGCGGCCAGCCGACCGGGCACCAGTGGTCCCAGCAGATCGCCAGCATCGCGATCGCCCTCAGCCCGTCCAGTTGCACCGCGCGCCCACTCACGGGAGGGTTCAAACCATGATCTGCCGCATGATGCACGCGCTTTTCCGGGAAATCGCGCGGCTTTCCCCATCCAGCCAATATTACGGGAAAGGTCACGGACTTCATAGCCGTGACTTCCTCATCTTGTTCTGGATCACTTTGAAATGATCCGTTTCCTCAGGGGAGACGCCTGGAATAAATTCCTTTTCCGTCGGGAGATGCCCGCTTGACAGGCCTTCTTTTTTCGCCATTCTCCGCCCCCCGCCGCGTCGGTAACGTGGCAGGAATTCCATTCCCATGAAAAAAGATCTGCATCCAAAATACAATCCGGTCGTCTTCGTTGACATGACCACCGGCAAACGGTTCATCAGCCGCTCGACCAAGACCTCCGAGAAAAAGGAAGTCATCGACGGCGTGGAACACAGCATCATCTCCATCGGCATCACTTCCGACTCGCATCCGTTCTTCACCGGACTCGCCCAGTTTGTGGACACTGAGGGACGCATCGACAAATTCCAAAAACGCTTCGGTGCCGTGCGTCGCGTCGGGAAGCCGAAACTCGACTGATCCAGTCCATTTTCCCGAATTTCACTCAAACGCCTGGCCGCCCCGTCGCAGCCGGGCGTTTTGTTTTGATTGTTCCCGCTCCATCTTCAAGCCTCCCCCGTGCTCGCGAAACGAATCATTCCCTGCCTCGATGTGACCGCCGGTCGCGTCGTCAAAGGCGTCAACTTTGTCGATCTCATCGACGCCGGCGATCCGGTCGAATGCGCGATCGCCTACAACTTGCAGCAGGCCGACGAGCTGGTGTTTCTCGACATCACCGCCTCCTCGGACAACCGCAACACGATGGTCGATGTGGTCCGCCGCACCGCGGAAAAATGCTTCATCCCGCTGACCGTCGGCGGCGGCATCCGCAGCGTGGAAAACATGCGCGAAATGCTTTTGGCGGGCGCAGACAAGGTCGGGGTCAACACTTCCGCCGTTACGAATCCGGGCTTGGTGGATGAAGGAGCCAAAGCTTTCGGCAGCCAATGCATCGTCGTCGCCATCGATGCGAAGCGCGAAGGACCGGGGAAATGGGGCGTTTACACCCACGGCGGGCGCACGCCCGTCGGGCTCGATGCCGTCGAGTGGGCCAAGGAAGTCTGGCGCCGCGGCGCCGGGGAAATCCTTCTCACGAGCATGGACTCGGACGGCACGCAGGCCGGCTACGACATCGAGCTGACCGCCGCGGTCTCCTCCGCCATCGGCATCCCGGTCATCGCCAGCGGCGGCGCGGGAAACCTCGATCACATGGTGGACGTACTCGACGCCGGCAAGGCCGACGCCGTTCTGGCGGCGAGTATTTTCCACTTCGGCATGCACACCGTCGGCGAGGCCAAGCGCCACTTCGCCGGGCGCGGCGTGCCGGTCAGGCCGTATGTAGCCTAACCCTTCAGGGTGTCTTCATTGCGCCCCGAAGACCCCCTGAAAAAGGTTAAACTCCGCGCAAAGACTCACGCGCCCGCCAACTGGCTCGGGTGCCTGGCACGGCGCGGCGGCAGCGGAGGACGATGCGGTCCATCTTCTTGAGGAGCTGGCGGGTTTTTGAATATGGAAAATCCCCCGGCTTGCCCTCCGTCATCGGCTCGCTAAGGTCTCGCCGCCCGATGTCAGATTCCTTCGTCCACCTCCACCTGCATACCGAATTCTCCCTGCTTGACGGCATGATCCGCATCAAGGATCTCGCCAAACGGGCCAAGGAACTGGGGATGCCAGCGGTGGCGATGACCGACCACGGCAACCTCTACGGCGCGATCAAATTCTACCAGGAGTGCCTCAAGGCCGGGGTGAAACCGATCCTTGGCTGCGAAATCTACCTGGCGCCGGGGAAGATGGAGGACAAGAAGGAGTTCGCCGGCCGCAAGCGCGCCACGCACATGACGCTGCTCGCGGAAAACAACGAGGGCTGGGACAACCTCAGCAAACTCGTTTCCAAGGGAAATCTCGAAGGCCTCTACTACGGCAAACCCCGCGTGGACCGCGACACGCTGCGGCAATATTCAAAGGGCATCATCTGCCTCACCGGCTGCATTTCCGGCCCGGTCAACGAGTGGCTGCGCGTCGGCGACGAGGAGAAGGCGCGCGAGACGCTCGTCGAAATCGTGGAGATTTACGGCAAGGAAAATACCTACGTCGAGATCCACAACCACGGCCTCGAACCGCAGCGACTGGTCACCCCTTCCCTGCTGAAATTCGCGAAGGAAATGGACCTCAAGGTCGTCGCCGCGAACGACGTGCATTTCCTCAACAAGTTCGATCACGAGGCGCACGACGTGATGATCTGCATCGGCACCGGCAACCTGGTCATCGACGAAAACCGGATGCACTACTCGCCGGAAGTCTATTTCAAGACCGCCGAGCAGATGCGCGAGATCTTCGCCGACCTGCCAGGCGCATGCGACGCAACGCTGGAAATCGCCGAGCGCTGCAACGTCTCCATCAAACTGGATTCCACCAGCTCGGAGAAATACCCGCAGTTCGGCACGCCCGACGGCAGCCCGCGCGAAGAATACCTGATGAAGGTCTGTCGCGACGGACTGGTGAAACGCTACGGCGCGGAAAAAGCCGCCAGCGCGGAAATCGCCGACCGGCTGAAATACGAGGTCGATACGATCAACCAGTTAGGATTCGCCTCCTACTTCCTCATCACCGCCGACTTCATCCAGTGGGCGCGCGACAACGACATCCCGGTCGGCCCCGGCCGGGGCTCGGCGGCGGGCTCGCTGGCGTCCTACGCCATGGGCATCACCGACATTTGCCCGATGCGCTTCGGCCTGTTGTTCGAGCGCTTCCTCAACCCGGAACGCGTCAGCCCTCCCGACGTCGATATCGACTTCTGCCAGAGCCGCCGCGTCGAGGTCATCGCCTACGTCCGGAAAAAATACGGCGAGCGCAGCGTTTCGCACATCATCACCTACGGCAAGTTAGGCGCGAAGAGTGTGCTGCGAGACGTCTGCCGCGTGATGGGGATTTCCTACGGCGAGGGCGACCGCATCGCCAAAATGATCGAGGCGAAACCCGACATCAAACTCAAGGACGAGTATGAATCGAAGCCCGAGCTGAAGGAACTCATCGAAAGCAGCACCACTTATCAGCAGCTGTGGAGCTACGCCACCAAGCTCGAGGGCCTCGCCCGCAACGTCGGAGTTCACGCGGCCGGCGTCGTCATCGGCGACCGACCGCTCGACGAGCACGTCCCGCTCACCCGCGGAAACGAAGGGGAGGTCGTGACCCAGTACGACATGAAGGCCATCACCGATGTCGGCCTTCTCAAGATGGACTTCCTCGGACTGAAGAACCTTACCGTCATCCACGAAGCCGTGCAGCACATCCGCAAGCACACGCCGGATTTCGCGATCGAGACGGTCCCGCTGGAGGATTGGAAAACCTTCGAGCTCCTCAACCGCGGCGAGACGATGGGCGTGTTCCAGCTGGAATCCGGCGGCATGGTCGAGACCTGCCGCAAGTATGCCATCGAGAAGATCGACGACATCATCGACCTTCTCGCCGTCTATCGCCCGGGAGCCATGCAGTTCATCGACCAGATGCTGGACGTGAAAAAAGGCCGCACCCGCGCGATGTACGAGCACCCGCTCCTCGAACAAGTCTGCGGCGACACCTTCGGCGTCATGATCTACCAGGAGCAGGTCCAGAACGCCGCCAAGGTGCTGGCCGGTTACTCGCTCGGCGGCGCCGACCTTCTGCGCCGCGCGATGGGCAAGAAGGATCCGGTCGAGATGGAAAAACAGCGGGCAAAATTCGTCGAAGGCGCGGAGGCGACCAACAACATCGGCAAGAAACTCGCCGACCAGATCTTCGACAAGATCGCGATGTTCGCCGGTTACGGTTTCAACAAATCCCACTCCGCCTGCTACGGCCACATTTCCTACTGGACCGCCTATCTGAAAGCCAACCACCCGGTCGAGTTCATGGCCGCGCTGCTTTCCAACGAAATCCACAACACCGACAAGATCGGCGTCTTCGTCTCTGAGTGCCATCGCATGGGACTGGAAATCCTGCCGCCGGATATCAACGCCTCGCAGCTCCGTTTCTCTCCCGAGACCCTGCTCAACGGCTCGAAAGGTGTGCGCTACGGCCTCGCCGCCATCAAGAACTGCGGCGAGGGAGCGATGGCCATCGCCATCGAGGACCGCAATCAAAACGGCGCGTTCACCTCGCTCGACGACTTCGCCTCGCGGCTCGATTCCAAGGTCGTCAACAAGCGCATCCTCGAAAACCTCGCCAAGGCCGGCGCGCTCGACTGGACCGCGGAAACCCGCGCCGGCATGTGCGCCCGACTCGAACAAGTCTGCGCCTCCGCCTCGTCCGCCCAGCGCGACCGCGCGTCCGGGCAGGTTTCGATGTTCGACTCCATGGAGTTTTCCGCCCCGGCCAAAACGAAATCCAAGCGCTCCTCCGTACCCACCGTCGAGGAATG
Source organism: Akkermansia muciniphila (assembly GCA_945879075.1). Taxonomy (GTDB): domain Bacteria; phylum Verrucomicrobiota; class Verrucomicrobiia; order Verrucomicrobiales; family Akkermansiaceae; genus Luteolibacter; species Luteolibacter muciniphilus_C. Next base: position 165 of record CAMCUY010000023.1, on the reverse strand, counting down.
GAGCAAGGACGAGCGCCTCGCCCACGAGAAGGAACTGCTAGGATTTTACGTCACCGGCCACCCGCTCGACAAGTTCCGCAGCGTCATCGACTCCAACAAATACCGCAGGCTCGGACTTATCGACGACCTGGATCTATCCAATCCCCGCGAGCGCTTCCCCTTCGC
>CAMCUY010000022.1 GCA_945879075.1 Akkermansia muciniphila | reverse complement strand
GATTGAACACGCCTTCCACGAGGCGAAGAAAGAGCTGGGAATGGCCCAATATCAAGTGCGGGTCTGGCAGGGTTGGAACCACCACATGGCGCTGATCTGTCTGGCGACGGTTTTCATGGCGAAAGAGAAACAAACATGCCGCACGAGCCCTCCGTTACTGAGCTGTCGCGACATCGTGGAACTGTTGGACCACTACCTGCCACGTCGCCACCGAGACGAGGAGGAACTCCACGCCCAGATCCAAAAACGCCACGCCGCGCGGCAATGTGACATTGACCGGAGATTGCAGCAGAAGCCCGGGCTGAAGCCTCGATCCAATTTAACTAAGTAGAACTAATTTAGGGATTGTGAGTTTCAAAAAAGATAAAAAAGGTATCACCGTTCGCTTTGAGGATGATGAAATGGCAAAGCTCGAGCAACTTGGGGCGCGTTACCAAGTGAGTTCGGCGACTATTTTGCGCTGGGCTCTGCAGGCCTTGGTGGAATATGTCGAAATCAATGGTGGCAGGATTATTTTGCCCCTCGATTTCTCAAATTTGAGCCCCCTGAGGCGGACTGAGGCGGACTGTGTCCAGCGACAATTAAAATGACTCACGCCCGGCGTTTGCAAACTGGGTTCTGAATCAGTTTCCCCCCGCTTCCCTAGGGAAACGCTGATTTAATCCTAATCCATGCATTCCCCGGCATGCCTGCTGCTAGGGACGGCCTGGAGAAAGAATCCCTCAAGTCCGCGGAGAAGGCGAAAGCCTCGGTGAGGGCCTTCGTCGAGCATCCCTTTCACATCGTCAAAAACCTCTTCAACCATCGCAAGACCCGCTACCGGGGACTGGCCACGGGGACTGGCCAAGAACGGCCACCAACTCCACGTGCTCTTCGGACTGGCCAATCTGGTCTTCGCCGCCCGCAAGGTCACAGCCTGAGAGCCAGGGCCGCCCCCGACAAAGGGCTCGCGCCCCCGAGGAACCCACCCGGAGCACGACCTACCACGGCAACAGTTCCCCGGAGAGCTGCTGAAGCGGGCCCCTGGCCGAAACATTTTGGTCAGACCAACCCAATTCCACCGACTCGGATGCCTGCTACGGAAAACCATTAGAAAAATCAGATGTTCAGGCGGCACCGGTGTTCGCGGCGGTAGCGGTGAAGTGCCCTGCGCGCCGCTCATCCCGGGCGCGGGTTTTTTTGATCACTTCGCCAAGCGCCGCTCGATGTCGCTCATGACCGGCTCGGAGGTGAGCATCAGCGGATGCATGAGGACTGGGAATTCCAGGTTTTCCGCGCGGTCCCAGACGGAGCTTTCCGGCGGCAGGATGATCAGGTCCATCGGCGTGCGGTAGGAGGTGACCGGGATTTTCCCGAGGCGGTACTGCGAGTTTTGGAGGCTTGCCAGAAACGGGCTGCCCGGCCGCATTTCCTCGGTTCCTTGGGTCGGATAGAGCCAGGCGGCCTTGGTCCCGTGGTGCGGGGAGGAAATGGTGACGAAATTCTCACAGCGCGCGGCGCCGCCGAGATGTTGCAAATACTCGCGGCTGACGATGCCGCCCATGCTGAAGGCGACGATGTTGATGGCTTCTCGCGGTCCGAATTGCGCGTCGATGTCCTGCTTGAGACGCGCCGCGATATTTGTCAGTCCGCCACGGCCGTCGCTGGGTTTCAGGCGCGGGACGTAGCACTCGAAGCCGCGCTTTTCGAGGCGCTTCTTGAGGGTTTTGAAAGCCGAGCCGGTTTCGAGAAACCCGTGGACGAGCACCACCCGCTTGACCCGCGGCGGGGCGGCGGGCGGAGTGACCGCGCACGAAGCGCCCGCCAGCAGCGATGCGGCGAAGAACTGGTAGAATTTGCGGATCATGATCTGAAATCTAGCCGGGTGGCCATTGGAGCTGCCGGCCGCCCAGCAAATGGACGTGCAAATGGGGAACGGCCTCGCCGCCGTCGGGCCCGTTGTTGATCACCAGCCGGTAGCCGGTTTCCGCGATGCCCTCGCTCCGCGCGACCGCGGCGGCGGTTAGTAAAAGGTGGCCGAGCAATCCTTCGTCGCCCTCGCCCGCCAGTCCCACGCGGGGGATCGCCTTGCGCGGGATGACCAGGATGTGCAGCGGTGCCTGCGGTGAAATATCGCGGAAGGCCACGCAGCGCGCGTCTTCATGGACGATGGCCGCGGGGATTTCCTTGTCACAGATTTTTTCAAACAGCGTCTTCTCAGCCATACGCAGGCAAGATGGCAGAGTGGCCGGGGCTTGCAAGAGGCGATGTGGCGGCGATCACCGGTCGCCGCGAATCGAAAATGAATTCGCGGCGACCGGTGATCGCCGCTACGCTGCCGCCATGGAACTCGCCGAAGTCACATGCCCGACCTGCTTCGAAGTCTTTGAAGTCGCCGTCCCGCACCCGGATGAAATGCCGGCGGAGGTGGACTACGATTGCGAAATCTGCTGCCGACCGATGATGATCGTTTTTACGGAAAACGAGGTTTACGCGAAAGGGTTGGGGGAATAACGATGATGCCAGAGCTGTTCGGCATGTTTTCCAGCTTGCTGGCTGAACCGTGGAATGCGCGGAAACCGCCACTTCCAGTTACATCTGTTGGCCAGTCAGCCCGCGTTTCCGGCCTGCTGGAGCGCGTGATAGACGCGGAGCGCCGCGTAGGCGTCGTTGGCGGCGTAGAGCAGCTGGCGCTCGGTCAGCTCGCGGGCCGCCCAGTTCGAGGTGGTGATGGATTTCGACTTCGAGAGCTTGCGGTTGAAAAGCATGGCGACGGCCGACTTCGCGCCGACGGCATTCTGGTAGCCAAGCAGCTTGAACGAGCGGTCGAGGTCCACGATGGCGTCGGGACGGAGGCCGAAGCGGTCTGAAATCTGGTCGAGGTCACCGCCGAGGCCGAAGCCGATCTTGGTGAGTTCGGTGGATTTCAGCAGCTCGATGATCGCCGGATGGCTCCCGGTGAAATGTGACTGGAAAATGAAGGCTTTCTCGGTGGTGGCGAATTGCAGGACGTGCGGGCCTTCGGATTTCTGGCCTTTGAGGAAAGTCGGTTTCGACTCGGTGTCGAAGCCCACGGTTCGCGCCTGCATGAGTTCTTCCAAGGCAATCCCTGCCTGGCGCTCGCTGGTGACCACGAAGACTTGCTCGATTTCGAGTCCGGTGAAGGGTTCGAGCTCGGCGATGTTTGCCTTGTGCGGTGTGATCTTGGGAAAATTCATGAGACGTTGCGTCAGCGAGGGCTGGGATGCGGCATGATTCCCGCGATGGGAGCCGGGAGCAAGCACATGATGAGAATGGTGGGTTTTCGTGTCATGAGATCGTTTTGAGCGAGGCCCGGCCGCGCTTTTTGGTTTCGGGATCGTCCTTTTCCCTGTCGGGCATGGCGAGGCCCGTTTCCAACTGCCGCTTCGCCTCGGCTTTGCGGCCCATCATGGCGTAGGTGCGGCCGAGCTCAACCACGTGGACGAGGCGCTTGGGATTGAGCGCGATGGCCTTTTGAAAGCACTTCACGGCCTCTTCGTTCGAGGCGGCGGGCAGGCCGCCGTAAATGACTCCGGCGAGCACGCGGGTGGCTCCGCCGATGTTGGCGAGAGACTGATGCCAACGGCCGAGGATGTGCCAGGCGTAGTCGTCTTCCGGTCCGAGCTTCACCGCCATATCCGCGGAAATCTTGATTTTCCGGGAAACCTCGATCTTTTCCCTCGCACCGAGAAAGGGTGTTAGTTTCCCGAGGCAGATCGCGACGCTGAGATGGGAGTCGCTCTCGGCGGGCGCGCTGGCCCGCGCGCGTTCGGCGTAGGCGAGTCCCTGGCGGACGGACGCGATTTTGTCAGCCTCCTTCGGCAGGTCCTTCATGCGGAGCGCGTATTGTTTGGAAATTTTCACCAGCAGCGCGGCGTTGTTCGGTGCCAGCTTCTCGGCGGGAAGGTAGTATTCGAGCGCTTTGTCGAACTGGAATTTCGCATCATGGACATCGCCCATTTTCACGAGCGTCTCGAAATCCGCCGCGGCATGAATGGCGCTCAGCAAGACGATGACGGGAATGAGGGAGATTTTCATCGGGATGAAATAAGCCATTTTCCGGATTTTTCCAGCTGCGGATTTGGCTTTTCGATGCCAGCGAAATCCTCCATCTTCAGCAGCAATGACGGAGAAACCGAAGCTTGTCCAAGACGATCCGTGGCTCGAACCCCACCAAGGCGCGATCGAGCGGCGGATGACCCAGTTTTCCGAAGTGCTTGCGGAAATCGAACAGGGATCGAAGACGCTCGCCGCCTACGCCACCGGTCACAAACAGATGGGCATCCATTTCCATCAGTCCTCCAACCGATGGAAGGTGCGCGAGTGGGCGCCGGCCGCGCAAGCCGTGTCGTTGCTCGGGGATTTCAACAACTGGGACCGCGAAAGCCATTCGCTCGCCCCTTCGGACAGCGGCGTCTGGTCGCTCGACCTGCCGGCGGCCGCGCTCGCTCACGGGCAGAAAGTGAAGCTCCATATCGTCGGTGCCGACGGTTCGCGGCGCGACCGCATTCCGGCGTGCATCCGCCGCGCGGTGCAGGACCCGACGACGCATGATTACTGCGGGCAGATCTGGAACACGCCGGAGCCGTTTGTTTGGAAACACGAGTTCGACCCGGCGTCTATCAAAGCGCCGCTGATCTATGAATCCCACGTCGGCATGGCCGGCGAGGAGCCGCGCGTCCACACTTACCGCGAGTTCGCGGATTCGATTCTGCCCCGCGTCGCCAAGGCCGGTTATAACACGGTGCAGCTGATGGCGGTGCAGGAGCATCCGTATTACGGCTCATTCGGCTATCACGTTTCCTCGTTCTTCGCGCCCTGCTCGCGCTTCGGCACGCCGGAAGATTTGAAATACCTCATCGACGCCGCGCACGGTCTCGGGCTGGCGGTTTTGCTCGACGTCGTCCACTCGCACGCGGTGAAAAACATCGCCGAGGGGCTCAACGATTTCGACGGCTCCGGCCATCAGTATTTCCACGACGGACCGCTCGGCGATCATCCCGGCTGGGACTCGAAATGCTTTGACTATGGCCGCCCGGAAGTGCGGCAGTTCCTCCTATCAAACGTCCGATACTGGCTGGAGGAGTTTCGCTTCGACGGCTTCCGCTTCGATGGCGTGACCTCGATGCTCTACCACTCGCGCGGGAACAAGGCTTTCGGAAATTACGATGATTACTTCGGCGGGGATGCCGATGACATGGCGATCCTCTATCTGAAACTAGCCTCCAAACTCATTCAGGACCTCAAGCCCGGGGCCATCGCCATCGCCGAGGATATGTCCGGCATGCCCGGCCTCTGCCGGCCGATCGAGGACGGCGGGCTCGGGTTTTCCTATCGCCTCGCGATGGGAATCCCCGACTACTGGATCAAGCTGCTCAAGCACAGCCGCGACGAGGATTGGGACATCGGCGAGTTGTGGGGGATTCTGGCGAACCGCCGCTATGGGGAGGCCACCATCGCCTATGCGGAGAGCCATGACCAGGCGCTCGTCGGCGACAAGACGCTCGCGTTCTGGTTGATGGACAAGGAGATGTATTGGCACATGGGCAAGGACGACCCGCATCCGGCCATCGAGCGCGGGATTGCGCTGCACAAGCTGATCCGCCTCGTCACGTTAGTGTTGGGCGGCGAGGGTTGGCTCAATTTCATGGGCAATGAGTTCGGCCATCCCGAGTGGCTGGATTTCCCGCGCGAGGGCAACGGTTGGTCCTATCACTACTGCCGCCGCCAATGGTCGCTGGTGGACAACCTGGATTTGAAATACGGCTGGCTCGCCGAGTTCGACCGGCAGCTGATGGATTTCGCGAAAACCTCCGGACTGCTTTCCACGCCGCCCGCGCAGTTGCTGCACCTCGACCAAGGGCAGAAAATCATCGTCGCCGAGCGGGCGAATTTGATCTTCGTGTTTAATTTTTCCGTCGGAAACTCGCTGTTTGGCCACCCCGTCCACGTGCCCGGCCTCGAGACCCGCGAGGTGGTGCTGGACACCGATCAAGCCGACACCGGCGGCCACGGCCGGGTCGATCACGCGTTCGACTATCCCGTCGCGGAAGACGGCGTGATGAAGATTTACAGCCCCTCGCGCAGCGGACTGGTATTCGCGAAAAAGCCTTAGCGCCGCGCCTGTTTTCGCGGCTACTCTCAACTTGCGCCGGGATGACTCTTCTGGCATCTTACAGGCGGATTTTACCGCCATGAAAGAACTCATCGATGCTTGGAAGCAAGTGGACCGGAATAAGATCGCAGCTCTGCTAAGCATCGTTCCCGGCTTGGGCCACCTCTATAAACATCACCATCTCGCCGGGTTTGGCATCATGACCGTCGGCAACGTCATGATGGTTTTCATCGCCTTGTGGTTGAGTCTCGCGACGCTCGGGCTGTCGTTGATTGTCGTTCCCGCGCTGTGGTTTGCCGGAGTCGCTTACTCCGCTTACCTCGCCTCGGATGAGTATGGCGCGCACCCGTGGCTCCATGTTTGGAATTACCGGCAGGCGAAATTGAAGATGCTCGCCAAGAAATCCTAGCCCGGCGTTCGGTTGGCGGATATGGATTGGAAAATCGATGACCGCAAACACCGCCGACAAGCATCTCTTCTACTCGGAAATGGCGAAGCTGCTGGACGCGGGTTTCGACATCCGCAAAGCGGCGGCGGTGCTGCAGGACACCCGGCTTCCCGCGCCGCAAGCCGCCCTTCTCTCGGATTTGAACCGAGGCCTGGAGGCGGGCGAATCGATCGCCGTGGCTTTCGGCAAACGCCTGACCGACATTGAACGCGCCATCATCGGCGCGGGTGAGCGCGGCGGAAAGCTTGCCCCCGCGTTCCAGCACCTCGCCGACTATTTCGGAATGCTGGCGTCCGCCCGCCGGGAGGTGGTCAGGGGGATGATCTATCCGCTCGTCGTCCTTCATTTGGGGGTTTTCATCGGCATCGTGCCGGCCGCCTTGATGAAGGGCGGGACGACTTCAACGGAAATCCTAGGCAGTCTGGTCGGCGCGCTGCTCATCGTCTACGCGGCGGGCTATTGTGTCTTTGCGGGAATCCGCGCGCTACTGCAGCAGGCCCCCGAAAATCCGGGAATTGACCGCTTGGTCAACCGCCTCCCGGGGATCGGCAAGGCGCGCCGCAACCTGGCGATGGCGAGGTTTTGCAAGGTCTATCACTCGTGTGTGCTCGCCGGGATTTCGATGAGTGAAACCGCCGGGTTGGCGTCCGAAGCGTCCCAAAGTGGAGTGATCCGCGAGGCGGGAGCCGAGCTGGTCAAAGCCGCGGTGGCGGGGAGCGCGCTCGGCCCGCGGTTCATGGCGGATGATGCGTTTCCAAAGGCGTTCGCCCGGTCCTACTCGACCGGCGAGGAGGCCGGCACCTTGGATAAGGATCTCGCCCGCTGGTCCAAGCTATTTCAGGACGACGCCGAATCCAGCGTGAAACGGGTGTCCGTGATGATTCCCAAGCTGCTGTATTTCCTCGTTCTGGGATTTGCGGCGTGGAAAATCGCCGGGTTTTACAGCGACTACTACGGTGCCCTTGAGCAAATCGGCGAGTGATGATTCCAAAAAAGAAACGCCCGATCCCCTGCGAAAAGGATCGGGCGCTTTTGAAGTTATAATGAGGGGAGGGCGGATTACCAGCGACCACCGCCGCCGCCACCACCGCCGCCACGGCGATCACCGCCGCCGCCGCCGCCACCTTTGTAGCCACCACCGCCGCCGCCGCCACCACGACGATCACCGCCGCCGTAGCCACCGCCGCCACCGCCGCCACCACCGTAGCCGCCACCACCACCGCCGCTAGGACGGGATTCTTTCGGCTCGGAAGCATTCACGCGGAGAGCACGACCGTTATAGTCGTAGTCGTTGAGAGCCTCGATGGCTGCATTCAACTGGGATTGATCACCGAGGGTCACGAAAGCAAATCCCTTGGATTGCCCGGTTTCACGGTCGGTGATGATTTTGACCCGTTCAACAGGTCCAAAAGCGGCGAAGAGGCCAGTAACGTCTCCTTCAGTAGCGGTGTAGGGCAAGTTGCCCACGTAGATATCCATTTGATTCAATTCTAATGACGCCATGCTGATTCAACACTTTCTTCGACCATGGCGTCACGGATCGGACAAAGAGCGATTAAACAAGCTTTCGCCGTCCAATCGATTCAATTGGTAGGCTCCGCCGGAGAGGATTGGCAAGAAATCATTTTATTTAATTTCGCGCGATATCAGCGGAAGGGATGGAAGTCCGCGTATTGACGCCGGTCGGGAAATTGGATTGTCGGGGAGCGCGTGAATGTGGAACTTTGGCGGAGCACTCTATTTTCATGTCAGCAATTCGTATTTTATTTCTCGGCGACGTGGTCGGCGAGCCGGGCCGCAAGGCGGTCATCGATCGGTTGCCGCTTCTCAAACAATCGGAGGGGCTGGATTTTTGCATCGTGAACGGCGAGAATTCGGCGGGTGGGAAGGGGATCACGCCGCGGATTGCCATCGACCTGCTGCGCGCGGGCGCCGCGGTGATCACCACGGGCGACCATGTTTGGGATCAGCAGGAAATCGTCGATTATTTCCCAACGGAGCCGCGCTTGCTGCGCCCGTTGAATTACCCGGAAGGCACGCCGGGCGCGGGCAGCGTGGTTTTGGAAACCGCGAAAGGCCGGATCGGCGTGATCCAAGCGCAGGGGCGCTCGTTCATCCAGCCGCCCTTGGAAAACCCATATCTCGCCGTGGAAAAGGAAGCCGAACGCCTCCGGGCGGATGGAGTGAAGGCCATCGTGCTTGATTTCCATGCGGAAACGACCAGTGAGAAAATCGCGATGGGCCGGATGCTCGACGGCAAAGTTTCCCTGGTCGTCGGCACCCACACCCACGTGCAGACGGCGGATGAAGCCATTTTCCCGGGCGGCACCGGCTATCTCACGGACGCCGGCATGTGCGGCCCCGCGGAATCCGTGCTCGGCCGCAGCATCGAGTCGGTCGTCTGGCGCTTCAAATCAGGAATGCCGACACGTTTCCCAATCGCAAAAGGTCCGGTCCGCCTGTGCGGCGTGATTGTGGACGTGGATGCGGAAACCGGCACCTGTTTGGCCATCCGAAGGCTATCGATGATGGTGCCTGAGGCAGGTGGTTCCGGCTCCTGATCCTTGCAATTTCAGGGGATTTGGATAAATTTCCTTTTCATCGAGATTTTTTTTGACAGAGTGATCGGCTTTGCTAAGGTCCCGCCGCTCTTCCCCACAGCACGTCAGGGGTGCCGCGTCCAGTCTCGTCTTTTTGAGATCGGCCGCGGTGTTTTTGTCGGGTTGAAGGTGGAGCGTCACATATCAGATTGCTCGCGTAGCTCAGGGGTAGAGCGCATCCTTGGTAAGGATGAGGTCGGGGGTTCAATTCCCCCCGCGAGCTCCAGGGCAATCTCGAAAAATCTCAATCGTCTCAAGAAGAACAACAACCACCATGGCTAAAGAATCATTCCAGCGCAACAAGCCGCACGTCAACATCGGAACTATCGGTCACGTCGACCACGGCAAAACCACCCTCACCGCAGCGATCACCAACACGCTCGCCGACCACGGCCTTGCCCAAAAGAAAAGCTACGCCGACATCGACGCAGCTCCTGAAGAACGTGAGCGCGGTATCACCATCAACACCGCTCACGTGGAATATGAAACCGTCAAGCGCCATTACGCCCACGTGGACTGCCCCGGTCACGCCGACTATGTGAAAAACATGATCACCGGCGCTGCCCAAATGGACGGCGGCATCCTCGTCGTTTCCGCCGCGGACGGCCCGATGCCTCAGACCCGCGAGCACATCCTGCTTGCCCGTCAGGTCGGCGTTCCCGCCCTCGTGGTTTTCATGAACAAGGTTGACCTTGTGGACGACGCCGAACTCCTCGAGCTCGTCGAAATGGAAGTCCGCGACCTCCTCTCCATGTATGAATTCCCGGGCGACGACATCCCGATCGTCATGGGTTCCGCCAAGGCCGCCCTCGAAGGCGACGAAGCCCAAAAGGCGAACATCATGAAGCTCATGGACGCCGTGGATTCCTACATCCCCGAGCCGGAGCGTCCGATTGACAAAACCTTCCTCATGCCGATCGAAGACGTGTTCTCGATCGAAGGTCGTGGAACGGTTTGCACCGGCCGTGTCGAACGCGGTATCGTCAAGAAGATGGAAGAAGTCGAAATCGTTGGCATCCGCGACACGCAGAAGACCACCGTGACCGACATCGAAATGTTCCGCAAACTGCTCGACGAAGGTCGTGCCGGTGACAACGTCGGTCTCCTCGTCCGTGGTCTCAAGAAGAACGACGTCGAGCGTGGTCAAGTCATCGCGAAGGTCGGCACCGTCAAGGGTCACACAATCTTCAAGTCCGAGATCTACGTTCTTTCGAAAGAAGAAGGCGGCCGCCACACCCCGTTCTTCTCGAACTATCGTCCTCAGTTCTACTTCCGCACCACCGACGTGACCGGCAGCATCAAGCTTCCCGAAGGCGTCGAAATGGTGATGCCTGGTGACAACATCAACCTCGAGGTTGAGCTCATCACCCCGATCGCCATGGAACCAACCATGCGCTTCGCGATTCGCGAAGGTGGCCGCACCGTCGGTGCCGGCCGCGTGGGTGAAATCATCAAGTAAGTCCTAGCAGCGAGGCTTCCTGCGGCGTGTCCGAAGGAATGCACGGCCCCAGGGCATCCCGCCTCCAATGCGGGATGCCCTTTGGTCGCCTCAAAACGGCAGTAGTTCAATTGGTAGAGCATCGGTCTCCAAAACCGAGTGTTGGGGGTTCGAGTCCCTCCTGCCGTGCCACTTTCCATCTCAGCTTCCAGTCATCCGACATCATGTTTTCGAAAATCTCCAATTTCCTGGGCGAAGTAAAAGGCGAGCTCCACAAAGCGAGCTGGCCTTGGGAGTCCGACCCGAAAATCAAGGGGATTAAAAAATATAAAGAACTCGTTGACTCGACCGTCGTCGTCCTTATCGCCATGATCCTGCTCGCGGGATTCGTGCAGTTTTGGGACTTCTTCGATGTTTTGATCGTCGGATCGGCCCATGATTTTGTTGAATATCTCTTCTCCAGCTTCGGCCGCTAACACGATAGCCGTCCTTCCTATTCCATCTCCGACCGACCCGTCATGTCAGAATCCAATTCATTCCGCGACCAATGGTACGTTGTCCAGGTCCTCTCCGGCCAAGAAGGCAAAGTCCGTGACCGCATCGCCCGCACCGCCGAGGCCGAAGGGATGACTGAATACATCCGCGAGGTGCTCGTGCCGACCGAACTGGTCTCCGAAATCCGCCGCGGCAAAAAGACCGAGACCAAGAAGAAATTCTTCCCCGGCTACATCATCGTCAACATGAACCTCGCCACCGAGGACAACCAGCTCGTCGAGAAGACCTGGTTTTTCATCAAGGAGATGGACGGCGTGATCGGCTTCGCCGGCACCAAGGACCGTCCCGCGCCGATGCGTCCGCGCGAGGTCGAGGCGATGCTTTCGCAGATCAAGGAGCGCGAGGAAAGCGTCCGCCCTGCCATCAGTTTCGAGGTCGGCGACACCGTCAAGGTGGCCGACGGACCGTTCCAAAGTCAGAACGGCGTTGTCGAGGAAATCGACCCGGAACGCGGCAAGCTCCGCGTGTCGGTGACGATCTTCGGACGCAGCACTCCGGTCGAACTCGAATATTGGCAGGTCGAAAGAGAATAATTTGTCTGGACCTGCATCGCTGAATATACAACCACCCCTCTCCCGCAAGATTAACCGCATTTATTATGGCCAAGGAAGTCGTCAAACTCATCAAGCTCCAGATCAAAGCCGGAGCCGCCAATCCATCACCTCCAGTGGGCCCCGCCCTCGGTCAGGCTGGTGTCAACATCATGGCGTTCTGTAAGGAATTCAACGCTGCAACACAGGCCCAAACCGGCGATGTGCTTCCTGTCGTGATCTCCGTTTACAAGGACAAGTCATTCTCCTTCATCACCAAGAAGCCGCCTGCCGGCAACCTTCTCAAGAAGATCGCAGGACTTGCTTCCGGCTCGAAAGAGGCGAACAAGATCAAGGTCGGCAAGATAACCAAGGCCCAGCTCATGGAGGTCGTCAAAATCAAGATGCCCGACCTCAACACCAAGGACCCTGAAGCCGCCTGCCGCATTCTTGCCGGCACCGCCCGCCAAATGGGCCTCGAAATCGAAGGTTACTGAAAGTCTCAGCCGGAAATTCCTGATGGAGTGACCGGCGCCCGCAGGAGGGAAGCGCATTCCGCGATTTCCGCCCGAACTGCAACCAACTAACAAAATGGCTAAACACCGCAGCAAACGCTACAAAAAGGCAGTCGCACTTGTCCAAGCAGGCAAGAGCTACTCGCTCACCGATGCAATCAGCACCGTGAAGGAATTCCCGGCGCCGAAGTTCACTCCCACCGTCACCCTTTCGTTCCACCTTGGTGTGGATCCACGGAAGAGCGATCAAATGGTCCGTGGTTCTGTTTCCCTGCCACACGGCACTGGCAGAAACGTCCGCGTCGTCGTCTTCGCCCAAGGCGCTGCCGCTGAAGCAGCCATCGCCGCTGGAGCCGAGCACGTCGGTTACGAAGACCTCATCAAGCGCGTTCAGGAAGGTTTCACGGATTTCGATTCCGCGATCGCCACTCCCGACGCCATGGCCGAAGTTCGGAAAATCGCCCGGGTCCTCGGACCTCGCGGCCTGATGCCGAACCCGAAGACCGGCACCGTCACCGACGACACCGCCAAGGCGGTCCGCGAAGTGAAAGCCGGCCGCGTGGATTTCAAACTCGACAAAAACGGCAACGTTTCGGGTTCCATCGGCAAATCGTCCTTCGAGCCCTCGCAGCTTGAGGAAAACGCCCGCGCCTTCGTGGACAGCGTTGTCCGCGCCAAGCCAGCGTCCGCCAAGGGCAACTATATCCAAGCCGTGACTCTCGCCGCTTCGATGCTCCCTGGCATTCCTCTGGAAGCCGCCACCTATAGCAAAGCTTCTGCCTAATCCACGGTCCGCCAACGCATATGAATCCAGATAAGAAAATCATCATCAACGGCCTGTTGGATCGCGTCAACGCGTCTCCCTACCTGATCGTCATCGATTACACCGGCCTCACCGTGCAGCAATTCACGGAACTCCGCAATCGTCTCGGCGCGGGTGGTGCCAACTGCACCGTCGCCAAAAACACCTACATGCGCAAGGCTCTCGCCGAAGCGGGCATGCCTGACATCGGTGCCGACCTCACCGGTCAAATGGCCTATGTCATGGGCGACGCCGAAGTGTTCTCCGCCGCCAAGGTCATCAAGAATTTCGAAAAGGAATTCAAGAAGCCCGAGATGAAGGTGGGTATCCTCGGCAACGCGATCCTCGATGCTGAAGCGCTCAAGTCCATCGCCGACATCCCGTCGCGCGAAGCGGTGCTTTCCCAACTCTTGGCAACGATCCTCGAGCCTGCCACCCGCATCGCCCGCGTCGTCAAAGCAAAATTCAACCCGGACGGCGACGACTCCGCGGACAAGGCCGAAGAGGCTCCTGCTGCGGAATCCGAAGCTCCAGCCGCTGAAGCAGAAGTCGCCGTTGTGGCCGCCGAAGCTCCCGCTGCTGAAGCCGAAACCCCCGCCGCCGAATAACAAACAATCTGAAGTGATGGTGACGGCGGCTCCCGTTCGTCACCTGAACCCATAATGGTTCCTCGTCGGAGCAACGGCTGTTGCCCTGAAATCCCCGGAGGCTCCGGGGGCGACGATACCGAACAAGGAGAATAAAAAAATGGCTAATATTGAAACACTCGTAGAAGAACTCGGCAAGCTCACCGTTTTGGAAGCTGTCGCACTCGTCAAACAACTTGAAGAACATTGGGGCGTTTCCGCTGCCGCACCTGTCGGCGTCGCCGGTCCAGCTGCCGTTGCCGAAGCTGTCGAAGAGAAGACTGAATTCGACGTCGTCCTCACGGATTGCGGCGCTAACAAGATTGCCGTCATCAAGGCAGTCCGCGAAGTCGCTCCCGGCCTTGGTCTTGCAGACGCGAAGAAGCTCGTCGAGAGCGCTCCTGCAAAAATCCTCGAAGGTGTCGCCAAAGACGCTGCCGAGACCGCCAAGAAGAAGCTCGAAGAGGCTGGTGCCAAAATCGAACTCAAGTAACATCTTTCAGATCATTCCCGGGGCAGAGAAATCTGCTCCGGGATTTTCTGTCGAAACCGGCGGGAGACTCTAATCACCACCAACCAGGTTTTCCCGCCGATTCCGACAAAACTTTCCAACGCTTGATCCACCCTGCCTGAGACCGTTCGCGGCTCGGGCTCAATTTGTAAGAAGAATACCACTAAACGCCATGGCTGAACGTCTCTATTTCGGGAAATTCGAAGAAGTCATCGAGCCGCCTAACCTCATTGAGGTTCAGAGTCGGTCCTACGATGAATTCCTTCAGAAGGAAGTGCTCCCCAGCGAGCGAGCAGATGCGGGTCTCCAAGCGGTTTTCCGCGAGGTGTTCCCCATCAAAAGCTACGACGAAGCGATCGAACTCGATTTCGTCACATATGACATCGAAGACCCGAAAATCACTTCGCTCGACTCGCTGCGCAACAGCGAGAGTTTCAGTGCGGCACTCTATGTGACGTTCAAGTTGAAAGACGAGACCGGCACCAAGAAGGAGCGCGTCTACATGGGCGAGCTGCCGATGATGACCCGCCGCGGCACTTTCATCATCAACGGCGCCGAGCGCGTCATCGTTTCCCAGCTCCACCGCTCGCCGGGTATCTGCTTCGAAACCTCGCAGCACTTGAATGGCAAACTTCTTCATTCGTTCCGCATCATTCCTGACCGCGGATCCTGGCTTGAAGTGCAGTTCGACACCAACGATCTGCTCTATGTCTATCTGGATCGCCGCCGTCGCCGCCGCAAGTTCCTCGCCACCACGTTCCTGCGCGTGCTCGGCTACCCGACCGACCGCGACATCGTCAGTCATTTCTACTCTCCGGAAGCACTTCCGCTTAGCGAGAAAATGGACGAAGGCGAGCTCGGTCACAAGGTTCCTTTCGAGGATATCCTTGATGGCGAACTGACCGTCGCGAAAGCTTACGAGCCGCTCACGATCGGCATCGTCCGCCAGCTCTTGGCGCTCGGCCACAAGAACGTCGAAGTCATCGACGGCCGCGAAGACGAAATTCTCCTCAAGTCGCTCCGCAAGGATCCGGCGAAGGATGAGGAGTCGGCGCTCAAGGATATCTATCGGAAACTCCGCCCCGGAGATCCGCCGACCGCCGCCAACGCCCGTGCGTTGCTCAAGCGCCTTTTCTTTGATGCGAAGAAATACGATCTCACCCGCGTCGGCCGTTACAAAATCAACCAAAAGCTCGGCATTCAGGTGGATTCCGACCAACGGATCATGGTTCCCGAGGATTTCCTCGCCGCCGTCCGTTATATCCTCAAGCTGAAAAAAGGCGACGGTGTCATCGACGACATCGACCACCTTGGTTCGCGCCGCGTTCGTGCGGTCGGTGAGCTTCTTGCCAACCAGTGCCGCGTGGGTCTTGCCCGCACCGAGCGTCTGGTGAAGGAGCGCATGACCTTGTTCGACGTGAACATCGAAGGCATGACGCCGCAGAAGTTGATCAATCCGAAAGCGCTCTCCGCCGTCGTGCGTGATTTCTTCGGCCGTTCGCAGCTCTCTCAGTTCATGGACCAAACCAATCCGCTCGCCGAGCTGACGCACAAGCGTCGTCTCTCCGCGCTTGGTCCGGGTGGTCTCAACCGCGACCGCGCCGGCTTCGAAGTCCGCGACGTGCATCCTTCCCACTATGGCCGGATCTGTCCGATCGAAACTCCCGAAGGTCCGAACATCGGTCTCATCAACTCGATGTGTACCTATGCTCGCATCAACGAGTTCGGCTTTATCGAAACTCCTTACCGCCGAGTGGTGAATTCCAAGGTCACTAACGAGATCGAGTATCTCACGGCCGACCAGGAAGAGAATTTCCTCATCGCCCAGGCCAACAACCCGATCGACAAGAAAGGCGCGTTCCAAACCGAGCGCATCACTGCCCGTGAAAAAGGCGGCGAGTTCATCGAAGCGCTCCCAGCGGATGTGAACTACATGGACGTCTCGCCGAAGCAGCTTGTTTCCGTGGCCGCCGGTCTCATCCCGTTCCTCGAGCACGACGATGCCAACCGCGCGCTGATGGGATCGAACATGCAACGCCAAGGCGTGCCGCTGCTCGTTTCCGAGTCGCCGCTCGTCGGCACCGGTCTTGAAGGCAAAGCCGCCCGCGATTCCCGCGCGGTGGTGGTTTCCGAAGCCGACGGCATCGTTGCCGCCGCGACCGCGGAAATCATCGTCACCACTCCGGACGGCAAGCTGCCTGTTTCCGAGGAGAAATTCCTCAGCGACGCCGAGTCCGTGCGCACCAACGTGGAGAAAGGCATCATGGCCTATCCGCTGCGGAAGTTCATGCGCTCCAACGCCGGCACCTGCATCAACCAGAAGCCGATCGTCAAGCTGGGCCAGAAAATCAAGAAGGGCCAGGTCCTCGCCGACGGACCTAACACGGAAGACGGCGAGCTCGCCATCGGTCGCAACGTCCTCGTCGCTTTCATGCCGTGGAACGGCTACAACTTCGAAGATGCCATCGTCATCTCTGAGCGCGTGGTCAAAGACGACGTTTACACCTCTATCCACATCTCGGAGTTCGACGTCGCCGCCCGTGACACCAAGCTCGGCCCGGAAGAAATCACCCGCGATATTCCGAACGTCGGTGAGGACGCCCTGCGCAACCTCGACCACGACGGCATCATCCGCATCGGCGCGGAAGTGAAACCCGGCGACATCCTCGTCGGCAAGATCACTCCGAAGTCCGAAACCGAACTTGCTCCGGAAGAACGCCTGCTCCGCGCCATCTTCGGTGAAAAGGCCGCTGACGTGAAGGACACTTCGCTGCGCGTGCCATCCGGCTGCGTCGGCATCGTCCAGGACGTCCGCGTTTCCCAAAGCGGCTACGCCAAGAAGCGCCTCGACAAGGTCGACCCCGTCGAACTCAAGAAGACGCTCAAGAAGATCAACGACGAGCACAAGAAGAAGGCCGACAAGCTGACGGACGACCTCACCGAGCGTCTCTCCGATATTCTGTTGGGCGAAAAAATCCCGCTCGACGTGGTCAACGCACAAACCGGCGAGATCATCATCCCGGCCAACCGCAAGATCACCAAGACGCTTCTCCGCAAGCTCGCTTCGGTGCACGATCACATCGAAATCGACCCTTCCCCGATTCGAAACAAGATTCTGGAAATCATCAGCTCCTTCGAAGGCCGCTTCCAGGAACTCGACACCGAGCGCGAGCGCAAGCTCGACTCGCTTGAGTCCGGCGATGAAGTCGATCCCGGCGTCATCAAGGAAGTGAAGGTCTTCATTGCCGCCAAACGGAAACTCTCCGTGGGTGACAAAATGGCCGGTCGTCACGGAAACAAGGGCGTCGTCGCCACCATTGTCCGTGAAGAGGACATGCCTTATCTATCGGACGGAACTCCGGTTGATATCTGCCTCAACCCGCTCGGCGTGCCATCGCGGATGAACGTCGGACAGGTTCTTGAGACCCACCTCGGCGTCGCTGCCAAGGCTCTCGGCTTCAAGGTTGCCACCCCGATTTTCGACGGCATCAAGGAAGACGTCATCTGGGATTTCATGTCCAAGGCCAAGAAGGTCGACGGGGTGAAATTCGTCGGTGACAACGGCGAACTCCGCGCCCGCAAGCCCGGCGAACCCGAAGGCCGCGGCTACACCTGGATCGGCGACGGCAAGGACGGCACCACCGGTGGTAAATCGACCCTCTATGATGGTCGCACCGGCGAGGCCTTCCACAACCCGGTCGTGGTCGGAATGATCTACATCCTCAAGCTCGGTCACTTGGTTGCTGACAAGATCCACGCCCGTGCCGTCGGTCCCTACTCGCTCGTCACCCAGCAGCCGCTCGGTGGTAAAGCGCAATACGGTGGCCAGCGTTTCGGGGAAATGGAAGTGTGGGCGCTCGAAGCATACGGCGCCGCTTACACCCTCCAAGAGCTTCTCACCGTCAAGTCGGACGATGTGCAAGGCCGCACCCGGATTTACGAGGCGATTGTCAAAGGCGACAACAACCTCGAAGCTGGAACGCCCGAGTCGTTCAACGTTCTCATCAAGGAAATGCAATCCCTCGGACTCGACGTCCGTCCGGGTCGTAAGGGCTCGACCCATGGCTCCGGCATGACCGGCGGTCTGGACGACTATTCCTTGGATGATCTTACCCTGTGATTTCAAACGCGAACCCCAACCTGACCTAAACCGTTACTAACAACATGAGTGTCGATACCAACCTTCGCGAACTATTCGGCGTGGACGAGCGCCCGGAGCAATTTGACCAAGTCTCCATCACCGTAGCTTCCCCGGAAATCATCCGTTCCTGGTCCAAGGGCGAGGTGAAGAACCCGGAAACCATCAACTACCGGACCTTCAAGCCCGAAAAAGGCGGGCTCTTCTGCGAGCGGATCTTCGGACCCACCCGCGACTGGGAGTGCGCCTGTGGCAAATACAAGCGCATCAAACACAAAGGCGTAATCTGCGACCGTTGCGGCGTCGAAGTGACCTTGAGCCGCGTCCGTCGCGAGCGCATGGGCCACATCGAACTGGCCGTGCCGGTTTCCCACATCTGGTTCTACAAGTGCATGCCTTCCCGCATCGGCCTCATGCTCGACATGAGCGCCCGCCAGTTGGAGCGCGTGATTTACTATGAAGACTACGTCGTCACTGAACAGGGCAACACCGCCCTCGAGGTCGGTCAGCTTCTCACCGAGAACGAGCTCCGCGAAGCGGAAGACACTTATGGCGACGGATCCTTCCAAGCCAGCATGGGTGCCGCTGCCGTGATGGAATTGCTTCGTCAGTGCGATCTCCCATCTTTGATCGTTTCGCTCGAAGAAGAGCTCGGAACCACCCGTTCCAAGCAGAACAAGAAGAAACTCTCGAAGCGCCTTAAAATCACGCAAGGTTTCCTTCAGTCGAAATCGCGTCCCGAGTGGATGATCCAAACCGTGCTTCCCGTGATCCCGCCGGACCTGCGTCCGCTGGTGCCACTCGAAGGCGGTCGCTTCGCCACCTCCGACCTCAACGACCTCTATCGCCGCGTCATCAACCGCAACAACCGCCTCAAGAACCTCCTGCTCCTCAAGACGCCGGAAGTCATCATCCGCAACGAAAAGCGGATGCTTCAGGAAGCGGTTGACGCGCTGTTCGACAACGGTCGCCACGGTCGCGCTGTCACCGGTGCCGGCAACCGCCCGCTCAAATCCCTCAGCGATATGCTCAAGGGCAAGGGCGGGCGTTTCCGTCAGAACCTTCTCGGAAAACGCGTGGACTATTCCGGTCGTTCCGTCATCGTCGTCGGTCCCGACCTCAAGCTCGGCCAGTGCGGTCTTCCCAAGAAGATGGCGCTCACCTTGTTCGAACCATTCATCATCCGCCGCCTCAAGGAGCTTGGCTACTGCCACACCGTGCGCTCGGCCAAGAAGATGATCGACCGCAAGACCACCGAAGTCTGGGACATCCTCGCGGAGGTCACCAAGGGTCACCCGATCCTGCTCAACCGCGCTCCGACTCTTCACCGTCTTTCGATCCAGGCCTTCGAGCCGAAGCTCATCGAAGGTGAGGCCATCCGCGTCCACCCGCTCGTTTGCACCGCTTACAACGCGGACTTCGACGGTGACCAAATGGCGGTCCACGTCCCGCTTTCGATCGAGGCCCAGATGGAGTGCCGCCAGCTGATGCTTGCGCCTAACAACATCTTCTCGCCCGCATCCGGCCGCCCCGTGACGGTTCCTACCCAGGACATCATTCTCGGCACGTATTACCTGACATGGGCCGGCATCCGCACCGAGAAGGACCGTGAAAAAGAGGAGCACATGCCGCTCTTTGAAAACGCCTCCGAAGTCGAGTTCGCTCTCGCCTCCGACAAGATCGACTATCACCAGTGGATCCGCATCCGTAACCCCGACCATGGCAAGAACACGGTCTTCGGTTACAAGGGCGAGGACCTCACCGCGAAGGACCGCAAGGAACTCACTCCGCTCCAACAGGCGCTGCGTCAGGGCAAGATCATCGAGACCACTCCGGGCCGCGTTCGTTTCAATGAAATCTGGCCTGCGGGCGTGGGCTTCATCAACAACAACGTCGGCAAGAAACAGATCGGCGACATCATCTGGCGCTGCTATCAGGTTTCCGGCAAGCCGAAGACCGTCGAGGTCCTCGACGAGCTCAAGAACCTCGGTTTCCGCGAGGCGACCCGTTCGGGCACTTCGATCGGGATCGTTGACATGGTCATCCCCGAGGAGAAGACCGAGGTCATCGCCAAGGCCTACGAGGAAGTCGAAAAAGTCACCAAGCAATACCGCAACGGCGTCATCACCGACGGCGAGCGCTATCAGAAGGTCGTCGACGTTTGGACACAAGCCACCGACACCATTGCCAACGCACTCTATCGAAAGATCGAGTTCAACGAGGGCAAGAAAAAGGCATCGCCACTCTTCATGATGGTCGATTCCGGTGCGCGGGGTAACAAGTCCCAGATCAAACAGCTCGGCGGTATGCGCGGACTGATGGCCAAGCCCTCCGGCGAAATCATCGAACGCCCGATCATCTCGAACTTCCGCGAAGGTCTCTCCGTGCTGGAGTATTTCATCTCCACCCACGGAGCCCGTAAAGGACTGTCCGACACCGCTCTGAAAACCGCTGACTCCGGCTACATGACCCGTAAATTGGTCGATGTCGCCCAGGACGTCATCGTCTTCAAGCAGGATTGCGGAACCGCGAACGGCATCACCGTCGCCGCCATCTATGATGGTGACGAGGAGTCCGCCTCGCTCTCCACCCGCATTTACGGCCGCGTCTCATGCGAGCAGATCAAGGACCCTGTCACTGGCGGCGTCCTGGTCGAAGTGGATGACGTGATCAACGAAGTCCAAGCCCGTTCCATCGAGAACATCGGCGTGCTCAAGTTGAAGATCCGTTCGGTTCTCACCTGCGAAGCCGAGCGCGGCTGCTGCGCGAACTGCTACGGCCTCAACCTCGCCACCGGACTCCCCGTCAAAATCGGTGAAGCTGTCGGCATCATCGCCGCCCAATCGATCGGCGAGCCCGGCACCCAGCTCACCATGCGGACCTTCCACGTCGGTGGTGTCGCCGCCGCCACGTTCAAACAGCCTATCATCAAGGCCAAGAACAGCGGTCGCATCGTCTACAAGGAAATGCGCACGGTGCAGGACGTCGATGGACACTGGGTCGTTCTCAACAAGAACAGCACCATCTCCATTCGCGACAAGGAAGGCCTCGAGCTGGAAAGCCATCAAATCGTCATTGGCTCCGTCATTTCCGTGAAGGATGGCGAGGACGTTAAGAAGGGCGAGACCGTGGTCACTTGGGATCCCTACAACGTGCCGATCCTCACCGAGAAAAACGGTAAGGTCGAACTCCGCGACATGATCTCCGGCATCACCGTGACTAACGAAACGGACAAGGAAACCGGCAAAAAAGGCATGGTCGTCACCGAGCACAAGGAAGACCTCCACCCGCAGGTCGTCATCATCGACGAGAAGACCAAGGAAATCAAAGCGAGCTACTCCATCCCGGTTGGCGCCCACCTTTCCGTCAAGGAAGGCCAGGTCATCACCGCGGGAACGCAGATCGCCAAGACTCCGCGAAAAGTTGCACGGACCAAGGACATCACCGGCGGTCTTCCACGGGTGGCCGAGCTTTTCGAAGCCCGCAAGCCCAAGGACTCCTGCGTCATCGCCAAGATCGAAGGTGCCGTCTCGTTCGGCGGCAACGTCCGCGGCAAGAAGAAAGTCATCGTCACCCATGCCGAAACCGGCGAGCAAATGGACCACCTTGTCCCAATGGGCAAGCACGTCGTTGTCACCGAAGGCGACGTCGTCAAACGCGGCGATCAAATCACCGAAGGCCCCGTGTCGCCGGAAGATTTGCTTGAAGCTTGCGGAGCCCAAGAGCTTCAAGAGCACTTGGTCAACGAAGTCCAGTCCGTCTATCGCGTCCAAGGCGTGGAAATCAACGACAAGCACATCGAGGTCATCGTTCGTCAAATGCTCCGCAAGGTGAAGATCACCGACCCGGGCGATGCCGACCAATACCTCTGGGGTGACCAAGTTGACCGCTCGAACTTCAAGCGCATCAACGCCGAGATCGTCGCCAACGGCGGCAAGCCCGCCGAAGGCGAGCCTGTCCTGCTCGGCATCACCAAGGCGTCGTTGGAAACCGACTCGTTCATCTCCGCCGCCTCGTTCCAGGACACCACCCGTGTCCTCACCGAAGCAGCGACCCTCGGACGCGTCGATTACCTCAGCGGGTTCAAGGAAAACGTCATCATGGGTCACCTCATCCCCGCCGGCACCGGATTCTATCACCACCGCGAGGCGGAGTTCGAGTTCACCGTCGAGGAGCCGGAACCCATCGTCGCACCGAAGGAAACCTTCGACGACGACGAGGACGCGGCCACCGCCTGACACAGGCATTTCTGCCTGTCCTTCAATCCAAGCCCCGGCCCGCATTCCGCGAGCCGGGGCTTTTTGGTGATTGGAGCGTGAAATTCATTCCGCGCTCCGACGGGTTTCAGAAGGGGCTCTCGTCATCGAAGTCATCGTCACCGCGGAGATCGGAGGCGGACGGCTCGTTGCTGACAGGGGCCGCGCTCTGGCGGGCGGCGGGTTGCCTTGATGCCGGGGATGGAGCGGCCGATTCTCCCGCGGCTTGGATCTTCCAACACGCGAGGTTGACGAAATACTTGCCGTTATACTCGTTGCCGCGGATGTCGAAGTTGACCTGCACGTCCTGTCCGAGTTCGAAGGGATCGAGCAGAGGGCACTTGTCCTTCACCACCTCGAACTTGAGATCCTGCGGATACTTGTCCGCCGCGGTGGTGACCACGAACTCGCGCTTGGTGAAGCCGCTCGCGAAGCTCTGGGTGGTGCCGATCCATTTCAATTTGCCTGCGGTTTCATACATGGCCGGAGTGTCCAAAACCGGGCGGAGATGTCAAACGTGCAAGGTCAGCTTTTGGATAGCCGTCTCGCCAGTGCCCAACCGGTGAACAGCGGGCTGAGGATCAAGGCGGCCGCGATCAGCAGCGTGCGCCAATCCCTCGGCTCGCTTTTGGGAGCGGGCGTTAGTTTCGCGGGAGAAATCTCGATCTCTGCGGCGTGCGCCTGGCGTAATGATTTGCGGAAATCCGCGGTGGCCTGGCGGCGTTTGATGGCTTCGAGGGCGCCGAGGATTTCGGGCTTCGCTTGTTCGAAATCGCGCGGCTCGGCGGGTTTGCGGGCGGTCACTTCGACGAGGTGCCAGCCGAGTGTGGTGCGGACGAGTGCGGGCTGGTTGGTTTCCAGCGAAAAAACAGGCGCGGCGAAATCGGCGGGCAGGCGCCCGCGGGTCATCCAACCGAGCGCGCCGCCGCTGTCCTTGGTGGCGGGGTCTTCGCTGACTTCCTTGGCGAGAGTGGCGAAGTCCTTTTTTTTCTCGGTGAGCTCGAGGAGCGCGGCATCAAGCTTCTGCTTTGCCTCTTCCGGCGGGTGGTCGAGCGTGGGGATGAAAACATGCCGCGCCTCGACTCGCTCGGGCAGGGTGATGGATTGCTGATGGGCATCGAACCATTTGCGGGCCTCCTCGTCGTTCGCGTGGATGGACGGGCCGATGCGCAGGGCGATGAGTTTTTCCTGCCGGATTCTAGCAGTGAGGCGTTCGCGGAGATCCCGTTCGTTGGGAATGCCCTGGGATTTCATCGCGGTTTCGAGTGCGCCCTTGCTCTCGAAACGTCCGACAAGGCGGCGCAGGCGTTCGTTGATTTCCTCGTCGCTTGCGGTGAGTGGCGGGTCGAGCTCCTTGACTTGGAGGCGCAGCAACTCGTGGTCGATGAGGTCTTCCAGCGCGGTGGCGCGGAGGGTAACGGGATCTGCGGCGGGATTTCCTTCGAGCCAGAGTTTCTCGCTAACAGCGCGATCGAGCTGGCTGCGGGTGATCGGGTGGCCGGCGACGCGGGCGACGATTTCCGGCTTTGGCAGCCTGTCACCTCCGACGGTTCTGCGGAGCGGGCCGTTGAAAATAAACAGGTCTGCAACCAGATAGGCGAGGATCGCGCCATAGATGGTGAGCCGGAGGGTGGATCTATCAAATTGAAGCATGGAAGGTGAGACGGGATTCAGGCTATTTCGCGCTGAAAACCCGTGAGGCGGAGAGCGCGAAGTTTTCCGGATCATACATCGACTCGACCTTGGCGGGCGGGGCGGTGGCTTGGCCGGCGAGGGTGCAGCGGGCGAGGTAGGTGAGGGTGTAAGTACCTTTCCGCGAGACTTCATCGAGGAAAAACGCGGCGCGGTCGCTGCGGAGTTCCGAGTGGCTGACCCGCCAGTCGTTCTCGCTGGTGCGGATGCCGGCGGCGGCGCGCTGTGATTTGAAGTCGGTGTTGACGGTTTCAAACACGGCGGGCAACGGGTCCTCAATGACGAGGTAGCGCGTGTTGTCCTTGGGCAGGTTGACGCGGAGCGAGACGCGGACGAGGTCGCCGACCTGCGGTTCTGTCAGAATTTGCGCGGAACCGTCGGCGTTGACGCGCTCGTAGATCCGGTCGATGGAAAGGCCGTTGGTCGCGACCGGCTGGAGCGGCGCGATCGGCGGTTTGGCGGCGATTTTCAGCCGGACAAAGGCACTTTGCTCGGCGGTGAGGGCGAGCTTGAGATCGGGCGTGAGCTTGAAGGAACGCGTGGCGGCTGGCTGGTCGTGGGTGAGTGAAATGGTTTCCGTGCCGGCGGCGGTCTCGAACGTTAGAGCGACGGGCTGGTCGCTGAGATTTTGGTTTCCGGCATATTCGGCCATGGCGAGGAGGCTCCAGCCGTTTGCCCAAGTCGTGCGCCAGTGGCCGTAGGGATTGCGCTCGTGGAGCATGCGGTCGAGGGCCTTGGTGGGCTCCGGTCCTTGGGGGTCGACGGCTAGCCAGGCGATGAGGTTGTAGGCGTCATCGGCGGACCAGGGCATCCAATCGTCGTTCTTGAGCTTGAAGGCGACCTTGGAGGTGAGGACGGATTTCGCGATGGCGAGATTGGCTGGGTTGTCTTTCTCCTCGGCGGCGATGGCGGTGGCGAGCAGGCAGCGGGCGCTGGGTGTTAGCTCGGCGATGCGATCGACGAGCGCGTTTCGATAGGCGGGCTGCGGCGATCCGCCGAGCGCGAGGACGAGCAGGGCGCGGGTGTGGGTTTCGAGCGCCGAGGCGGACTTCTCAGCGGCGATGCCGCGCAGGCTTTCGATGAGGTTCTTCTTGAGTGACTCGATGGCGGAGTCCGGGACGTTGGCGCCTTTTTCTGCGGCTAATATTAGTCCCATGCCGGGATAGGCGGTGGTCCACGGCGCGGGATCGGTGCCGCCGGGCCAGTAGGTGAATGAGCCGTCGGGGAGTTGCATCGAGAGCAACCGGTCGGCTCCGGCCTGGATGGCGGCTTGGACTTTTTTCTCCGGAATTTTCGCGAAGCTCGGGATGACCGGGCTGAGTTCCTCCACGGTGAGCCACGGGATCAGCGAGGAGGTGGATTGCTCGATACAGCCGTACGGATAATGGAGCAGGAAATCGACGGATCCGCCGGCCTCGACGAGCGGGGAGCGGGAGAACTCGAGGTCGATCTCGCCGCTGCCGTCTAGCAATTTCGCGTCGAGGTGGCTGCGGAGGTCTTGCTTCACACCCGGCTTGTCGAGATTGACGAGCTTCATCTGGCGGAGCAGCGGCATCGGGTATTGGACCGGGAAGCGGGCTTCGACGGCGTCGGACAGATTGCGTTTGAGGACGGGTGTTAGCTCGCCGCCGCTGAGGGAAACCGGAGTGGCTTGGAAAGTGAGAACGGCTTCCCCGGTGCTTTCGGCGCGGGTGGGGAAGATGACGGTGGTTGATGCGCCGGGGGCGAGCGTGACCGTCCCGGTGGTGGAGCCGATGGGAACGGCGCAGGGCGTTTCAGCACCGCTGGCGGTGCTGAATTTGATCTCCCAGGTGCCGGTGAAGGTGGAGGCGTTCTGGACGAGGACCTGCGTGTTGAAGGTGTCCGACTGGTTGGCGAAGCGCGGGGTTTTCGGCTCCAGCATCAGGTCTTTTTTCACGACGATGGACGACTCGGCGTGACCGAACCTGGCGGGGTTCTGATGGGCGACGGCGATGAGGCGGTAGCGGGTGAGGGTGTCGGGAAGCTTGAAGCGGTGGCTGAATTTGCCGGCGGCATCGGTGACAAGCGCGGGCGCCCAAGTGGCGCAGGGATCGAAACTCTTCCGCAGGAGATCGGCGAGTTTGGCGAGGTCGCCACCGCCGCCGATGAAGAATCCCTTGTTGGAGAAATATTGTTTTTCCGGGTCTTCGGAGATGAAGTTCTGGAAGGAGGTGCCAGACTCCACGTCGAGGTTGCGGGGCGTGTAAAAGTAGTCCATGGGCTTCGGCGTCTCGTAGCCCATGACGGCAAGCGTGCCTTCGTCTTCGGCGTAAAAGGTGACCTCGGCGCCGGCGGCCGGCTTGCTGTCGGCGAGGGTGATGCTGCCGGTCAGCGTGACTTCGTCGCCGGGGCGGTAGGAAGGCACGGGTGTTTCGAGCTTCACGGCAAGCTTGTCGCGGAGGTTTTCCACGATGAGCTCGCAGTAGCCGAGACGGAGTTGGGGCTCCTTGAGCTCGCGGGCGGATTCCTTGGCGCCCTTGACGATGAGGACGGAGACGAAAGCGTTAGGCGCGTCGTCGGCGGTGAGCGGAACTTCGATGACGGGCTTGTCGGCCTTGAGCTGGACGGAGAAGGTGCGGAGGACTTTTTCGCGCTCCACGGTGACGAGGGCGGTGCCTTCGATGGGCGTGAGGACGAGCAGGCGCGCGGTCTCGCCGGGCTTGTAGGATTTCTTTTCGGCGACCATTTTCACACGCAAGCCGTCTTCGTAGAGCCACGGGAATTCATTGGTTCCATAGACATCGAAATAGGTGACGGTGGCGAAGGCGCGGCCGTCCGGGTCGGTGCCGCGGAGGGTGAGGAAATGGCGGCCGTTGGACTTCGGCTTGACGGTTAGGGCGGTGCCTTGTCCGGCTGAGGCGGCGGGGTCGAGGGTGAGCTCGGTGGTGGAGATGGTTTCCTCTTCGACGTTATTTCGCGTAGTGGTCGCGCCGGAAACCATGCGGGATTTCACTGCGGAATTCACCTCGCGGGTGAGCGTGGCGGTGACTTGGACGGCGCCGGGAAAGGGCTCGCCGTTGGGGTCGGTGGCGACGATTTTCAGCGGCACGGCGTCGCCCGCGCGGACGAGGCTGTCGATTCTGGAAACGCCGACGTAAACACTCGCGGGATGCACCGTGGCGGTGGCAGCAGAGGTCAGGGTCTGGTTGTTCGCATCGGTGACCTCGGAGGAAATGACGACTTCGCGGGAGGTCGGGAATTCCGCCTGCGGGATGGCGACGGATAGAGAGGCCTTACCGTCGGCGGAAAGCAGGGTCTCGCCTTGGTTCTGTGAGATTTGGGCTTCGGAGACTTCGTCGTTGCGGTAGCCGAAGTAGTGATACCAGTAAGCCCAGTCGTTGGTGCGGTGGTTTCCGAAGAGGAAATCCCGGAAGCGCTCGGGGTAGGGGTTTTGCGCGGTGACGTGGCTGAAGTATTTTACCTGGCCGGCGGCGACGGGCTGGCCTTGGTAATATTTAGCGGTGAGATCCACGGAAATGTTAGCGGCACCGGGCGGGGGCGTGGCGATGGTTTGTCCGACCTCGAAGGCGTTGCTGCGGAACTCCTCAACGCGCAGCGGAATGTCGAAGCGGGCGCTGGCGAGGAGGGCTTCTTGTTTTTGCCACTGGTCCTCGAGCGCTGCGGCTTCGGCGAGTTCCTCGGGGTATTCGAGGCGGATCAGGTGGGTGCCGGTTTTTCCGGACGGCAGCGGGTAGGTGAAATCGAAGGAGCCATTTTCCGAGATCGTGACGGGACGGGTGTGGATTTCCTTCGCGGTGGGATCAATGATGACGACGCGCGCCGGGCCGGGTTTCGCGGGCTCGATGGCGTTGCCGCGCTGGGTGCGGACGATGCCTTTGACGCGGACGGTTTCGCCGGGGCGGTAAAGCGAGCGGTCGGTGAAGAGGAACGCTTTGCGCGGGGCTTCGGCGGGTTTGTTCCAAGTGTAGCGGACCGGGAAATGCCAGAGGCCGACGGTGTCGAGCGAGGAGTCGAACGCGGTTAGGTAGCTGTCTGCGCCGAGCGACGCGTGGAGGTGGCGAACGGCCTCGGAGCGGGGAATCGTGGCGAGCCCGGAGGCGTCGGTGCTGGCGGACTCAAGCGCGGCGGCGTCCTCGCCGTAAAGTTGGAGTTTCACGCCGGGAAGAGGCGCACCGGTGTCGCAGGAAAAGGCGTAGATCATGGCTTCCTTCCCGGTGAGTTTCCAGGCGAGGCCGATGTCGGTGAGCTGGAGGATCGCCTGCGTCGTCGGGCGGTTCTCGGTGCCGCAATTCGCGTGGCATTTGCCCGAGGCCTCGACGAAAAGCACGCCGTAGCGGGTGTCTTTGGGGAGAACCTCATCCCAGTCGAGGGTGATGATCTTAGTGGTGTCGATGGGGTTGCCGAGGGGGATTTCCAGATCCGCGACGGGCGTGCCGACGATCAACGGATAGGGAACGGGGGCGGTGGGGTGGATCGACTCGTTGTTAGGTCCGTTGCCGGTGAAATGGCGGTAGCCTTGGAAGGCGCGGATGAGGTCGGCGCCGGCGAGTTTCTTGATGCGGACGCGGGCGCTTTCGAGATTGAGGGTGAGCATCCGGTATTTGCGGTTGCCGTTAGCGAGTTGGCCGACGTCTTCTGAGGGAAAGGCGATGTGCGGCGCGAGGTGCTCGAAGGTGATTTTCTTGGTCAACGCTTCGGCGAGTCCGAGGCCGCCCTTGGAGGTGAACGGCGGTTTCAGGGTGATCGAGTAGGTGTCGTTTTCGGAAAGATCTCCGGACAGTTGGATTTCCCGGCCGTCGGCCTCGGCCTGGAGGTTTTCCGGGCGCGGGGCGATCTCGATGCAGGTTTCCAAGAAATCCGCAGGCAGCTTTTCCGGGGCAGGCTGGTTGAGGTGGATGATGATCTGGCGGGGCTTGTCGGCGACGACCTGCGGTTTGATGTCGGCGATCTTGAATGGCTCGATTTTGCCGATTTTGTAGCCGCTGTTTTCGGTGAGGCGGGCGTTGGCGGATAGATTGGGCAAGCCCTTGAGCACGGAGACTTCCCAGCCGTCGCCGACGGGAAGCGGTGAGACGGGCGTGGCGACGATGATGTTGGGCACCGGGCTCTCGGGCGTGGTTTCCGGAATGTTGGAGTTAGGGAATCTCGCCGCCCATGGCTTGTAGTTGTTTGCGTAATAGCCGGCGCGCCCGACGGCGGCGCGCTCGAGGCGGGCGGCAACGCGCTGGCCGGTATTGGAGCTGAACGAGACAAACGCCGCGGCGGCCGCGGGATCGACGTCGTCGTTGAAAACGATCAGCCACGCGCCGGTGGACGGCGAGTAATCCGATGACCAGCGGTTAGGCGGATTCGCGGCGATGACGCGGAACGGCTCGCTGGCGAGCGTGGCGAATTTCCCGGCGGGGACGGCGGACTGGTCGAGATGGGTGTGGTTTTTCGGGATCGAGAACGTGTAAGTCGCGCCGATCGCCGGAGCTTGCGCGGGGATGAATTGCGCGATGTTCTGCGCCTTCCATCGCAACTTGCCGGGCAGCGCGGGCTGGACGTCGAGCCAGGTGTTGTCGGTGGTTGTTCCGAGTTCGGAAATGGCGACGGCCGGCGAGTCGAGGACGAGGTCGATTTGCGATTCCGGGACCAGCGACGGAGTGGAGACGACCAGCCGGGGAGCGGCGGAGGCGGCCAGCGAAATGGAAAGGAACGCGGCGATGACGGGGAGACGGCTTTTCATAAAAACAAGGAATTGGACCGGTCGCATGCATATACGAAATCCGGCTGATGGGAATTCAATTTATTTGGAAGGCCCCGCATTTTCAGCGCGGGCATACG
The DNA here is from genome assembly GCA_945879075.1 of Akkermansia muciniphila. Classification (GTDB taxonomy): domain Bacteria; phylum Verrucomicrobiota; class Verrucomicrobiia; order Verrucomicrobiales; family Akkermansiaceae; genus Luteolibacter; species Luteolibacter muciniphilus_C. The sequence continues at coordinate 1,228 of CAMCUY010000022.1, read as the reverse complement.
GCATTGCGCTTTCGTTGATTTCTGCGAAATTTCTGGTGTGCCCCGATTTATGATTTCGAAAATCAGCAGGTTCGTCGCCTGTGTGGCGATACTTTTTGGGGTCGCATGCGCTCCCCGATACACGTTGGTAAACCACCAGAAATCGTCGGGAGCCAAGTCCGCGCTCGATGCGAAGGTGGATCGCTTCGGTTACCGCAAGTGGATTTCCGAAACCACCGAGCCGGACGTGGTGCTCATCGGCATCCACGGGTTTTGCGGGGCCTCCATCGACTACGCGAACCTCGGCAAGCACCTTCTCCAACACCAGCCGGCCACCGGGCTTTACGCCTACGAGGTCCGCGGCCAGGGCAGCGATCCGATTCATCAGCGGCGCGGCGACATCGGCGATCCGCGGGACTGGTATCGCGATTTGTTCGCCTTCAGCCAACTGGTTCAGGAGCAGCATCCGGATGCGAAAATCGTGTGGTTTGGCGAGAGCATGGGCGCGCTCATCGCCGCGCATGCCTGGCGCGAGTCACCCGCCGGCGATCCGCCCTGTGACGGCCTGATCCTGTCCTCCCCGATCGTCCGCTTCCGCGACGACATCCCCGCGTGGACGCCGGGCTTGGTGCAAATCGCGGCGACGACGCTTCCGCTCGCCCGGGTTTCCCTAGCGACCCTCGCCGGCGGCCAGGAAGTGCAAATGACGCAGACTTCCACCCACGCGGAGCAGAGCAAAAAAAACCCTTACAGCGTCGATCAATACACGCTGCGGATGATCGGCGCGCTTGCCGGGCTGATTGATCAGATGAACGCCTGCGCGTCCACACTCCGCTCGCCGGTTCTCGTCCTTCACGGCGGAAAAGACTATTTCAACAACGACTCCGACGTCCGCGGCTTCGTCGCCCGGATCCCGCCCGGCACCTCGAAAACCTACCACAACTACCCGCAGGCCTATCACCTGCTGATGTATGACGAGAAAAAGGAAGTCATGTTCAAGGACATCGAGCGCTGGCTGAATCTGCTGCGGAAAAACCGGCTCAAGCAACTTTAAGCGGAAATAGGCAGAATTCGTCTTGACGGGTCGGGTCTCATGGCCATTCTCCGCGTCCCGCAACTCCAACCAATTTTTTTATGGCACGTATCTGCAGTATTCGAGGAACCCGCGTCCGCTCCGGCGGCAAAATCCACCGTTCAGGTTTGGCCAAGAAAAAGGGCGGTATCGGTCGTCACGTCACCAAGGTGGTGA
>CAMCUY010000021.1 GCA_945879075.1 Akkermansia muciniphila | reverse complement strand
TTGGGGCTATTCCGCCCCACTCTCTAGCAACTCGTATTTGGCCGTAACTATTTATTTTCAAGGTTTTAGCGCTTGTTTTAAGGGTGTGGTCCCGAGTGGAACCGAACACTACCTACGGCTTCGGAGGCCCTCGTTCTATCCATTGGACCGCGGGACCAGTGCGTTTGCGCTGAGGCGGAATGCGGAACGGGCCTCGCGGGAATTGGCAAGGGAAGAATTTCAGTTTCTCACGCCTGGATGCGGTCCCAGGCGGCCCAGAAGGCGGTGGTCTGGGCGGCGTCGGGGATGATTTCGAGGAGCAGGGTTTTGTCGCCTGCTTCGAACTTGTCGAAGTCATCGACGGTGCGGATGCGGAGATGGTTCATGCCCCAGAGCGTGGCGAGGCCGGATAGATCAGCGCTTTGCGGATTGGTCATCCACTCCACGGCGCGCGGGCTCATGCTTTGCAGGCGCGGCAGGCGCTCGAAGATCTTGCCGCCGCCGTTGTTGATGACGGCGAGCACGCGGCCCTGGCAGTGGATTTGCTCGAGCACGAACGGCGCTGCCAGATCGTAAAGCGCGGTGAGGTCGCCGACGACGGCCCAGGTTTCGCTGACATCGGCGGACCAGCCGAGCCAGGTGCTGACTTGGCCGTCAATGCCGTTCGCGCCGCGGTTGGCGCGGACCGACGGGACGGGGCGCGCCCATTGGGCGAAGTGGTTCCACTCACGGATCGGCATGCTGTTGCCGAGGAAAAGCCCGCCGCCGATCGACGCGTAGTGGGAAAGCGTGCGCAGCAGCGCGGGCTCGCTGTCCGGATAGATTTCGAGCAGTTCGTCGATTTTCACGGCGCGGCTGCCGGCTCCGGCGAGGTAGTCGAGCGCGTCGTCGGCGAGTTCGATGGGGCCGAGCGCTTGGATGACGCGGTCGAGCGAGCCGCGGACGACGCAGGATTCGCGGGCGAGGCCGGGCAGCCCGTTGCGGCAGGCGGACCATACGGAAACCTGCGGCAGTTCTTCGAGGTCGCGCCAGAAGCGGCCGCTGGGGACCTCGCCGAAACGCAGGATTTTCCCGGGCGGACGGGATTTCAGAACGCGGTCGGCATCGTGGATGGCGAGCGACTGGAGCGCTTCCCGCAGGCCGCTGGTGGCCTCGGCGACAACCGGCGCGCCGAGGTCCTGGCAGAAATGGAACACGTCCTCGCGCTCGTCCGGCTCCAGCCCGCCGACGAGGACGACGATGCCTTTATAATGTTCCTCGCGCAGCCAGCGGGCGAGCGCGGCGACGTTGAGTTTTTCCTTCACGGGAACAAATTCACAAAGGGACTCCTGCGAAAAAATTTCGTCATCCGCCTCGAAAGCTTCCTCAAACTCGGCGTTCAGATGCAGCGGCTGGTTTCCATCCCAGTCGGCGAAAGTTCCCTGCCACGCGTGATTTCCAAAAATACCCGGCTGCTCGATGGTCTGAGGCGCACCCGTCCCGCGACACGCCGCCGGACGGTCCGCCGTGATCGCCACGAGCGGGCGGCCCTGATAGTGCGCCTCGATGACCGCGGGCAACAGCTCCGCAACGGCGGTGCCGCTGGTGGTGATGACCGCGCAGGGTTGCGCAGTTTCCATGGTACGCCCCAGCGCGAAAAATCCCGCGCTGCGTTCCTCAAAATGCCGCCAGACGCGCACCAGCCCCGCCGCCTCCGCCCGGGCCAGCGCTTCGAGCAAAGCCGCATTCCGCGCCCCGGCGCAGACGACGAACTCGCCGACGCCCGCCTTGAGACAGCTTTTTACCACATCGACCGCTGGATACCATGAGTTCACGCAGGCTTTGCTAGCCCAAGCGGGCACGAATGTCCAAGCGTGTGATTGCGGTAATTTTATCCCCTTTCCGATTCGGCTTGGTTCGTGCTTTCCTCGCGCGCACATGACCGACTCCACCAGCAACCCCACCCGCGAGCAGCTTCGGCTGGAAGGATTCGACCTGATCGACGAGCGGTTGCAATACCTGCTCGGCTGCCTGAAGGACGCGCTGGTCAGCACCGGGGAGATGGAACTCCTGCCATTTCTGCCGTGGTCGGGGCGGGAGCCGGAAATCGGCGCCGCACCCGAGGGGCTGCCGCAACTCTATTCGATCGGCTTCCAGCTGCTCAACATGGTCGAGGAACGGGTGGCCGCCGAAATCCGCCGCGAGCGGGAAAATGCGCTCGGCGCGGAGTCGATCCGGGGCTTGTGGCCGCAGGCGTTGCGGGACTTGCGCGCCATCGGTCTGACGCCGGAGCAGATCCTCGAAGTCCTGCGCGACGTGCAGGTCGAGCCGGTCCTCACTGCCCACCCGACCGAGGCCAAGCGATCCAGCATCCGCGAACGCCACCGCGCGCTCTACGATGAAATGGTCCGCAACGAGTTCCCGAAATACACCGAACGCGAACGCCGCCGCATCCGCGAGCGGGTGGTCACCACCCTCGAAACCCTCTGGCGCACCGCGGAAATCCACCTGGTCCGACCCGACATCACCAGCGAGCTGCGCAACGCCACCCACTACCTGCGCGACCTCTTCCCATCCGCCATCAACCGCCTCGACCTGCATTTCACCGAAGCCTGGCGCGACGCCGGACTGCCGCTCGAAATGCTACGCTCCGCCGGAAACATCCCGCGCCTGAATTTCGGCACATGGATCGGCGGCGATCGCGACGGACATCCGTTAGTCACGCCCGCTGTCACCGGCCAAACGCTCGAAACCCTGCGCCACTCCGCCTTCCGGCTGCTCCAGCGCGAGCTGTTGGAACTCGGCTCGCAGCTCACGCTTTCCCGCTACCTCACGCCGGTGCCGCCGGAGCTCCAAACACGGATCGACCAACTTCTCGCCATGCTCCAAGGCAGCTCCGGCGTGGCGGAAATCCTCGACCGCCACGAGGAGGAGCCGTGGCGGCAAATGACCGCGCTGATGGCCCTGCGTCTCCGCGAGCAAGTCTTGGGCAAGCCCGGCTACCGGAATCCCGCCTGCCTCGCGGACGACTTGAATTTGCTCTCGCGCACGCTCGCCGCGGCCGGCTGCCACTTGCTAGAGGAAGCGGCGATCCGCCCGCTGCGCCACAAGCTGGAGATGTTCGGCTTCCATCTGGCGACGCTCGACGTCCGGCAGAACTCGGAATTCCACGACAAGGCGATCAGCCAGCTGCTAGTCGCAGCAAGCATCCCGGACGGAGAAAACTACGCCGCATGGCCGGAGAAGCGGCGCTTGGAATTCCTCGACGCCGAGCTCAAATCGACGCGCCCGTTTCTCCACGACGACCTGCGCGTGGGCATCGAAGCGGACGACGTGCTCGACTGCTACCGGGTGCTCGTGCGCCATCGCCGCGAATGGGGCGGGCCCGGGCTCGGCTCGCTCATCGTCTCGATGACGCGTCAGCTCTCGGACCTGCTCGGCGTCTATCTGCTCGCCCGCGAGGCCGGGCTGATGGAGCTGACTCCGGACGGCTTGCTCTGCCCGCTGCAGGTCGTCCCGCTGTTCGAAACGATGGACGACCTCGACCGCTCGCCCGGCATCCTGGAGGCGTTTTTACAACATCCCCTCACCCGCCGCTCGCAAGCCGCCGGGATTTTCAGCGGCCAGCAGGTGATGCTCGGTTACTCGGATTCCAACAAAGACTGCGGCATCCTTGCCGCGCAGTTCGCGCTGCAGCGGGCGCAAACCGCACTCACCCGCGTGGGCCGCGACCACGACGTGCGCCTGTGCTTTTTCCACGGCCGCGGCGGCACGATTTCCCGCGGCGCGGGGCCGACCCATTGGTTCATGGCCGCGCTGCCCTCCGGCGCGATGAGCGGCGGCTTCCGCATGACCGAGCAGGGCGAGACGATCGCCCAGAAATACGCCAACCTCGCCAACGCCACCTACAACCTCGAACTTCTGCTGGCCGGCGCCGCCGTCACCACCGCCCGTCACCGCCATCTACCGGCGATGGAGGATCCCTGCGAGGCCTTCATGGCGCGGCTGGGAGAAACCAGCCAGGCGGCCTACCAGAATTTCCTCAAGACGGACGGGTTCATCGAATTCTACCGCCAAGCGACGCCCATCGACGCGTTGGAAAACTCGCGCATCGGCTCCCGCCCGGCGCGGCGGACCGGCAAGAAGGGGTTTTCCATCAGCGACCTGCGGGCGATCCCGTGGGTGTTTTCCTGGACCCAGGCGCGCTACTATCTGCCCGGCTGGTTCGGCGTGGGATCGGCATTGGAAACACTCAAAACCGAGGACCCGGCAGGCTTCGCAAATTTCAAACAAGCCCTGCCCAAATCCACCTTCCTCAGCTATGTGCTCACGAACGTGGAAACCAACCTCGCCTCGGCGAACCTCGAATTGATGCGCGACTACGCGGGCCTGGTCGAGAACGTGGTGATCCGGGACAAATTCAACGCGCTCATCTTCGCGGAATTCGATCGCACGAGGATCCTTCTAGCCGAACTCTTCGACGGCGAGATGAAAGACCGCCGCCCGCGGATGGCGAAGACCTTGGAAATCCGCGAGGCCCCGCTGCGGGTGCTGCACCAGCAGCAAATCACCCTGCTCCGCGAGTGGCGCGGCCACCTCGCTGCCGAACGCACGACCGAAGCCGACTCACTGCTGCCCCGGCTTTTGCTCTCCATCAACGCGATCGCCTCCGGCCTGCGGACGACCGGCTGATCATCCGCATCCTTCCGCCGGACAGCCGACGACGCGCTTCGGAACCTGCCGGCCCCAAAACATTGGATAGACCGACTGCCAAAAGAGGCACGCTAAAGCGCAAACTCCGGACAACCTCTCGGTGGCACGAGCGGCAGCGGCCTGCCGCGAGACGCGCCAGCCACTTTCCTTCTCTTGAAGCTTGGCAATCCAAGGGCGGTGTTTGAAAGTAGGCCATGTTCAGTGCCAACAAACTCACCCCGGAACAAAAAGACGCGCTCAAGCAATGGGCTGCCGAGGGTGCCACCATGTCGGATCTCCAGCGCCATTTGAAGGATGATTTCGGCCATTCCCTCACCTACATGGACACCCGTTTCCTGATCCTCGATCTCGGCATCGAGCTGGTCGAGACGCCGAAGGTGGAGGCGAAAGAGGACGAGAAGCCCGCACCGGTTCCGACCGGATTCGTAACCGTGACGATGGACAGTCTCACGCTTCCAGGCGCGTTGGTCAGCGGAAAAGCCACCTTCAGTGACGGCGAGACCGCCGTCTGGATGCTCGATCAAAACGGCCGCCCCGGCTTGGATCCGGACACGGAGGGCTACCGTCCGACGCCCGAGGATATCAAGGAGTTCCAGTTGCAGCTCCGCGATTTGATTCAAAAGAGCGGACTTTGAGCGGATTGGCGGGTCACAGACATGAAGCCGGTCCCGCGGCGTTACAAGGAAGGAACATGCCCGGCCAGCCCCCACGATTTCCCACGGCGCGCCCCAGCAGCCGCCGGAGTTTTGTGGTCCCGCTGCTGGCTCTTGGCATGCTGGTTGCAAGCTGCAAGCCGCCCGCGAAATCCCCTCCCGCGATGGTGGGAGAACTCGTTTCACAGCTCGCGGGCGCGCGGATCGACGCCGCCCGGACCAAGCTCGACTTGAAGCGTCCGGACGAGGCGCTCGCGCTGCTGGTTTCCGCCCTGAAAGCGGAGCCCGCTTCCCAGGAGGCCCGCGGTTTGGCGGAAACCATCCTGAAGGAAACGGTCTGGAATTTTCCGACTCTCACCCTCCCCCACCCATTTTCGATAGAACAGATCAACCTCGCCGGGCCGTCGTCGCTGTGGGTGAGCCTCGGCGGAAAGACGAACACGACCGTCCGCTGGAATCTCGAAACTCCACAAATCGAGAGCCTCCTGTTTCCCGTGGACGATCAACAAACCCGCAGCCTGGTGTTTGATCCGGGACACCAGTCGGTGGTCGTCGAGCGCGGGGCGGTGACCTTGCTTTGCAACGCGCGAACGCTGAAACCGATCTGCGATCTCGGCCCGCTGCCGGATTTCGTCACGCCCTCCTCAGTCATCGTTTTCTCCCCGGACGGCCTGCTGATGGCGCATCCGGGCTTTCTATCAAAGAATGATCATTCCGTCGTCTGGCACCTGCGGGACACCTCGACCGGAGAAATCATCCGCTCTTCCGAGCCCCTTGCTCCGCGGCCGCTCGCCGCCTTTCTGGACCGCGCGCGACTGCGCGTGCTGCATGCCGACGGAAGTCTCTTGGAAATGCCCGTCTCTCCGGTCGAACCGGTCCTTACGACCCCGCTGCCGGACCCGGTGAAGCTGCTTCAGGCGCAATTCTCACAGGATGGAAACGCGGTGCTAACACTCCAAGACCCGGGACCGCACCAACCGTCCGTCCCGGCCATCATTTCCTACCGCGACGAGGGGGACGGATCGCTCGGCACGGCGGCGCTGGCCCGCCGCTTCCCGTGGAGCCGCCATCCTAACTTATGGACCGTCCTGATGCGCGATCCTGAGCACGCACCGTTCGCGGTCGATGGAAACCGCGTCACCCTCCTGACAAATCCGCACGCTCCCGTCGAAGTGGCATCGTCGATCACCGCGGTCGCCTTCGATGAAAAAAACCTACTCACCGGCGAGGAAAGCGGCACGCTCACCATCCACCGACTGCTGCCACTACCCGACATGCATTCCAGCGCGGGGAAACCCGCAGCTATCGGCGAAGCGGCCCTGCTCGCTCTGGAAAACCTCAGCGCAGCCATGGCCGGCAGCCGCTATGACGCAAAGCAACGGAGCTTCACCCACGTCGCTGCCGAGGCCAGAACCGCGGCCTTCAACGCTTGCAACTTCGACGAGCTCAGCACTGTTTTCCCCCGCCTGGACTTCACCGCAGTCATCGCGGAATTCAAAACCATCCGCCATCGCCTCGCCGGTCCCGAGGCATTCGCGCCGCTGCGGGACCGCCTCGAGCGGGCCGATCCCCCCGCCGCCGCCGCCCTCGCGCTGGCCCTGAAGTCCGAGGACGCGGAACAGATCAAAGCCTGCCTCGCCACCGCCGTGGATCTTCCGCCGCTGCTCCGCCGCATTTCGCTCTCTCGCATCGCCTGGCTGCAAGGTCGCAAGGCGGACGCCCTGGCAGGCTGGTCCGGAGTTTTCCCGGATCTCGCGGAAACTCGTCTCCGCGAGGACTGGCTCGGCTGGGAACAAACGGACTTCCAGCCGGCGCTCGACCAGCTCCGCCAATGCGTTAGCGGGGAGCTTGCCGCGATCCAGGTGCCGGAAAACTCCACGCCGGAGCAACGGAAAGCGATCATCGCGCGATTCACCGATCCCGCCACCATCGTCGCCGTCGGCCGCGCTCGCTTTGCAGCAGCCTGCCTCCAAGCAGCGCTCGCCTTTTCCGCCCACAAGGAGGAAAAGGAAGCCACCTTCCAGCTCGCTAGCCTCGCCCGCAATCTCGGCGCGGCCGCCGAACCCTGCCTGCGGGCCGAGGCACTCGCCCTGACCGCCCTCGGCGACTATCAGAACGCCCATCCGCGCTGGATCGAGCTCATCACCGAGCATCCGGTGGAGACCACCTTGCCCGGCGACTACGCCGAAGCCGCTTACACCGCCTTTGAAAACGCCGACCCACGGCAGGCGATGGAAATCCTAACCACCGGCATGCAACGCTTCCCGCGGGACGGCAATTTCGCGCTGCGGGCGGGCTGGGTCGCGCTGCTCACCGGCAACTCCGAGCGCGCCTATCGCTTCCTGCGCGAGGGCCAGCGCATCGGATTCCCGGACGAGAAACTCGAGAACGCCACCGCGCTGCTCGTCATCGCCGCCGCACAGACCGGCGCGAACGACGACGCGACCGTCTATTTCCAAGACCTGCTCAGGATCGACCCCGCGTGGGCCGATCCCGCCACGCTCGACACGCTCGAATGGCCCGAAGAGCTCAAAGCGGTCCTCGGCCAGTTCCCGCAATGACGGATCAAGCGAGGTCTTTCACCTGCACCTGTGCCCACCATTCCTTGAAGGTGTTGATGAAAACATGATGGTCCGGATCCACCTGATAGGCGTCGTGCTCCTCGATGGTGTCGAACTGCATCGTCAGCGCGTAGTCCCATGACTGGTCGATGACCGGACGCACCACCACTTTCGCGGGAACTGCCCAGCGACCGCTGGCCACCAGATCGATCTCAAAGAGCGCCGCCAGACCTTGCTCGAAGATCGCGCGGTCCACGTCATTTTGATATTCTTCCTTCAGCCAGAAATAAACATGATGGTCCATGCCGCAGGGAAATAGTCCCCGCAGGCACCCACCACAAGCTTGATCCCTCCATGAAAATCCTCATCACCGCCTTTGGCCCGTTTGACGGCCGCTCAGAAAACGCCTCGTCGCTTGTGCTGCGCGAATTGAAAACCGCGTTTCCCGCGATCCGCAGCCGCATCCTGCCGGTGGACTCGGTGATCGCCCCGGCTCGACTCCGGCAAGCGCTGCGATCGATCCGGCCCGACGCGCTGATCCTGCTCGGCGAGGCCGCCGGCAGCAAAACCATCCGGCTCGAAACGACCGCATGGAACGAACTGGACTTCAAAATCCCAGACATCGCCGGTCGCCATCCCGTGAGCCGGCCCATCAGGACCGGCTCGCCCGCCAGCCGCCGCTCGACCTTACCGCTGGCAGAAATCCACCAGCGCCTCGATGCCGCCGGCCATCCGGTTTCCCTCTCGGACGACCCCGGCCGCTACCTTTGCAACCAGCTGTTTTACCTCGCGCTGGAGTTTCTCGACCCGCTTGCTATCAGCTGCCCGGCCGGATTTGTCCATCTGCCCTTGGCGCGGGATTACCCGACCGCCCGCGCGGCAGATGCTCTTGGCCATCTCATTCGGGAAATAGGCTGCTGATTTGATTTGCCGCTCCTTCTTGGGCCCCTAAACTCCGCCGCAAGTCCATGATCCGTCTGCTCACCTCCGTCATCCTGCTGCGGTTCGCCATACCGGCACTCGTCGCACAAACCCCCTCGCTGCCATCGGATGTCTATAAATCCGTGTTGCGCATCGAGGTCGCCACCCAGGTCCCCGACTATCAGACACCGTGGAATTCCGGACGCTTCGGCGGCGGGATCGGCACCGGATTCCTCATCGGGAAAAACAAGATCCTCACCAACGCCCACGTCGTTTCCAATGCCCGCCGCATCCTCATCACCGTTTACGGCAGCCCCAAGAAATACCCAGCCAAGGTGGAATTCATCGCCCATGACTGCGATCTCGCCTTGCTCTCCATCGACGATTTCAAGGACTTGGAATCCTTTCCCACCTTCGCGTTCGGCGATGTCCCGAGCCTCGAATCCCAAGTCCGCGTCATCGGCTATCCGGTCGGCGGCGAGCGCCTGTCCGTCACCCGCGGCGTCGTTTCCCGCATCGATTTCCAGCCCTACTCGCACTCGCGTGCGGATTCCCACCTCATCATCCAGATCGACGCCGCCATCAATCCGGGCAACTCCGGCGGTCCGTGCGTGCAGGACGGCAAGGTCGTCGGCGTCGCATTCCAAGGCCTCCGCCAGGCCGACAACACCGGCTACATCATTCCCACCCCGGTCGTCCGGCGCTTCATCAAGGACATCGAAGACGGCAAATATGATTCCTATGCCGAGCTCGGAATCAGCGAGTTCCCGCTCTTCAATCCGGCGATGCGCAAGGCGCTCGGCCTGCCTAACGACGACAAGGGCGTGCTGATCACCAACGTCATTCCCACCAGCTCGAGCGACGGCATTCTCAAACCCGGAGACATCCTCGTGTCGCTGGACGGCAAGCCGGTGGACAGCGCGGGCATGATCACCATCGACGGCGAAAACGTGAATCTCAACGAGATCATCGAGCGGAAATACGCGGGCGACAAAGTCGCCGTCCGCTGCCTCCGCGACGGCGCGGTGAATGACGTGGACATCACCCTCAAGCCGCTGGAATGGTCGCGGATGTATGCGGTGTCCTACGAAAAGAAGCCGCGCTACACGGTTTTCGCGGGCCTCGTTTTCCAGCCATTAGACACCAACCTCTTCGCCGCGTCCAAATTCGAGGACATCACCTTGCGCCGGCTCTACACCGATTATGTGCCGAAAGGTCTGTTTGAAAAACACAAGGACATCGTGGTGCTCACGCGGGTGGAGAGTGATCCGGTGACCAGCCAGCTGTCGAATTTCACCGGCTTTGCCGTGGACAAGATCAACGGCGTCGAAGTCCGCGATCTCGCCCACGCTCACGAACTTCTCCGTCCGAAAGATGCGCCCGAGTTCTTCGTCATCGAACTCTTCGGAGCCGATCGCCCCATCGTGATCCCATCCGCCAAAGTTGCGGATGCCGACAAGCGGATGCAGGAAAACGGCATCACCCGCTTGGAAAACCTCGAGAACTGAGCCATGCCCCGCGTCGGCATCGCCCTTGGCTCGAATCTCGGAGACCGCCTCGCCAACCTCCAGGCGGCCCGCGACTGCCTGTTGAAAATCGCCACTCCGGGCAAGCCGTTCCTGCAGGCCTCGATCTATCAAACCGAGCCGTTGCTGTGCCCGCCCGGCTCGCCGCTTTTCTACAACTCCGCCGTCGAGATCAGCTTCGGTGGCGATCCGTTCGAGCTGTTGGAAATCACTCAGGCAATCGAAAGAAAGCTCGGGAGGACCGACACACCTTTGCGAAACGGGCCGCGGGTGATCGACGTCGATCTGCTGTATTTCGGTGACGCGGAGATCGACACCGAAGCGCTGGTCCTGCCGCACCCTCGGATCGGCGAACGGCGTTTCGTGCTCCAACCGCTGGCGGAAATCCGCCCCGATCTGGTCTTGTCCGGACAGACTGCTAGCATTGCGGAGCTTCTTGTCCGCCTGCAATCCACCGAGCCGCCGCTGGTGCTTGTCAAGCTTGCGATCCGGGATTCACCGCTTTAGTTTTCCGCATGGCCATCGAGACAATCGCCGGGTTTTCCCCATCCATTCACCCAAGCGCGTTCATTGCCGCCAGCGCGGACGTGATCGGGCGGGTGACGCTGCACGAGGAGACGAGCATTTGGTATAACGCGACGCTGCGCGGCGATATCAACGAGATCGTGATCGGTCCGCGGTCGAACGTGCAGGACAACGCGGTGATTCATCTGGCGGACGATTACGGCTGTTATATCGGCGAGCTGGTGACGGTGGGCCACTCGGCGATCCTGCATGCGTGCACGGTGAAGGACGAGGTGCTCGTCGGCATGGGCTCCATCGTGCTCGACGGTGCGGTGATCGGCGAGCGCTCGATCATCGGGGCCGGCGCGCTGGTCACGGGCGGGACAATCATCCCGCCGGGCTCGCTGGTTCTGGGCTCGCCGGCGAAGGTGGTTAGGACGCTTTCGCTCGACGAGCAGGCGAAAATCAAAGGCTGGGCGGAGAAGTATGTGCGCGGCTCGCGGACCTATCTGGAGCGAAAAGAGGGCGGCGCTTAGACCGCTTTTCTCCGACAACAATCGACGGTGTGGTCGTTCACCATGCCGACGGCTTGCATGAGCGCATACATGGTAGTCGATCCGACGAAGTTGAACCCGGCTTTTCTCAAGGCCTTGGAAAGCGCGTCGGACTCGGGGGTCGTGGAAGGAAAATCGGCCAGTGTCCTAGGGTGGTTCACGATGGTTTTTCCGCCAGTGAAGCTCCAGATCCATTCCACAGGATCGCTGATTTCCAGCCACGCGCGGGCGTTCTGGCGGACCGAGAAAATCTTCCCGCGGTGGCGGATGATGCCTGGATCGAGGACGAGTTTTTCCAACTGGGCGTCGGTCATCTTCGCCACCTTCGCGGGCTCGAAGTTGTGGAAAACCTGGAGGTAGCGCTCGCGTTTCTGGAGGACGGTCCACCAGGAAAGGCCGGCTTGCGCGCCTTCGAGGCAGACGCACTCGAATAAATATCGGGGATCGCGCGAGGCCACGCCCCACTCGGTGTCGTGGTATTCCACGTAGAGCGGGTGTTGCAGCGGAAGCCACGGGCAGCGGGTCATGGCGCCATTTTCCCCATCCGTGCAGGGAACGCAATCCCGCCTTGCCGCCCACCGCCGCGCCTGCTTCGCTTCGCGCCCCAACCTTTCAAACACATGGCCAACAAAGATGTCACTGATCCCGCCCGCATGGAAAAAATCGTGTCGCTGTGCAAACGCCGCGGCTTCATTTTCCAAGCCGGAGAGCTTTACGGCGGCCTCAACGGTTGCTGGGACTACGGCCCGCTCGGCGCAGAGCTGAAGCGGAATTTGAAGGACTACTGGTGGCGTAAAACCGTGCAGGAACGCGACGACGTGCTCGGCATGGACGGCGCGATTCTGACGATGCCTCAAGTCTTGGTGGCCTCCGGCCATGTCGGTGGATTCAACGATCCAATGAGCGAATGCCCACTGACAAAACAACGTCTTCGCGCCGACCAAATTCCGACGCCGGGTCCTGGAGTTGAATACACGTTTTTCGGCGCCAAGGATCATGTGTCGGGCAAAACGACCGACAAACAGATAACGATTCTCGTCGCGAATGAGAAGCAGGACAAAGACAAGTCAACTCAGAAGATCGCCCTTCAATTTTACCGGGAGCTTTTTGGGAAGGGCTCAACGCCCCAGATTCTGGAGTCTCCGGCCGTGCCTTACACTTGCCAGCCCGGTCCTCGCGAAGGTTGCCTGTATAATCCTGAGAATGGCGTCCTCATGTCAGAGCCGCGGATGTTCAGCCTGATGTTCCAAACGAAAATGGGCGCATCGGCAGACGATAACGATCCAAATTCCATCGCCTATCTCCGGCCGGAGACGGCGCAGTCGATTTTCGTGCAATACAAAAACGTGCTCGATTCCAACCGCGTGAAGCTGCCATTCGGCATCGCGCAGTGCGGCAAGTCGTTCCGCAACGAGATCAATCCGCGCAATTTCACTTTCCGCTCGCGTGAGTTCGAGCAAATGGAAATCGAGTATTTCTGCCACCCTGACGACGGCCTGCGCCTCACCGACGAGTGGCTGGCCGAGCGCCTCAAGTTCTATGGCGAAATCGGCATCCCGCGCGAGAAGCTCCACATCCTCGACATCCCGGACGGCGAGCGCGCGTTCTACTCGCAGAAAACCTACGACATCGAATACGAATTCCCATTCGGCATTCAGGAGCTCGAAGGCGTGGCTTACCGCACCGACTACGACCTTGGCGTGCATGAAAAAGGCTCCGGCAAATCGCTGGTCTATTTCGACGAGGAGACGAAGGAAAAATTCCTACCGCATGTCGTCGAGCCGTCCGCCGGTTGCGACCGCACGGTGCTCGCGCTCATTTGCGAAGCCTTCGACGAAGAAACGCTCACCGATGAAAAGGGCAAGCAAGACGTCCGCACGGTGCTGCGCTTCGTCCCGCGGATGGCTCCGATCAAGGTCGGTATTTTCCCGCTGCTGAAGAAGAATGAGGAGCAGGTCCGCATCTGCCGCGAGATCCAGAAGACGCTGCAACCGTGGATGACCGTCTTTTACGACGACGGCGGCGCCCTCGGCCGCCGCTATCGCCGCCAGGACGAAGTCGGCACGCCGTTCTGCGTCACCGTCGATTTCGAAACGCTCGGCGAGGAAAATCCCGAGCTCAAAGGCACCGTCACCATCCGCCACCGCGACTCGATGGAGCAGGAGCGCCTTCCGATCAGCAGCTTGCTCGCCTGGCTGCTGGAGCGCGTGCGTTGAACGGATTTCCGAAAAACCCGGCAAGCGTCCCGGTAGCTCTGCGAAAAATCCGCACAATTCCGTTTTCCGGGTTGCAGCGGCTCACCCATGTCTTAGCTTGTGGGACAATTTCTACACATGGCCAATCCAATCGCCCGCCCCCTCAACAAACGCGTGCTCCTCATGGGCACCTGCCTTTGCGACGCCTTCTACGACGACACCGCCAAGGCGACCGTCGAAGTCCTCGAACACCTCGGCGTGAGCGTCGAGTTTCCCGACAACCAGACTTGCTGCGGCCAGCCTGCATTCAACTCCGGCGACTGGACCGCCTCGCGCAAAGTCGCGCGCCACACCGCCAATGTTTTCTCCGGCGAGCTGCCTGTCATCGTCCCGTCCGGCTCCTGCGCGGCGATGAATTTCCACGGCAATCTCCTCCAGTTCGAGGAAAACCCGGACCCCGCCATCACCTCCCTCGCCAACCGCACCTGGGAAGTCATGGACTTCATTTACAACGGCTTGGGTATCAAAACCTGGCCCGGAAAATTTGAGAGTTCCACTCGTCTCGCGTTCCACCGCTCCTGCCACGCCCGTGGCACCGGCACTGGTGAGGCGGTCCGCACGCTGCTCGCCTCCATCGAAAACGCGGAGGTCGTCCCCTTCGGCGAGGCCGAGCAATGCTGCGGCTTCGGCGGCACCTTTTCCGTCACTTTCCCGCACATTTCCGGACAGATGGGAAATCTCAAGCTCGACCGAATTCTCGAAATCCAGCCCGACCTGCTCGTCGGCATCGACATGTCCTGCCTCATGCACCTCAGCGGCCTCGCCCAGACCCAGGGCCGTCCCGTCAAGCACCTGCACGCCATCCAAGTCCTCCGCGACACACTCCCATGATCGGCACCCAACTCATCGACGACTACGCCCGGAACATCTCCGACGAGAAACAGCAATCCGTCATCACCGGATCCGCAGCGGGAACGAACAAGCGCTATCAGGTCCTCCACAAGGATTACCCGGATCCCGACGCGATCCGGAAACTCGCCGCCTCCATCAAGGACCACACGCTCCACCACCTCGGCGAGTATCTGGCGAAAGCCGAGCAAGCGCTCGTTTCCCGTGGCGTGAACGTCCATTTCGCCTCCACCGACGAGGACGCGCGGCAGACGATTCTATCCATCCTCCAGGGCCACGGCGTCACCCAGCTCACCAAGTCCAAGTCGATGGCGGCCGAGGAAATCCACCTCAACCCGTTCCTCATCGAAAACGGCGTCGAGTGCCTGGAGTCCGACCTTGGAGAGTTCATCATCCAGCTCGACGGCGACGAGCCGTCGCACATCGTCAAACCGATCATCCACAAGAACCGCCGGGAAATCGCCACAACCTTCCAGCGCGAGGGCATCGCCGCGGATTACAACGACGATCCAGAAACCATCACCCGCCGCGCCCGCGTCTATCTGCGGGAGAAATACATGCAGGCGCAGGCCGGCATCACCGGCGGCAATTTCGTCTGCGCCGACACTGGACGCATCGCGCTCGTCACCAACGAGGGGAATTCCCGCTTCGGCATGGCTCCCGTCGGCGTGCACATCGCGCTCATCGGCATCGAGAAGATCATTCCGCAGGAAAAGGATCTCGCGGTCTTCCTCAATCTGCTCGGACGCTCCGCCACCGGTCAGCAACTCACCGTTTACACCGAGTTCATCAACGGCCCGAAATCCGCCAGCCAGCCGGACGGCCCGGAGCACATGCACGTCGTCTTCATGGACAACGGCCGCACCGACGTGCTCGCCTCGAACTGCAAGGAAATCCTCCGCTGCATCCGCTGCGGCGCCTGCCAAAACGTCTGCCCGGTCTATCGGCAAGCGTCCGGCCACGCTTACCGCTCCACCTATGGCGGTCCCGTCGGTGCGGTGCTATCACCCATCCTCTTCGGCAGCCGTTTCCCCGAGCTCGCAGACCTTCCGAAAGCCTCCTCGCTCTGCGGCGCCTGCAACGAAGTCTGCCCGGTGGACATCCCGATCCCGGACCTGCTGCTCCGCCTGCGCGACAAGGCGCACCAAGAGCACATCCACTCGCCGGCCGCCATTCCGATGTCGCCCTTCGCCACGCTCGCGACCTCGCCGTCGCTCTGGCGCACCGCGATGACCATGTCCAAGGCGATGAATCACCTGCCCATCCAGGTCGCGCCCATCAAGCCGCTGCAGGATTGGCTCGGCCAGCGCACCCTGCCGGATTCCCACGGCGGGGACTTCCGCAAGTGGATGAAAAACCGTAAAAAATAACCCAACCCGCCATGAAACTCGAAACTCTCTGCCTTCACGCCGGTTACTCATCAGATCCCACCACCCAGGCTTGCGCCGTCCCGATCTATCGGACCGCTTCCTACGTTTTCAAGACCACCGAACACGCCGCCAACCTCTTCGCCCTGCGCGAACTCGGGAACATCTACACCCGCTTGATGAACCCCACCCACGACGTGCTCGAACAGCGCGTCGCGGCGCTCGAAGGCGGTGCCGCCGGACTCGCGATCGCCTCCGGCACCTCGGCGATTTTCTACTCGATCATCAATCTCGCCCAAGCTGGCGACAACATCGTCTCCGCGCAGAATCTCTACGGCGGCACTTACACCCAGTTCAAAAACATCCTGCCCGCGCTTGGCATCGAGGTGCGCTTCGTGGATTCCAACCACCCGGAAAATTTCGCCGCCGCCATCGACGGCAAGACCCGCGCGCTGTTCTGCGAATCCGTATCCAATCCCTCGCTCGAAATCTCCGACATCGAGGCGATTTCAAAAATCGCCCACGCCCACGGCCTGCCGCTCATCGTCGATTCCACTTTCTCTACGCCTTATCTCACCAAGCCGATCAAGCACGGCGCGGACATCGTCGTTCATTCGCTCACCAAGTGGCTCGGCGGCCACGGCACCAGCATCGGCGGCATTGTCATCGACTCCGGGACATTCAACTGGGCCGGCGGCAAACATCCGCTTTTCGATGAAGCGGACGCTTCCTATCACGGACTTCGCTGGGGGCACGACCTGCCCGCACCGCTCGCGCCGCTCGCCTATATTCTGAAAATGCGCACCGGCCCGCTGCGCAACCTCGGTGCCTGCCTCTCTCCCGACAACGCCTGGCAGTCGCTGCAAGGCATCGAAACCCTGCCACTCCGGATGGAGCGGCATTGCGAAAATTCACTCGCCGTCGCCAAGCACCTGCAAGCCCACCCCGCCGTCGAGTGGGTCCGCTTCCCCGGCCTGCCCGGCGACAGCCAAGCCTCGCTCAACGACAAATACCTCCGTGGCAAGGGCGGCTCGATGGTCGTCTTCGGCATCAAGGGCGGTGCCTCCGCGGGCACTACATTCATCGACTCCCTCAAGCTCTTCAAGCACCTCGCCAACGTCGGCGACGCCAAGTCGCTCGCCATCCACCCGGCAACCACCACCCACTCCCAGCTCAACGAGGAGCAACTGCTAGCCGCCGGCATCCCGCCCGAACTCATCCGCCTCTCCGTCGGCATCGAGCACATCGACGACATTCTCGCCGATCTCGACCAAGCGCTCGCCACTGCTAACTGATTCACTCATGTCCCGCACCGCAATCTTCGCCAAAATCGAATCCGCCAACGCCGCTTTGAAAACCAAAGCCGCCTACCCGGACTATGACATGTCACTCGTCCACTCACTGCCGAAACTGGAGGGTAACGATCTGTGGGAAATCTTTTCGCGCAATTTCAAATACGTGAACGGCAAAACGATGACTTCCATCGGGCAGCTCGCCGATTTCCTCAAGGAAACCAAGCAACTTCACGGCTACTGCGATCCCGCGCTCTATGATGCCATCGGCAGCCAGCTCGCCGCAGCCGGACTCACCGTGGAGACCGAGTATCACCGCGACCGCTACGACGACTATCAATTCGGCGTCACCCGCGCCACCGGAGCCATCGCGGAATCCGGCACCGTCATCATCGACGACAACCGAACGTCCAGTCGCCTCGCCGCGCTTTCGCCGTGGGTTCACGTCGCCGTGCTCGAGCGCTCGGAGATCCACCGCACCATCCCGGACGCCATCGCCGCCTTCGGCGACAGCCCGAACATCATCTGGTGCACCGGCCCGTCAAAAACCGCCGACGTCGAGGGTATCCTCATCGAAGGCGTCCACGGGCCCGGCGAGCAGATCGCGCTGTTGATGTAACGATTCATGACCACTCTTCCCGCCCCGTCCGCGCCCAAGGCGATTCTCTCCTTCGATTTCGACGGGACCTTGCACCACGCCGCGGGCGACCCGCCCGTGCCGGTCGCTTTTTTTGAACTCATCCGCAAACTCCGCGAGGAACAACACGTCATCTGGGGTATCAACACCGGTCGGTCCATGGAGCACATGGTCGAGGGATTCATGGAAAGCCGCTTCCCTTTCCTGCCGGACTGGGTGATCGCCCGCGAACGTGAAATCCATTTCCCTAACCCTTCCGGACGCTGGCTTCCACACCCGAAATGGAACAAACTCTGTGAGAAGGAAATCCACGGCCTCTTCAAGCACACCCGCAAGCTCCTGAGCCACATCCGCCAGCAAGTCGAGCAACACACCGGCGCGCAATGGATCGAAACGACCGGCGAACCCGCAGGCGTCATCTCCCAGTCGGAAGAGGAAATGGAATGGATCGTCGATCGCATCGAACCTCTCGTCGCCGCAGAGTCCCACCTCACCTGGCAGCGGAACTCGATCTATCTGCGCTTCGGCCACCGGGATTTCCAGAAGGGCAGCAGCCTGAGCCACGTCGCCAAGCATTACGGCCTGACCGCCGCCACTTGCTTCGCCATCGGCGACAGCCACAACGATCTCGAAATGCTCGACCCCACCCACGCCGCGATGACCGCCTGCCCCGCCAATGCGATCGCAGCCGTCCGCGAAAAAATCACCGCCACCGGCGGCCTTATCACCCAGGCCACCCATGGCCACGGGTCCATCGAGGCCCTGCGGCACTATTTCCTCCGGCACGAGGCGCGGAAGAGCTAACAAAATATCCGGCCCAGTGCGGGCGGCCTCAAACCTGCTCCGGCGTAAAGCAAAGGACGCAGCGTCTCCAACAGTTTGCGGGCCGCAAGACTGTCACGGCAGAGCGCGCGGATCACATGAACACCGCCGGCAAGCGGACCATGGCCAAGATACGTGTCTTCCGCGTTCAGCGCATCCAGCGCCTCCGCCGGCCAATTTCCCGCCATCTCCCCGGCGGCATAGACGGAGAGATAATGCGCGACGGGGAACTTCGCGCGAAGCGCTTCCAAACTCTCATCATCGGGCCGCAAGTCGTAACGCTCGCGGGCGATGAGACGTCCCCCGAGAGTCAGGTCCAACTCCCAGCGGAGATACTGATAGTCGAAAACCTCCCCCATCGCCACACGCCCGGGCGCGATCCAGTCAAAGAAAAGCAGGCTTGCCGCCGGATGCAGATCGATGGTCGTTCGCTGCACATACCTAGCCCCGGCATGCGGAATGAACGGCTCAGGAATCCACTCGAGCGAGGCGTTTTCCTCCACATGGAACTTCTGACAACTCACCGCCGCCGCGCCGGACCGCGTTCGATAGACGCGAGACGCCGACGGAGTGCTGAGCACCAGCTTCGCACCGGGAGCGACGTGGATCTCCGACTCAAGACGATCCCCATCAAAAAATCCAGCCGTCGGATTGACGATGGTCTGAATCAGACGCCCTTGGTCGAGATGCGACTTGCTGAGGTGCACCGGCGCACGGAAACTCTGGTGTGAAATGAATGGCACGCCGTCGGCACGGATTTCACAGCGTAGTTCAAGATGACCGCTGAGCGAAGAACCGGAAACGGCGGATTCAGACGAAGAGATACTCATGCTTCAACCAGGCGAGCAGGTCATCCTTGCCCTTTTCGGATTTAAGATCGGCGAACAGGAACGGGCGCTTGCCGCGCTGCGTTTTGGAATCGCGCGCCATGACTTCGAGGTCGGCCCCGACATACGGCGCGAGATCGGTTTTATTAATGAGCAGAAGATCACTGGTGCGGATGGCGGGGCCGCCCTTGCGCGGGATCTTATCCCCTTCCGCGACGTCAATCACGTAGATGTAGGCATCGACAAGCTCGGGGGAAAACGTGGCCGATAGATTGTCGCCGCCGCTTTCGATGAGAATGAGCTTCAGATCGGGATGGCGGTTTTCGAGATCGATCACGGCGGCCATGTTCATGCTCGTATCGTCGCGGATCGCGGTGTGCGGGCAGCCGCCGGTTTCCACACCGATGACGCGGTCGGCCGGCAGCACGCCCTCGCGGAGAAGGAACTCGGCATCCTCGCGGGTGTAGATATCGTTAGTGATGACGGCGAGCGAGATCTCGTCCTTGAGCCATTGGCTGAGGCGGAGGACGCACATCGTCTTCCCGGAACCGACCGGGCCGCCGACGCCAAGGCGGAACGGACGCTTATTCGAATCAGGAGATGAAGAGTCTGGCATGGGCGCGGGCATGGCGGAGTGAGGCGATTTCGAGGAGCGGATTGAACCAGCCGTCCACCGGCCGGGAAAGGCAAACGTCGATTTCCCCGCCGAGCTTGGCAAGCGTGCGACGGACGATTTGCTGGCAGGCGGTCTGGCCGATGCGTATGAGCTTCATCGACGCGGCGGAGAGTCCGGCGACGGACTGGAAGGCGAACGCGCGTGCCGCATGGCTAACGGGAACGCCTGAAAGCTCCAGCGCGGTGACGACGAGATGATGGCTGCGTGGCGAACGCTCGCGATAGCGCAGAACCAGCGGACTGGAATCAAGCTGCGCGAGCAGATCGAGCCGTTGCGAACCGATGCGGCGGGAGGCGTCGCGAAGTTCCCCCGGGATCCGCCAGGCGTCGAGCTCGCCATCCAACGCGAGAAGTCCGTCCACATCTCCAGCGACGGCAGCGGCATGGGCGCGGGCGAAGAATGGAATCTCGAAGACAAGCAGCGCGGGCAGGATCTGTTTCTGCAAGAAGCGCTCAAGATCAGCCGCGGTTTGAACAACACCGGATTCGACCAATTCCTCGAGGCCGAACGAGTGCGCGTAAGCACCCGATGGATAGGCAGTGTCGTTCGCCTGAAGCAGCCAGAGCCAAGGGTCGGAGGTCATGGGGTGTGAGCCATGGCTTTCATGGGTGTGAAAACGACTTCAGGTTCGGTGTAAGGCCAGCCTTCGCGTTCGAGGAGCTGTGTCATCGCCTCGTCATGCAAAACCCGGATGGAGTGATCGAGAATCTGGGCAGGCAAGTGAAGATTACCCACTTTCCAAGCAACCAACGCGGCTTGCGCAGGTGACTCCAACGGAATTTCATAAACGGCCTCGGCCAACTGGTGGACGATGTAGTCGATTCCCGCTTGTTGATAAATCACGCAGCCATCAGTGAGGCGCGTTTCCAGGTCGAATCCAAACTCTGTTCCATCCTCCGCGATTCCCCTCCAGCGGCGTTTCAAAAACAGACGACGCTCGGCGGCGAGGGATATCTGCTTTTCCGGCGGCAAATCGGAGACCGTAGCGAGGGCGTGCTGGATGACATGCATGGCCCGGACCTAAAAAAGGAAGTAACGCTGGGCCATCGGCAGCACGGAAAGCGGTTCGCAACGCAGTTCGCAGCCGTCGGCGGTGACCGTGTAGGTATCCGGATCGACGGTGATCTCCGGCAGGGCGTCGTTGAACGGGAGATCGCGCTTGGTGACGGAGCGGCAGTTCTTCACGGCGACGAGTCGTTTGGTTAGGCCGAGGTGTTCGAGCGCTCCGGATTCGAGCGAGGCGGCGCTGACGAAGGTGACCGAAGTCGCCGCGATGGCCTTGCCGAAAGCTCCGAACTGCGGGCGATACATCGTCGGCTGCGGCGTGGGGATGGAGGCGTTAGGATCGCCCATGTTCGCCCAGGCGATCAAGCCGCCTTTGAGAATGGTTTCCGGTTTCACACCGAAAAACGCCGGCTTCCAGATGACGATGTCCGCGAGTTTTCCCACCTCGATGCTCCCTATCTCATGAGCGATGCCGTGAGTGATGGCAGGGCAAATCGTGTATTTCGCGACGTAGCGCAACGCGCGGAAGTTGTCGGCGGCGGGATGGGACGGTCCTTCCAGCTTGCCGAACTGAATCTTCATCTTGTGAGCCGTCTGCCAGGTGCGGGTGATCGTCTCGCCGATGCGGCCCATGGCCTGGCTGTCAGACGACATCATCGAGATCGCGCCGAGGTCGTGAAGCCGGTCCTCCGCAGCGATCGTTTCCGGACGGATCCGGCTTTCGGCGAAGGCGACGTCCTCGGGAATGCGCGAGTCGAGGTGATGGCAGACCATGAGCATGTCGAGATGCTCGTCGATGGTGTTGGTCGTGAAAGGGCGCGTCGGATTGGTCGAGGACGGGAGCACGTTGGCCTCGCCGCAGACGCGGATGATGTCGGGCGCGTGGCCGCCGCCGGCGCCCTCAGAGTGATAGGTGTGGATGGTGCGGCCTTTGAACGCGGCGAGCGTGCTCTCCACGAAGCCGGCCTCGTTGAGGGTGTCGGTGTGGATGGCGACCTGGATGTCGAACTCATCCGCAACGGTTAGGCAGGTGTCGATCGCGGCGGGAGTGGTGCCCCAGTCCTCGTGAAGCTTGAGGCCGATGACGCCTGCGAGGACCTGTTCGCGGAGGGGTTCCGGCGAGGAGCAATTCCCCTTTCCGAGGAAACCAAGGTTGACGGGAAACCCCTCGGCGCTTTCGAGCATCCGGTGGATGTTCCATTTTCCCGGCGTGCACGTCGTCGCGTAGGTTCCATGCGCCGGGCCGGTGCCGCCGCCGATGAGCGTGGTGACGCCGCTGGCGATGGCATGCTCGATTTGCTGCGGGCAGATGAAATGGATGTGAGTGTCGATCCCGCCGGCGGTGACGATGCAGCCTTCGCCCGCGATGACCTCGGTGGAAGCGCCGATAGTCATGCTGATGCCATCTTGCAGCAGCGGATTTCCCGCATGACCGATGCCGACGATGCGGCCGTGTTTGATGCCGATGTCCGCCTTGATCACGCCTTGGGCGGCGTCGAGGATGAGGGCGTTGGTGATGACGAGATCGAGCGAATCAGCATCAAGAGCTAACGGGGATTGCGCCATGCCGTCGCGGATCACCTTGCCGCCACCGAATTTCACTTCGTTGCCATAGCCGCCGGCTTCGGCGATTAGATCGCGCTCGACCTCGATGAAAAGCTCGGTGTCGGCGAGCCGGACCTGGTCACCCGTGGTGGGTCCGAACATGCCGGCGTAGTTGGCGCGGGTTTGTTTCATGGGTCGAGCGGACCGTTGATGAGGTTGTTGAGTCCGTGGACTTCGCGACATCCGGCCAATGCGACCAAGGGGATTTCACGGGTGTCTCCAGGCTCAAAGCGGACCGCGGTGCCAGCCGGAATGTTGAGCCGGAATCCACGCGCCGCGGCGCGATCGAAATGGAGTGATGCATTCACCTCGGCGAAATGGAAGTGACTGCCCACCTGGATGGGACGGTCGCCGGTGTTAGCAACGATGACGCTGATCGTGGCGAGGCCGGGATTGAGGATCAGATCCGGTGCGCCGGGCGGGGTGATGATTTCGCCGGGGATCATCTGACGGGGTTGTGAACGGTGACGAGTTTGGTGCCGTCCGGGAAGGTCGCCTCGACCTGGACGTCGTGAATCATTTCCGCCACGCCTTCCATCACTTCATCGCGGGAAATCAAGGTGGTGCCGTAGCTCATCAGATCGGAAACGGATTTCCCGTCGCGTGCGCCTTCAAGGAGTTCCGCGGTGATCAGGGCGACGGTTTCCGGGTAGTTGAGCTTCAGCCCGCGCGCGCGACGGCGGCTGGCGAGATCACCGGCCACGACGATGAGCAGCTTCTCTTGTTCGCGCGGGGAAAGATGCATCGGCGCGAGCGATTAGAGAACGGGCAGCAGGCAGAGCGAGCCCAAGGCCGCAACGAGCGCGCTGATCCGAACCGCTGGCTTTCCATGAAGGCAGGCGACTGCGACGCTTGAGAGGAACAATCCCGCGAGGATATAATCCAAGGCTCCGTGGGAGTGAAAAAACGCGGCTCTCAGAAAATCAAATTCATCGGTCTCATCCGGGTGGTAATGCCCCGGATGCGCGAACAACATTGATGGATACAAACAAACCCCCGAGCAAAGCAAGCGGGCGGCGGAACCTGGCCAATCTGACGGGCGGAAGATTTTCATAAGCGGATGAAGAGCCAAGCTATGTGTGAGCAGCGCTCATGCCAATCAGGCACCAAAAAACCATGCCCTCCGAAAAGGGCATGGCCTGATAACCAGAAGCAACCGAAAACCAAATCAGCCTTACTTATAGGTACCCTTCAAGAATGGCTCGCCGACGACATCCTTGAATTCCTTGAGAATCTTGAATTGTCCGTCCGCACGAGTCTCACCGATGAAGACATTTTTGGTAAGGTGGTGGTTCTTTTGGGAAGTCACCTTGCCGCCGGGGCCGTCGAATGAGATGCCGCCCTTGAGAGCAGCCATCACTTTTTCGACCTCGAATGAGCCAGCCTTTTCAACAGCCGCCTTCCAAAGATAGACGCCGTTGTAGGAAAGCACCATCGGCGAGCAAGTCACGCGACCTTCCTTGACAATGCCGGGAACGTCCGACTTGGCGAGCCAGGCTTGGAAGTTCTTGATGAACTTGGCGTTCGCCGGGCTTTTGATCGACTGGAAGTAAGTCCAGCATCCGAGCTGGCCGACAAGCTGGCTGGCAGGAAGTCCGCGGAACTCGTCTTCGGAGACCGAGAAGCTAACCACCGGGCAGGATTCCGCATCGAGTCCGGCAGCGGCATACTCCTTGAAGAAGGGCACGTTGGTGTCTCCGTTGAGAGTGCTGATGATGCAGGCGTCGCCGCTGGCAGCGAACTGCTTGATCTCGGAGACGATTTGCTGATAGTCGGTGTGACCGAACGGCGTGTATTTTCCGGCGGAGATGATCTTGCCGCTGGCATCCTTGGTGAAGCCACCGCCGATGTTTTCAAGAGGCACTCCCTTGCTGAGGAGATACTCAAGAAGGATCAGGTTGGTGGTCTGAGGATAAACATAGTCCGAGCCGATCAGGTAGAACTTCTTCTTACCTTCTTCGAGCAAGTAATCAACCGCGGGCGTTGCCTGTTGGTTGACCGCTTCGGCGGTGTAGAAAATGTTCGGGGACATTTCCTCGCCTTCGTATTGCACCGGGTAGAAGAGCAGGCCCTTCTTTTCCTCGAACACCGGAAGCACCGACTTGCGGCTCACCGAGGTCCAGCAACCGAACGTCACCGACACTTTGTCCTGATCAAGCAGCTGCTTGGCTTTTTCAGCGAAAAGCGGCCAGTTCGAAGCGCCGTCCACGACGACGGGCTCGATCTTCTTGCCCATCACGCCTCCGGCGGCGTTGATTTCGTCAAAAGTGAAAAGCAAAACGTCGCGAAGGGAAGTTTCACTGATGGCCATGGTTCCACTGAGAGAGTGGAGCACGCCTACCTTTACGGTTTCCTGTGCCTGCAGAGAAGCGGCGGTGAGTGTGACCGCAGCAAGTGCGGAGGGGATGAATTTAGGGATCATTGGATTGGAATGTTTGTATGGAAGCGTGAGATTAGAGGTAATTCGTCAGAATATGCAGGCGGGAGAGCATCGATACCGGATGATCCATAGGACTCTCCCGCCGCAAACGTTGAATGACTGAAACCGGAATTAGAATTTGACCAAGGCTTGGACGCCGGTGAAGAGAATATCCGCATCCTCCACATCGGTATAGCTGACCTCACCACGGAGTGTGAAGTGATCATTGAAAGCATAGCTCGGTCCGACCGTGTATTTGTAGCCGGTAACATCGGCGACTTCCACATCATCGTAGCCGAAACGGAACACGGTCGAAAACTTCTCAGTGAAGGCGTATTGCAGGAAAGCAAGCCCCTGGGTTCCGAAGACGGCGCCAGTGTCGCAATAGGCGAGTTCCGCGGCCACTGTCATTTTGTCCGAGAGCGCATAACTGGCCCAGACATCATAAGTGACAAAATCATCCACCGGGGCACCTTCAATGTCATCAGAGGTGTCAAAGGCAACACCGCCCCAGAGGGTGAGTTTTTCGATGCCCTTATAGACGACATAGGCCTCGTAACCCAGACCATTCCCATAGTCCTCGTCACCACTCCAGAAACCATCGCCACCGCGGATGGAATCGGAAACATTGAAGCCCGCGCCAATCACGTCCGTCGTGTATTCAAACTTGATGCCGGTGTGGTAAGCTGGAATCGCTCCCAACAGGCTGTTTGCATAGGACATCTGTGCCATATTCACGGCGTCGAACGCTTCGTATCCGAGCCAGCTCAGGTACTTGCCTCCTGTGATGGAAAAATCACCGGTCTTGTAGGTGACATAGGCGTCCAGAATGCCTGCATCATTACCGGATCCAAATGCATCATTGTTAGCAACCGGCGAGAAGAAAAGACTCGCATAAGCCGTGAACGGTCCTTGAGTGGCCTCGAGTCCGAGTTTCACGGCATCGAATGGAGTGCCTGCGTCGAACATGGTGTCGTTGTCAAAATCTCCCAAATCGGAATCCACTTCCGTGTTGGTATAGGAAACAGCAGCGTAGCCACTGACCTTCAACCAATCCGTGGCTGGGGCCGATGGTGGAGCTGCCACCGTTTCGGTTCCTGCCATCGCGCCCACAGTGCCGAGCGCCATTGCCAACGGTAAGTGTAATTTACTGAATCGTGTTTTGTTTTTCATTTTTCGATAGATGTTGTTGCTTAAATGGCGGGTTTCCGCACATGAATCCAATCAGCTTTAATTATGCCAACTCTGATATTTTATGTTCAAAAAACCTGATTTCCCGCGCTCGAATTGCCATTTATCGAATCGTGATGAATGCGATTTATGGGTTCGTTACACACTTATGAATCGGCCGCATGATCAGCCTGATCCCGCGTTAAACCGTTAGAAATTCTTTGACGATCTCGTCGGTGAGGCCGGCCATCTCCCCGGCTGCGACAACGGCTCCGCGCTCGAGAATGGCGAAGTCGTCGCCGAGTTCCTTGCAGAAGTCGAGATACTGCTCGACGAGGAGAATGCTCATCTCGCCTTCGGCACGCAGCATCTTGATGGCATCGCCGATCTGGTCGATAATGTTTGGCTGAATGCCTTCGGTGGGCTCGTCGAGAATCAGGAGCTTGGGCCGGGTCAGCAGCGCGCGGCCGATGGCGAGCTGTTGCTGCTGGCCACCTGAAAGCATGCCGCCTTTGCGGTGGAGGAACTCCTTGATGATGGGAAAAAGCGTGTAGATCCGCTCGGTCTGACTAGCATCCCGCTTATGGCCGCGGGCGTTGAGGCCGATGAAGAGGTTTTCCTCGACGGTGAGATGAGGGAAAATCTCGCGACCCTGGGGAACGTAGCCGAGTCCCAACCGGGCGCGATCGGCGGATGACGCGCGGTCGATATTCGTCCCCCCGAGTTCGATTGTCCCGGAATCGGGCGATAGCAAGCCCATGAGCGCCTTGAGCGTCGTGCTTTTTCCGACGCCGTTGCGCCCCATCAGGCAGAAGATGGTTTTGGGGCGTATGGACAAATTGACGCCGCGCAGGATGGCGCTGCCGCCGATGGAAACCCGGAGATTGGATATCGTCAGGCTTTCGGTTTGTGTCGGGGAGGCGATCATGCGGCTTTGGATTTGCGACCGAGGTAGACTTCCATCACACGCTCATCGGACTGGACTTGATCGACAGGACCTTCGCAAAGAACGTGTCCCTGATGGAGAACGGTGACCTTGCGGCCTTGGGAAATCTGCCGCACGAATGCCATGTCGTGCTCGATGACCACAATGGTGTGTTTTCCCGCAAGCGAGAGGAGCAACTCGCCGGTGCGATAGGTTTCCTCGTCGGTCATGCCGGCGGCGGGTTCATCGACTAGCAGCAAGCGGGCTTCCTGAGCCAGAAGCATGCCGATTTCCAGCCACTGTTTCTGGCCGTGGGCGAGAGCACCAGCCTTGCGGTGGGCGTGGTCGGCGAGCTTGATGGTGGTGAGAATTTCGGCGATCCGGTCGCGCTGGGCAGAGGTGGTTTTCCCGAAGAGGCTGTGCCAGATGCCGCGCGAACCAGCGAGCGAGAGGATCAGATTTTCCATGACGGTGTGATCGTTGTAAACCGTGGGGGTCTGGAACTTGCGGCCGATGCCAAGTCGGTAGATTTGGTATTCGTTGAGCTTCAGAAGATCGTGCTTGGAGTCGTCCCAGAGCAGGGTGCCTTCGTCAGGCTGGGTGCGCCCGGTGATGAGGTCGAGGAAGGTGGTTTTCCCTGCTCCGTTAGGACCGATGACGGTCCGGAGTTCGCCCTCATCGAGATAGAAATTGAGGTCGTTGATGGCTTTGAAACCATCAAAGGATTTGCTGAGTCCCTCTGCGGCGAGGAGAAATGGCTTCTGGCTCATGGGTCGGCGGTTTCGGATGAAATGGCAGGCTGCACTGGGTCGGCCTGCGGGCTCTTGCGGCGGATTTTGGCGATGATTTCCTGAATCTGCGAGGGAAGCCCCACGATTCCCTTAGGCATGAACATCACGATGAGAACGAAGGTTCCACCAAGAATCAGCACCCAAAGATCCGGATAGGCGCGGGTGGCCCAGCTCTTGAGGGCGTTGACCGAAATTGTGCCGACCACCGGTCCGACCAGTGTTCCGCGGCCACCGAGGGCGACCCAGACTACGGCTTCGAGGGATTTCTCAGTGGTCATTTCACTGGGATTGATGATGCCGACCTGGGGCACGTAGAGCGCGCCGGCGAAGGCGGCGATCATCGCGCTGGTGACGAAGATGAAGAGCTTGAAATTCGCGGTGGCATAGCCGGAGAAGAGCACCCGGTTCTCCGAGTCGCGGATGGCGCGCTGGATGAGACCGAAGCGGGAGTTCGTCAGCCACTTGCATCCCGCGACGACGGCGACCATCAGGACGGCGGTGCAGATATAGAGAATCCGCTGGGTGGAAGCGGTGCGCAGATCCGCGCCGAGGAGGGTGCGGAAGTCGGTGAAACCGTTGTTACCGCCCATCAGCAGGTCGTTTTTGAAAAACAGCAGCGCCATTCCGTAGGTCAGAGCTTGGGTCAGGATTGAGAAGTAAACGCCCTTGATCCGCGAGCGGAAGGCGAGATAGCCGAAGACGTAGGCGAGCAGTCCCGGCACGAGGAACACCATCGCGAGCGCGAAAGGGAATGAATAGAACGGCTGCCAGAATGCCGGGATTTCCGTATGCCCGAGAAACACCATGAAGTCGGGAAGCTCGCTTTTGTATTGGCCGAGTTTCCCGATCATCAGCATCAGGTGCATTCCCATCATGTAGCCGCCAAGGGTGAAAAACAGCGCCTGGCCCAGGCATAACAGCCCGGTGTAGCCCCACAGCAGGTCGATGGAAATCGCCATGATGCCATAACAGAGATACTTGCCCCAGAGGTTGAGGGTGAAATTCTCGATGATCCCGAAGGCGTTCAAGGCCGGCATCACCACCACGAGGAAAACCGCGGCGAGGATGAGAACGGGGAGCTGGACGCGTCCGGTGAAAGGTTGGGAGGGCATGGTTCAATCAAGGCTGCGCGAACGGGTGACGAATATACCTGCGGGACGCCATTGCAGGAATAAGATGATGGCGCCGAGAACGAGGATTTTCCCGATCACCGGATTTCCGAGATACTGTTGGAGCGACTGGTCGGCCATGCCGATTCCGAGGGCGCTGATGACGGTTCCGAGAATGTTTCCGACGCCGCCGACCACCACGGTCATGAAGGCATCGACGATGTAGTTTTGTCCGAGCGACGGTCCGACGTTGCCGATCTGGGAGAGAAACGCGCCGGCGAGTCCGGCGAGGCCGCAGCCGAAGGCGAAGGTCAGCATGTTGACCCGCTCGGTGCGGACGCCCATACAGGCGGCCATGTTGCGGTTCTGCATGACCGCGCGGATGAGCAGGCCGAGCGAGGTCTTGTTCAGCACCAACCAGGTCACAACGATGATGAGGACTGCGAACCCGATTACAAAGACGCGGTTCCATCCGAAGACCACGTCGTTGACCGTCCAGTTGCCGGAGAGCCAGGACGGGCTGGAAACCTGGACGTTGTTGGCGCCGAAAACCAGGCGCAGCAGCTGTTGGAGAACCAGCGAGATCCCCCAAGTCGCGAGCAGTGACTCCAGCGGGCGGCGGTAGAGGAACTGGATCACGGCGCGCTCGAGAATTAGCCCTACCAACGCGGCGGCAAGGAAGCTCGCCGGGAGCGCGACGACAAAATACATGCCCATGCTGCCGGCGGGAAGATTTAGGCCGGGGATGGAAACCGATATCCCGAAGGGTGAGATGTTGAGGCCCGCCGCGAAGATGTTCTGAACGACGTAGGTGGTGTAGGCCCCGACGGCTATCAACTCGCCGTGGGCCATGTTGATGATGCCCATCAGGCCGAAGGTGATCGCGAGGCCGATGGCGACCACCAGCAAGACCGAGCCCAATGAAATCCCCCGGAACACCGTGCCCACGGCGTTGATCCGCGAGACATGACCTTCGATCGCGGCAAGTGACGTCTTAGCGGCGTGAATGGTCGAAGCATCTTTGGCGACCTCGGCTTCCATGAGGATGGTCCGGATCGTGTCTTGCGCTGCAAGCGAGTTCAGTTGCCCCAGTTTCCCGCAAGCCGCGATCCGTTCCCCGGCCACGGGCGAGCGGAGCTGGATGATCGCGATGGATTCCTCAAGCGCGCGGACGGCTTTGGGATCTTTTTCCGTGGTGCGGAGCAACTGAAGCGCGGGAAGCTTCTCCGCTTTCTGACCGATGGCGGAATCCTGAATCGCACGGATTCGTCTGGTCAGGTCTGGGT
Source organism: Akkermansia muciniphila (assembly GCA_945879075.1). Lineage (GTDB taxonomy): Bacteria > Verrucomicrobiota > Verrucomicrobiia > Verrucomicrobiales > Akkermansiaceae > Luteolibacter > Luteolibacter muciniphilus_C. The sequence continues at coordinate 1,134 of CAMCUY010000021.1, read as the reverse complement.
CCGCGAGGGCTGCCAGATCGGCGACTTCCTTCATCGCGCGGCGGAGCCCGGAGTCGGTGTCGGCGAACCCGGTTTCCTTGGGATTGATCCGCACCGCGCTGCCGTCGGCTGCCAGCAGCGGAGAGCCGTCCGTCACGCGGATGGTGGCGAACGAGTCATCGCCCGCCGCGCTGCCGGTCAGGACGGCGGGAGTGATCACGCCGGATGGGTCTTCGTGGAGGAAAATTTCGCCCGACTTCCATCTATCAAACCACTTCACGACCTCGGGCGAGGGATTGCTCTTGAGAGAGAGGATGATTTGGCGCTGTTCAGCGGGCGTTTTGGCAACGGTGGCGGAAGCGATCATCTCGCGAACCGATCCTTCCCGCGCCTGCAAGGCGCCAAGCATTGAGACGGCCACTCCAAGCCGGAGGCCGCTTTGAAGGAATGGAGCGAGAGTTCTTAAAATCGACTTCAGCATGGGCCGCCGTCGATAGAGCACCCGCTGTGCCACGTGCCGGACAAATTGCCCGAAACCCGGAAACAGGCCAGCCTATCAGAGCGGCCTGCCGTAGGTGCCGCACCGGTTGTGCCAGCCTTCCTCCCAGCGCTTTTCGCCGCGCTCCGGGGGCGAATTCGCGATCCGGCGGGAAAGCACGCGTTTCGCGGCGGCGGCGAATTCCGTCGCCGCCGCCGCGCCTGACGGCACCTCCTTCATTTCGCCTAACACTTGTAGCAGGCCCCAGCCGCGGCCGTTGTAGCGCTCGGAAACCTGCGTCCCGTCGCCCTTGAAATTCACGTAGTCGATCAGCGCGCAGGTCCCCTGCGAGGTGGTGGAAACTTTTTGGTAATTCGCCTCGATCCGCTTTTTCTCACTCGCAGGCGCCGCCGCGAGAATCTTGGCCAGCGCAGCGCGCGAGCGGGCGATGATGAAGTCGGTTTGCAGCCCGACATTCCCCGCCAGCCAATTCCGCAGGGCCGTCATCCGCGCGCTTTTGAAATCCTTTTGAAACTCCGTCTTCGTCCGCCACGGGCTGTGCGCTTCAAGCGCCACCGCCGGCAGATTGGCTCCCCGCTGGCGGGCGAACGCGACAAATGACGGCCAGCTTTCCTCGAAGCGACCTTTGAAACCGGCCGGATACCAAATGAAATGGC
>CAMCUY010000020.1 GCA_945879075.1 Akkermansia muciniphila | reverse complement strand
GGCGTGATCGATGCGATGGCTGCATCCGCAGCATCCGTGGGGTCCACGAACCGTGGCGTGCGTTGGACGACCGCCTCACACCAACTCCGGGCCATCATATTCCCGGCAGCATCGCGGGCCTCACCATAGCCGCGGACGGTGAAGGTGTCCGAGCGCACGGTGATCACGGGTGCAAGCGACTGGAGCACATCGGCCTGGGTCAAGAATCCGGGAATGCCGACGCCGGTGTCCGCGATGATGTGGTTTTGCGCTTCCGAGGGATATTTGTCGGTCGAGAATTTTTCCTGTTTGGCCTGCTCGTTCAGCTTGCCCGCGTCGATCGCAGCCTGGATGGCACCGCTTCTTCCGAGGGCGCTGTCCTCGACGCGGCGGTTGACGAATTCGCCGAGCGATAGGAATGGCCCGCGCTTACGAATTTCGCTCACGATATTTTGCGCAAGAGTGCGGATTTGAGCATCACTCAAGGCGCGATAACCATTCCAGTTATCGTCCTTCTTGCCGGTTGGATGACGAAACCTGGGAAATGCCGTTTGGGCCGGTGGGGATGGTACCCCGCCTTCCACTTGAAAGGCTTCCCCACGCAGACCGGAGAGCAATGCGGTCCAGGCTTCGACATCGGTGGAATTGACATTAAAGGCTCCGTCCACGCTGAGATGGGCGGCGATGCGGGTGCACCCCTCAGGATCTAGCAGGATCTTCACAAGATCTTCATCGGCGAGCCCCGACTGGTCGAGTCTCATGCGGCTGTTGGCAAGCGGTTTGCCGGCAGGATCCTTCACGAATTCGGTCACCACATCGCGAAGCGGGCGCTCCACATTGGCGATCGGAGCGCTCCACGCTGTCGCCGGGCTGCCACTGGGCGCGGGCTTGAGCGTGGGCGCGGCACCGCTGAAGAAGAATCCATCCCACAGCGCCTCGTTGGTGAGAGAGGGGGTGTCATAGACCGGAACCCCGGGGATTGGCGCGCTATTGGTGGATGCTGTCTTGGCAAGGCCGAGGTAGGGTGATGCCCAGCTGTTAGCGAACTGGTTCGCGGACGAGAAGGCGGAAGACGCAAGATCGGCCGATTGAAAGGATGCCAACGAGAGTGTCGGCTCGCGCGGTATCTCGAAGAACGGAAGGAGATCCTTGCCTTCCGGCGGACTGTTGGTCGCCCCCCAGAAGGAACGTCTGCCGTCAAAGCTCGTCTGGATCGCTCCATCGAAGGACGGCACCGCGCGCAGGGTGGATTGATAGTGCGGAGCCACACTGAAGGTGCCTGCGGCAAGTTGGTGGTTAATCGATGCCTGGCGGGGGTTGGTGGTATAGACTAGGTCGGAGTTGGAGATTCCAGCTACGGTCTTTGCCGTGCGGTGAAAGGTTTCGATGACTGCATAGGGTTGGGGAGGAGCCTGCAGCAATGCAGATCCGTGCATGGGAGCGGACTCGGGCAGTGAGACGGAGTTCAGGTTGAGGACCTGAACATCCGAGATTGCCTGCTGGCTCGCGGCATCGACGAGCGAGACGAAATAGTGAAACCCTTGGCCTGTCTGTTGATAAGTATCGATCTTCAGGGTGATTCTGTCATTGTCACGTAGTGCTGGCAGGGTTTTGCCATAGACACCCCCTTCCATCGGGATCTCGAATCCCCCGGTCAGATTGAGGTCCTGGACATCCGCCACCGGGCGCATTTTCACCGAACGCTTTGCCAGCGAATCACTCCTATTGAAAAAAGTCGGGGCTGGTAATGACGGCACGAAGACGCGGACTTCGCCGGGTTCAAAACGAATGGCTTTGTTCAAATCACCGCTATCATCGGCACACAGTTCACACCTGAAATATGGGCCCTCCTGCCGGATTGAATCATTCTGGGCTAACATCATCGCCAGCACAAAGTCACCGGCTGGCGAGTTGTTTTTCTTCCAGGTCATTTGGAATGGCAGATCCATCCATGGGAAGGCATAGGCTCCCTGCATTTCGAGCGCCGTATTGTAAGGGTTCCACAGCGCGATGACCGGTGTAAGCACCAGCCGAATTTTGATCGGGCTGGTGGCACCGGCGGATCTAACAAACTTTACGCTGAGAAGATAGACCATTCGGTTGAGAACCGGGCGGATAGCGAGACTGGATATGGTGCCGCTTGGCGGGTTGGCGGGAGAGAATTGGGTGCCCGCAGAAGCGCCCGCGATGGTTGCGGCGACATGATCGGCTCCGCGCCAAGCAACCGTCGGTGAAGTGCCACCATAAAGATGATGGGGCACGCGGTAATGTGAGCGCAGGTGGTCGAAGGTGGGAACACCCGCTGCGAGGAAGCGGTCGTCAACTTTCACCGCACCGTAGTCGGTGACATTGGAGACAATCGGATTTTCCACCAGCGGCCGGAACAAGGCCCGCTGACCCTCGTAGGATCCCGGTGATGAGAATCCCATGTTGGCGTTGGGCGAGCGGAATGGATTGGGAATGCCACTCCATGAAGCGCGATTGAAATCCGAATCACTCATCTCAAAGCCGAGATTGAGGTCCACCTTAAATCCCCCCTTGACCACATCTGTGAGCAATCCCTGCGCGTGCGTGGTGAAACTCGCGCCCGCAGCCGGTAGTGCTGAAGAATCGGCGACCAGATCGGAATCAAGCGCGATTTGATCGAACGAAATCACACGGTTCGCGCGAAGGTTCCAGCCGTCGTTAGGCTGTTTGAGTGCCGCGTCAAGGGCCAGCGATGGGCGGCGCTGGACTTGCAGGGCGGTGTTGACGCCACTTTCAGTTTCTGGCCCGGCCACGTTGACTTTGGCTTTCGTGTTCTCCTGAGACACGGCCCATGCATAGGCTCCCTGGGAAATCGCGACCTTCGGCGCGCTCAGATCGAAGCCGTTGAGCTTGGTCGAGAAGAGGAGAATCCAGGTTGGATCAGTTGGATCAATGACGGTTTCCGACCATTCCCTTTTCCTTAAGACGTTTGGATCCGGAGCCGATACCAACCATGAACGGAACAGATCAGTTTTCGGCTTCGAGTAATCTGGCGCACTTTGGTCGGGATTCTTGTCGAAGCCAGGCGACCACGACGACCAAGTCCCAAGCAAGTGACTTTGCTTGGCAGTAGGAAACATGGAGGCATCGGCAGTGATCCTGCGGTCATCGCCGGCTTCCTTTTGAAGCTCACCGATGGCCAGGATCACCGCCATGCGGGCATTCGCTGCCGCTCGGGCCTTCGCCTGACCGGTGGCGGAGGAACGCAGGCTGATTGTGCTTAACGAGAGCAAACCGACCGCGATGATGGTAAGCAAAATCATCAGCGAGAGCGTGACGACAAGCGCGAATCCCGGTGATTGGCGCAATCCTATGGATTTCCGATTCATAGTAGTTGGTTTCTATCTCCGTGCAAGACACCAAAAGACCGATGCGGTAAGATGCGCAATTTAAAATTTTGGCGAATTCGCATCACATTCATGGAAAGAAAACGCCGCGAAGACGCATGAACCGCTGGGTAATATTTTCAGATGCGAAAACGTCACGCATTTTTACCCGCTCGCGGATGTCATCTAGGGTGACTACTTCGGTTTGCATGGTGAAACCCGCACCCGAATTCCAAGTCGTGATATCACTGGAAACTTCGGGGATGCAGTCAAAATCGAAGCGCTGTTTTAATCGTGTGTAGGTCATCGTAAGGAATCCGCTCTGAATCTCGACGATGGGAAAGCCTCCATTTTCGGTTGTCGCTTGGATCCATGGACTGATGCCCGAGCTGTAGGCAAAGAAGTTTTTCAGTCCGTCTTGGTTGGCATCCGCCGCCGGGGCGCTCACATCGGCGTTGACAATTTGTTCAGGGGTAAACCAGAAGTTTTGAAATGCGCTCCAACTCCAAGTGATGACAAGAGTGCCATTGGCGCTGCCTTGGTAACCGGCGTCGTCGATGGTCGCGACGACCGCATAGCTACCAACTTCAGTCGGAGCGGTGGCAGAGCCATCGTAAGTGAAATTGACCGTGAGTCCCGTCGGACTCGTGGTCGCGGTGGCTACTTTTGCGCTACCATTGTAGGTCGCGGCCAGATTACCGAGGGTGACTGTAGCGGCGGCCTTGTTGATGGTGAGGCTGACGCTGTCAAAGATTGCGGCATTAAGAACACTGTTGTTGTTCGACGAAACCACGAGGCCGACCATAAGTTGTGAACTCATATTAACGGTCCTGTTTTGCGTGTTGGTCCAAGTCACTCCATCGACCGACTGCTGTCCGACAAAAAGGTTGTCAATGCGCTCTAGCCTCAGCCATTTCGGAGCGCCGTCCGTGCTAAGTTCGACTTCAGAGGTGTTGCCGCCGTCGGAATCTCTTGAGTATAGGCGGATTCGATTTCCATCCGGTGGATTAACCAGCAATGAGGCATGTTTGGCACCAGGTGAAGAGGACTCGCGGATCATCAAGCCAGCCTTCGCCCAATAGTCTGTGTTGGACATGCTCGCGATTCGGGCGGTGATGACAAAATCGCCGCTGACACTTTGCGACAGAAAATGGCATCCATCCGCCGTTCCCCAGATATCCGCACCAGACCCTTGCAGGGTGAAGGTGTTGCCAAAGAAAGTAGAGGTTCCAGCTAGACCCACACTCCCGATATCCTGCTGATTCCAACCCGTGGGGAGCCCAGAGAACACAGATCCAACTTCGGCGGAGGGCTGGCTCGCATACGTCCCCGCATGTGAAATGATGCGATAACTGTTTGTGGCTCCGCTCGTTGGGGAGGGGTCGGTGAAAGAGGTGGCAGAAATTGCGGTGGCGATGGTCTCAAACGCGCCCCCCGATGACGTGCGGCGTTGCACGGAGTAGTGGGTTGCGCCCGCCATGGATTTCCAACTGATGGTGCCATTTGAAATGGCGACACCCAAGGGAGTTGCGGGAGCGCCCTGGGTGGTCGAAAGAGATGACATCAGGAAATATTCCCAACCCGAGATGATGCTTTTACTGCAGAGAACTGGGTCATTGGCATTTTGCGTCAGGAAGAGAGAATTTCGGCCTTGGATGGCGACCGATTGGTTGAGTCGGTTCAGCGTGAACTGTTCGTCCGATCCCAAATTTGTCGCATCGGCGTAGAGCTTGTTGTCGGAGGCCGAGTAGCGGACGTACTTGCCGTTGCTAGCGCGGAAAGCCGTGCGCCCTGCTCCTGCATCGACCAAGGTGAATTGTGCATTGGCAGTCTCCGAGGTCGCCTCACAAGTCAAAGTGTGAGGACTGCTGCTTTGCCATGATAGGTACCCCCCATTATTTGCCTTGAGGGATACGGTGGCCATAGAAACTGGAACTGAAGCCGTACTTGGAATGGTGTTGCTGGTCTTGGTGAAACGAACCGAGTTGATGTTGCACTCGCTCGAACCCGTATTCGCGATTCGTATCGACTGAACACCTGTGGTGGAAAATCCACCACTTACGGTAATGGTGGTCCAATTTCCCCAGTCGCCGTTCGGCACCGAGGCGGTGGCCAAGATTTTGGTGCCATCGCCACTTTGAATTTGCAGGGTGGAGGTTTGTCCTGAGCCATTGGCGACGCGCAGTGCGATGTCACAAGTGCCGGTGGCAGTCACATCGACGTTGTATTTCATCCACTCGGTCGGTTTGAAAAAACCTACATTATATCCATTGGAAAGAGAATCGGAGCAGGTTTCGATGTCCACGCCGCCGTTTCGATAGGTCCAACGCTCATTCCACGCCGTGTATTCGCCGGTGGTAAAGTTCACATTTTCCCACCCGGTGTCCGAATAAGCGTGACCGTTCATGCCCTGGTCATAGTTGGCGGCGTAAACCACTGTGCCCGGGATTGTTGGGACGACACCATAGGGTGAGGTATCACGATTGTTGGGTTGGGTGAAAATCGCGCGGAGAACCTCGGTCTGAGTTTGGGTGTTGGCCAGTAGAACGCTTTCGGCCAACTGATCCAGCGTGTCGCGGGCCGCGGTTTTGCTCAAGTTTGGATTGGTGCCGCCGAGATAGTTTAACAAGTCCTGATAACCGGGGGGGAAGGTGGCTTTGGAAGGACAGTTGACGCTGTCGAACTTTTTCATGGGCCACCAAGACATGCCGATGCCTTGACCGCGCAGCAGTTCAACCATTTTGGTGAAGTTGTCATTGCTGTTTTCCCCGTGTTCGCCGCACCAAATGGGACGATTCTGCGCCGTCCGCAGATCGAGAACCCACTGCAGGTCGGAGGCGAAATCCGCGGAGGATTGGTATTTGTGAAATACATAAACCATCTGGGGATCCCACGCGGGAGTGAGGCCGGTGTAATCGTTGCTGTAGCCGTTTCCTTCGATGAAGAGAATATGGTTATCCCCGTTGGCGCGGATCGCCGTGGTCAAATCGCCGAAAAGTTCGCGCAATAGGGTTCCGCTGGGGAGATTCCAGTTTGTTTCGTTGATCAAGTCGTATCCTGCTACCCACGCCTCATTCTTGTAGCGCTCGGAAATCTTGTCCCAAAGCCGGACGGTTTTGCTGCGATTCTCCGCATTTTGCCAAAGCGACGGTTTGGTCGAGTCGTAGTCACTGATCCCGCTGTTGTCGCTTTGTCCTCCCGGTGCCGCGTGCAGATCGATGATGACGTAGACCCCGGCGCTGGTGCACCATGCGATGATGTTGTCCAGAATTACGAAGCCTTGATTGTTCCAAACATCGGGTGTTTCAAGATTGACGAAGTATTCGTAGTGAAGAGGCAGGCGCACAGCGTTGAAGCCCCAAGCCTTGACCTGGTTGATGTCGTTCTGGGTGACATGGTTTGCCAGCCACGAATCGTAAAAATTCTTCACGCCGCTGGCACCCACCAGCGGCGTCAGCTTTTCTTTCCAATCGTGCTGGGCTGGGGCTTGGCTCTCGGATTTCATCATGTAGCCCTCCATGACCATCCAGTTACCGAAATTGACCGCATTGAGGATGACTTCCTTATTATTCGAACTGTTGACGATCCGGGTGCCGTTGACTTGCAGCAACTGTCCGCAGGTCACGCCAGGAATCAGGGCGAGAGAAAGGGCCAGCAGGGGTTTAAAAAAGCGCATACATGGTAGTTACCCCGGTTTCCTCGTCCGGCCTATAGTCCGAAATGACTAGTGCGACCGTCAAACACAGCTTTGCAGGCAAGGGGTTTTGTGGCTACCTCTGAGCCGGGTTGATCGCATTCGGCAGAGTTCCTTTGATTTTTTGGATCGCCATCGGCGTGGTCTTTCCGCGTGCCGTGGCACAGGAGGCTCCTTGCATGAGCATCAGCAAGTTGCGTGAGTTTCCGAATGAAGAAGGCCTCCGCATCGAAGCGAGAACGAGCGGCATCATCAACCACATCAGCGACCAGCAAACCGAGATCGCCATTCAAGACGGCAAGGCCGCCATTTGGCTACCGATGCATGTGAACCGCACTCGTGATCTCAAACTTGGCCAGAAGGTCGAAGTGGGGGGCTACCTCCAGAAAGGAAAATTCGCTCCCGATTTCGTGGTGCAAGCACTCGAAGTGATCGGCGAGCCCGGCCTCCCCGAGCCTGAAAATATCACGGGAAGTGAGTTGTTGAGCGGCTCCTTCGACTGCCATTTCGTCGAACTTTCTGGCATCGTCCGGGCGGTGCAGCCTTGGTCAGCCCTGGGCCGCGACCACGCGATCATGCACCTGGATGCCAAAGGCACGCGGATCCTCGTCCTCACCCCCGGCAACCAACTCGAGCGACTGTCCGGGCTGGTGGACGCGGTGGTCCGGGTAAAAGGCATCACCGCAGTCGCTGTCAACGAAAGCGGGCAGGTCCTCACCGCGCAAATGCGGGTGACCCGCCCGGAATTCATCGAGGTTCTGGAACCAGCAAGGGATGCGTCGACGCTGCTACTCACACCGCTGAAAGGATTGTTAGGTTATCCTGTTAGTGGCGCGCCCGGTCACCGGATCCGCACCCGGGGCACAGTCACCCATTCCCAGAATGACGAGTCCTTTCAGATCCAGAGTGAAGAGCACGGGGTGCGGGTTTGGACCACGGGCAAGATCGAACCGCCAGCCGTGAATTCATTTGTGGAAGTGCTTGGGTTTCCAGCACCCGGCCCGGTCAGTCCGACACTGGAAGATGGTCAGGTTCGAATCCTGGGCGCCAGCACCGCCCTTGAGCCCGCCGTCATGAACAACGCGCGGGACGCATTTTCCCATGAAGGGCGGGTCGTTCGAGTCAGCGGCAGGCTGGTCGAAACCCAAACGGACGTCAGCCCCGCCCGACTGCTCCTGAAGGATGGCAGTTTGCTTTTCGCCGCCGAATTCAACGGCAGCATTCCCCGTGATGCGCTTCCAGCGCGGCCCGGAGCCATCATCACGGTCACCGGGATTGCGGAAGGATCACTGGCCTCACCCCAACAGGAAGAGGGTTATTTGAAATCGCGGGATCTATTGATTCGTTTGAGAAATCTATCCGACGTGCGGGTGGTGGAGCCAGCGCCTTGGTGGACACCTCTGCGCCTTGCCGTTGCCCTCGCCGCGACCGGATCGGCGCTGGTGACCGTGATGTTTTTCGCCGGCCTGCTGACCCGCAAAAACAAGAGCCTCGTCGTCGCCGAGGCCGAACTCGTGTCCGCAAGGGACGCGCTGGCAAAACGGGTGGAAACCCGCACCGACCAGTTGTATGCCCAGCTCAGCGCGCGCCGTGACGAGCTCAGCGAATACTCCGCCGTGACCGCCGAGCGCAACCGCCTCGCCCGCGATCTTCATGACTCGCTGGAGCAAACCCTCGCCGGTGCCGCTTTGCGCATGGATGCCGCCAACGACCTGCTTCCGAATCCGGATGCCGCCGAATCGGAACCCACCCGGCGGCAAATGGAAAAAGCCGCAGAACTGCTGCGCCTCAGCCAGACCCAGGTTCGCCGCACCGTTTGGGGGCTTCGCAATCTGGCGCTTGAGAAACACAGCCTCGCGGAAGCCTTGCGTGATTCCGTCAGGCTGCTCACCGAAGATACCGGCATCGTCACCACTTTGGATCTTTACGACGGTGATGCCGGGCTTGCCAACGAGCAGGAATGCGAGCTTCTACACATCGCCCAGGAAGCCGTCGGCAATGTTCTCAAACACGCCCACGCCACCACTCTGGAAATCACGCTGCTACGCAAGGACGGAATGATCGTCCTCACGGTGAAGGACAATGGCCATGGATTCGACCCCGCCTCCTTGCCCATTGCAAACGACAGGCCCCACTACGGGCAGCAGGACATGCGCGAACGGGCGCAGTTGCTCGGAGCATCACTGGCCGTGAAGTCTGAAGTCGGCGGCGGTGTCTGCATCGAAGTGGCCCTACCTCATTCCGTTTGATAGAAGAACCATCCCCATGATCCGTATCCTCATCGCCGACGATCACGAGCTCTTCCGCGAGGGTTTGCGGGTGGTGCTCGACCTGCGACCTGACTTCGAGGTTGTCGCTGAGGCCGCCAATGTTGCTGCAACCATCGCCGCCCACGCCCGGCATCAACCGGATGTGACCTTGCTTGATCTCCAAATGCCCGATGGCACGGGAATCGATGCCTTGAAAATCATCCGCAAGGCCCAACCTGATGCACGTGTGTTGATGCTGACCACTTATGATGGAGATGAAGACATCCACCGTGCCATGGCCGCCGGGGCGAGTGGCTACCTGTTGAAAAGCATTCCGAGCAAACAACTCGAAGCCGCGATCCGCGCGGTGATCGAGGGCCGCCGGTATTTGCCACCCGCCGTCGCGGAACGCCTCGCCGAACGTGCCGCATTCCAAGCGCTCACCCCCCGGGAGTTGGAGATCCTGGCGCTCATCGCCCGCGGACTTTCCAACAAGGATGTCGCCCGCGTCCTCGTTGCAAACGAATTCACCATCAAAGCGCATGTTCGCAACATCCTTGCAAAGCTCGGCGTGGAAACGCGCACCGAAGCGGCGATTCTCGCAGTCCAGCGTGGTTTGGTGCAGGTTTAAGAACGGCTTTCGGACGATCATTGGTCCAGATGCGGCGAAATCACACTTCCACCAATCTAATGATCTACTCAGTATGGTCGAGGTTATCTTCCTGCTCTGATTGTTTTCTCTAAAGGTGGGCGCATTTGTGCTTTCGGGCTTTTTTTCTATTCGTTCTGGGAGAGGTGGGTTTTGCCGGTCTCCCGGGTTTCGGAGATCTGGATAGGAACGCCGGTGACAAGACTCAGGAGTAATCTCTCGCACGGGAAGAGGCTGCCGACGCGCCAAACACTTTTGAGTGAAGCCGTGCTGGCTCAGGGAAGTGCACGCTAAAGGCATTGGAGTGGATTGATGGACTATTTTGAGAGTTCGCGGTTGGGTGCGGGGCGTGAGCGGTGATTCGGCGGCGCGATGTTGAACCCCCGGTTAAAGAGCGATGCGTTGAAGGGCCGGAAGGCATTCCGCGAGGCATTCGCGGGGTGGTTGCTGAAAAACGGGCGTGATATCCATGGCGGCGGACGCGCGAGCCGTATGCGAATTTGATTTCCGAGATGATGCAGCAGACGCAGATCGCGACGGGGCTGCGCCGGGGATTTCACACCCGGTTTCTGGAGACGTTTCCGAATGTGGAATCGCTGGCGGCGGCGGATGCAATCTGCAGGACGCGGAGGCGGTGCTGGCGATGCCCCCGCGCTTCCGTCGTGTCATTCTACTGGACGCAATGCGCGCGTGAACAATTGTCCAAGCAGATGATTGACGGCAGACTGGTATTCCGCCTTTGTTCCCGCCCATGAAACGCCTCATTCTGCTGATCGCCAATGCCTTTCCGCTTTGGATCGTCCTTGGCTGCATCTGGGCTGGCTTGCAACCGGAAGCATGGACCTGGTTCAAGCCCTACATCGAAATCGGGCTCGGCCTGATCATGCTCGGCATGGGCCTGACGCTTCAGTTCTCGGATTTCGCCGAGGTCGCTCGCATGCCGAGAAACATCATCATCGGTGTGGCAGCCCAATTCATCATCATGCCCTCGGTGGCGTGGTTCATCGCCCGCAGCTTCGGCCTCGAACCCGGCCTCGCGATCGGGCTCATCCTCGTCGGTTGCAGTCCCGGCGGCACCGCCTCGAATGTAATTTGTTTCATGGCTCGGGCCAATGTTCCACTCAGCGTATTGCTCACCATGTGCTCCACCTTGGCCGCCATCGTTGCGACACCGTTGCTCACGAGTTGGTTGGCGGGTGCGTGGCTGCCAGTCGACGCATGGGCCTTATTCAAATCCATGCTGACCGTGGTGCTATTGCCATTGACCCTCGGCGTCTTCACGAACTCGCTGCTCAATCGCCTGAAAAAACCCGAGCGCGTGCGGCAGTGGATTGACGTGATCGGCCCCTTGTTGAGCGTGCTCGTCATCGTGTTGGTCGTTAGTTGCGTCGTCGCCCTCAACATTGAGCAAATCATGCAAGCCGCGCTGCCCTTGTTTGTCTCGGTCTTTTTGCTGCACTTCTTCGGATTTTTACTCGGCTACTTCTTTGCCAAAGCCGCCGGATGCAAAGAAGCGCTGTGCCGAACCATTTCCATCGAAGTCGGAATGCAGAACAGCGGCCTCGCAGCGGCATTGGCCAGCAAGCACTTCGCCCATCTCGCGATCGCGCCCGTGCCTGCCGCCATTTCCGCCGTCTATCACTGCCTCATCGGCAGTCTACTCGCTGCATGGTGGCGAGGCCGAAACCGCTAGGGAGCTGCGACGTTGAAATCAAGGGGTGCTTTCCGCTTCTTCAGCGGAAAGCTCAAGATCATCACCCTGCCGGCCTACAGCGCCGAGCTCAACCCGGTCGAGAAGCTCAGCATGACCCAGCGCAACTACCGGGAAGACAGCTGCCGAGCCCTGTCTTTGTTTTCGATCAACTACCTGCACTCGGAACTAAGCGGTTCGAAGAAATGCCCCTGCCGGTTTCGGAAAGCTGAATAGGATTAAGGGCGTAAGTAACCACCGTTTCCGCCCCGGTTCTCATTCCCCCGCGCCCGGCTGCGTGCGCGATGGGACGCCCATCCGTCTTGAGAACCCAGCTCTTGCCGGCGGCGATCGTTTCAGCAAACCACCCAATCTACTGATAATCAGCATTCCTTAATGAGAAGTCAGTTGCCCGCGTAAAAATCTCAATTTCCTGCCATTGGCGGGTTGACAACCCGTTTCCGGCACCTAGAGTGCGCGCCCCGAGCCGGCAACCGGACGGATCACGAACCTTTATTTGAGGCCCAAGCCATGAGCAAACGCACTTATCAGCCATCCAAGCGCACACGGAAAAACCAATTCGGCTTCCGAGCCCGCATGGCCACCAAATCCGGCCGCGACATCATCCGCCGCCGCCGCCAAAAAGGCCGCAAGCGCCTTGTTCCCAAGGGCGTTGAGATTCAATACAGCCGTCACACGACGCAACACGGCAACTGAGGCTACGCCCTCAGGCTGTCTCGGGAGTCCTCAGCATCCCCGCCATGCGACTCCCGCGGACATGCAGCATGACCCAACGCGCGGAATTCGCGCGGGTCAAAACCACCGGTCAGGCGAAAGCCGGCCGGTTTGTCATTTTAAGCACGCTGCCTGATCCGTCGCTCACCACGATCCGCACCGGCTTCATCACCACCAAACGCAGTGGCAAGGCCCACGACCGCAGTCTGCTGCGCCGCCGGTTTCGCTCGCTCGTCCAGTCCCACGCCCCTGAATTTGTGGAAATCCGCCGCTACCTCGTCACCATCGCCCGGCCGGGTGCCTCCAAGGCAACCTTCGCCGAGCTCGAGGAAGACTGGGTCCGGCAAGCCAAGCGGCTCGGATTGTTCCCCCGCCCCGCCGAAAAATCGTGATCTCGCGAGTTGCCACCACCGCGATCCGTCTGCTGATCCGATTCTATCAGCGGATTCTCAGCCCGATGCTCAAAGTCGTCGCCGGCCCCGCCATGGGCTGCCGCTACACGCCGAGCTGCTCGAATTATTTCCTCCAAGCCGTCGATGCCCACGGCCCGCTGCTCGGCTCGTGGCATGGAATTTGTCGGATTTTCCGCTGTCATCCATGGGGTGGCTGCGGTTATGACCCCGTCCCGTCGCCCGGCGCGCCGGAAACCGGAAAACATTCCTGCTCGCGCCACCGCGGAACACCTCACATCTAACTTCCCACCACCCCTCCATGTACGATCGTAAAACCTGGGTCATCCTCGCCCTCTGTGGCGGCCTGCTCGCCGCCAACCTCTACTACTCCAGCAAAAACAGCGCCGCGCAAGCGCAGCTCCGTGCGCGTGAGGAAGCCCTGCAAAAAAGCCTCCCCGCACCCGGCGAGCCCACGATCACTACAGCGGAGCTCACCGTCGAGGCTCCCCCGCCGCCGACCGAGGAGGAAACCGTCGTTCTCGAAAACGAAGACGTCGCCTTCACCCTCACCAACATCGGTGGCGGCGTCAAATTCGCCGAATTCAAGAAGCAGTTCCAAGTCGGCAGCAAGAGCGAACTCGTCCAAGCCAACCGCTACGGCATCGGCCCGATCGGCGGACTGGCAGGCGCTAACGAAACTTTGGAAAACGTCCCCTACGCCTACAAGTCCGACGAATCCGTGGCCGGCAAGAAAGCCGTCTTCATCGCCAAACTGCCATCCGGGCTGATCGCGAAAAAGTCGTTCTCCCTGGAAGAGTCCGGCAAGGCGGGCTCCACCTACCTGCTCCATTTCGAGCTCAAGCTCGAGAACTCGGCCGCCATCGCCACCAACCTCGGCCAATGGAGCCTCTTCATGGGTGAGGCCTCCCCGCTCTATCAAGCCGAAGTCGGCCAGCAAACCGGATTCTTCTGGAGCGAAAACGGCGGCATCGATTTCAAGGACGGCTCCGGCTTCACGGGCGGCATGTTCAGCTCCGCCAAGTCGCTCATGAAGAGCGACAGCGCGAAGCCGGTGAAGTTCGCCGGCGTCACCAACCAGTTCTTCGCCACCGTCATCCGCCCGGCCGAACCCGCCGTCACCCATGTCTGGGCGAAATCCACCCAAGTCAGCATTGCCGCCGGAGAGGCCACCGTGACCGCGGTCCATGCCGGACTCCAGCTGCCCCCGGTTTCCCTCAATCCCGGCCAACCGCTCACCCTCAACTACCTCGTCTTCATCGGACCCAAGCACAACGCGTTGCTCCAGAAAATGGACAGCGCCTGGGGCATCGGCTGGGGCGAGGTCATGCAATACGGCTGGTTCTGGTGGGTCTCCGGACCGCTCAACTGGCTGCTCAACACCTTCCATAGCCTGCTGGACCAAGTCGCCAAAAACTGGTCGTGGGGCCTCGCCATCATCCTGCTGACCATCACCGTCCGCATCATCATCTGGCCGCTCCACGCCAAGTCCACCCACACCATGAAGCGGATGGCCAAGCTCCAGCCGGAGATGCTCAAGATCAAAGAGAAATACGCGGACGATCCGAACAAGATCAACACCGAGACCATGGGGCTCTATCGGAAATACGGCATCAACCCGCTCGGCGGCTGCCTCCCGATGTTCATCCAGATCCCGATTTTCTTCGGCTTCTACCGGATGCTCCAATACGCCGTCGAGCTCCGCGGCCAAGGCTTCCTGTGGGTGGACGACCTCTCGCAGCCGGACACCCTGATGCACATCTCCGGTGTGCCGATCAACATCCTCCCCGTCGTCATGGCGGTTTCCAGCTTCCTGCAAATCAAGATGACGCCCAAGACCGGCGACGCGATGCAACAGAAGATCATCATGTTCATGCCGTTCATGTTCTTCTTCTTCTGTTATAACTTCGCCTCCGCGCTCGCCCTCTACTGGACCACCCAGAACATCTTCTCCATCGGCCAGACCTGGCTGATGAACAAGGTGCCCGAGCCCGAGCTCAAGGCCCGCACCGGAGCCGGCAAACAGTCGTGGGTCCAGCGCATGGCGGCCCGCCAGGCGGAGATGCAGAAGGCCCAGAAGGCCAAGAGCCAGGGCGGGATGCGCGATGTGACGCCGGATTCCAAGAAGAAGCGTCCCCCGCGGACCGGCGGTTGAGCGACCCGCCGCACGGCGCGGAAATCACTCGACGTAAACCGTGAGCTTGGGCTTCGCGGGACCGCGCCGATTCAGCAGGCCAAACAGATAAAATTGCGAGTGAAAGCGCGTCTGCCGCTCGGCGAGCGGGTTGACGCCGCGCAAAGCGCGGAGCTGGAAATAGCAGTCGGCGCGGAACAAGGTGCTGAAATGATCTTGAGATGCCGCGCAAGTGGGATTATGTTGGTATCTTATGAAATGGTCACTGAAACTCGGCAGCGTCGCCGGTATCGGCGTATATCTACACTGGACCTTCATCCTGCTGATCGGCTTTATTTTCCTAACCCACCTCGGCGCGGGCGAGACTGCCGGTCAGGCGTTGGCGGGCGTGGGCTTCATTTTGGCGCTGTTCGGCTGCGTGGTGCTGCATGAGTTCGGCCACGCGCTCACGGCCAAACGTTACGGCGTGCTGACGCGGGACATCACGCTGCTGCCCATCGGCGGTGTCGCGCGGCTGGAACGCATTCCGGAAAAGCCGCTGCAGGAGTTCTGGGTGGCCATCGCCGGGCCGGCGGTGAACGCGATGATCGCGGCGACGATTTACGCAGTCCTGCTACTCCAAGGCCGGACTCACGAACTCATGGAAGTCCATGGCATGACCGACGGATTTCTGCCGCAGTTGATGTGGGTGAACCTGTTCATCGGCACTTTCAACCTGCTGCCGGCGTTCCCGATGGATGGCGGGCGTATCCTGCGCGCCTTGCTGTCCAGCCGGGTGGGTCGCCGCCGCGCGACCGCGATTGCGGCGAACATCGGGCAGATGATGGCGATCCTGCTGGGCATCATCGGGTTCTTTTACAACCCGTTTCTGATATTCATCGCGATTTTTGTCTATCTGGGAGCGCGGGCGGAGGCGGCGCAAGTGGAGGCGGAGGCGGCGTTGAAAGGCCTGCAAGTGAGGGATGCGATGATGACACGCTTCCGGACACTCTCCGCGCATGACACGCTCGGCATGGCCGTGGATGAACTTCTCGCTGGTTCGCAACAGGATTTCCCGGTTCTTGAAAGCGGCCGGGTGCTTGGCGTCCTGCGCCGCAACGACCTGGTCAAAGCCCTGATGGACGGAAACCGCGGCGTCGCCGTCGGCGATGTCATGTGGCGCGAATACCGCCCGGTGAATGACACCGACGTCCTGACGCCCACGCTCGAATCGATGGGGAAAAACGAATGGGCCACGCTGCCGGTCATGGGTGGCGGGCGCATCGTCGGCTTGCTGACCTTGGAAAACATCGGCGAGTTGATCATGGTCAATGCAGCCCTCGGCGGCAAGGCGGCCGGTCTGCGCCCGGCGGTATAATTTCCATGCGTGGGAAGGATCGATCTTTACAATAAACCGCCTCGGGTGTTATAGACGAAATGCCATGAAAACCATCATCGTCGCAGTAGATTTCTCGAACGCCACGCCCGGAGTGACCCAAATCGCCATGGAACTGGCGAAATCCTTCGGCGCGGACTTGCAGTTGCTCCACGTCGTCGAGCCGGAACCCGGCTACGCCGCCTACGGATTCACGCCGGCTGAGTTTCCGGCGATGATCGAATTCCACGAAGAAGCGAAGCGGCGGGCCGCAGCCAAGCTGGACGAACTCCTCGCCACGGTGCGCGCGCAAGTGCCCAAGGCGACCTCTAAAATGCTGGAGGGTAGCCCGCTTCAAGTGCTGCTCGATCACGTCAAGCAAAGCGGCGCGGACTTGGTGGTGGTCGGTTCGCACGGCCACGGGGTGATCGCCTCGCTGCTGCTGGGCAGCGTTGCGGAAGGCATGGTCCGCAGGGCCAGCGTCCCGACTCTGATCGTCCCCGCCGCCCGCGAGTAACCGCTTTCGCAGCGCCGGAATTTCCAATGAACCCCTCCGCTCCCCAACCGCCGGAGACTCCGAAAGCGCGTCCCCGCTCGCCGTCCGCCCCGGCGAACGGTCTCGTTCTCACCGCCTTGGTGCTCATCGGGCTCTATCTGTGCTTCCAACTGGCCCTCCCGTTCCTGCCCGCCATTTCTTGGGCACTCGCGCTGGCCGTCGTGCTTGGCCCCTTGCAGCGCAAGCTCGAATCGAAGTGGAAACGCCGCAATCGGGTCACCTTCATTTCACTCGCCGTCATCGCGGTGATCGTCGTCGTCCCGGCGATTTTCGTGACGAACCGCCTGATCATGGAAATTTCAAAAGGAGCCGAACTCATCCAGACCCACGCCACTGCGGGCACCTTGACCCGGCCCCTCGGCAACTACCCGCACCTTGCCCCGCTCGACCGCTGGATCGCACGACAGATCGACCTGCCTGAAACCGTCGGTCGCCTCGCCACCTGGCTGACCAACATCGCGACTTCGTTCGTGCGCGGCTCGGTGATGCACCTGACCGGCCTGCTGCTCACCTTCTATCTGCTCTTCTATTTCCTCCGCGACCGCCACCTCGCGCTGGACTCGCTGCGCTCCTTGGCCCCGCTCTCACCTGCGGAAATGGACCGTGTTTTCAGCCGGGTCACCGCTACCATCCATGCCACGGTTTACGGCACGCTGGTGGTCGCCACCATTCAAGGCACTCTTGGCGGCCTGATGTTCTGGATTCTCGGCCTGCCCGCGCCCTTGCTCTGGGGACTCATCATGGGATTGCTGGCGGTCATCCCAGTCCTCGGTGCCTTCGTCATCTGGATCCCCGCCGCCATCTGGCTGGCATCGCAGGGGATGTGGGGAAAAGCCCTGCTCCTCACCGCGTGGGGCGGCATCGTGGTGGCGGGCATCGACAATCTGATCTACCCGATCCTAGTGGGAAACCGCCTCCATCAACACACCCTTCTCACCTTCATTTCCCTCGTCGGCGGCCTGATCTTCTTCGGCTCGTCCGGGATCATTCTCGGCCCGCTCTCAGTCACGCTCACCCTGCTACTCCTCGAAATCTGGCACGACCGGAAGCTTGCCCACCGCTGACCGCCCGCATGGCGGCCGATCCGCCCTCGCCGTCGAATCCACGCGATTCTGCAACCCTCGAATTCCGTGGTTTTTGCGCTTTTCTTCGTTCGCTTTGTTCCCCGATTCGTTCATTTTTCCACCCTGATGATGAACGACGACCTCCTCCCCGACCTGATAGCCGCCGTCGAGCAGCAGCTCGTCTCACCGCAAACCCCCTACGTTGCGAAAACCCTCGCCCGGCTCACCAAGCTCGGCATCGCGGAAACCGAGGCCAAAACCCAGATCGCCCTCTGCCTCGGCGGGGAAATGGACGCCATCCTCAGAACCCGCAAGCCGTTCGACGAAAAGTCCTACCGTGCCGGTCTCGACGCCCTGCCGCTGCCGGACGACGAGGAAACCGACGCGCCAGCCGCGCGGTCGGAATTTCCTCCTCCCCTTGCCCCGGAAACCCGCTAAGGTTTTCCGGAAATGAGTATTCTGGCCCAGCCGAAAACACTCCGCGGAAAGGCGCTCACGGAGGCGGTGGATATCCGGGCACTGCCGAAAGTCCTTCTTCATGAGCATCTTGACGGCGGATTGCGGCCGGCCACCGTGATCGAACTCGCCGCGGAGCTTGGCCACCATGGCCTTCCCACCACCGATCCCACGGAGCTCGCCGCCTGGTTCCACCGTGGCGCGCAGCGCGGAAACCTAGCGGAATATCTGGAGGGATTCGCTCATACGACCTCGGTCATGCAGACGCCGGGGGGCTTGGAACGGGTCGCCTTCGAATTCATCGAGGACATGTATCACGACGGCGTGGTCTATGCCGAGGTCCGCTTCGCGCCGATCTATCACACGGCACGGGGTTTGACTCAGGATCAAGTCGTGGCCGCCGTGATCTGCGGCCTGGAACGCGGCGAGAGCACTTACGGTGTCGAGTGGGGGCTGATCATCTGCGCGATGCGCCACATGCCCGGCTCGCTCGAAGCCGCCGAACTCGCAATCCGCAACCGCGACCTCGGCGTGGTCGGCTTCGACCTCGCGGGCGGCGAGCATGGCTTCCCGCCCAAGAAACACGTCGAAGCGTTTCAAGCCATCGAGCGGGCGAATTTCTACATCACGATCCACGCCGGCGAGGCCTACGGAACGGAGTCGATCTGGCAGGCACTGCAATATTGCGGCGCGCACCGTCTCGGCCACGCCACCCGCCTGCGCGACGACATCGAGATCCTGCCGGACGGCTCCATGAAACTCGGCCGGCTCGCCCAATACATCCTCGACCGCCGAGTGCCGCTGGAAATGTGCCTGCTCAGCAACCTGAACACCGGCGCCTGCGCGAGTCTGGAAGAGCATCCGTTCGGGGTCTTTTTCCGCCGCGGATTCCGCGTGTGCCTCAACACCGACGACCGCCTGATGAGCGACACCTCGATGACGCGGGAAACCACGCTGGCCACCGAACTGTTCGACCTGAGTCTCGGCGAACTCGAAAAGCTCTCGCTCAACGGGATCAAAAGCGCGTTCGCGCCTTTTGACAAACGCCTCCGTATCATCTTCGAAACCATCAAGCCCGGTTTCGCGGCGGCGCGGGCGGCTCTGCCGTGACCACCGGATAGATCGTTCCGTCCGCCGCCTTGAAAAACAAGTCGCTCGCACCGCGCTTCACATAGCCGAGGGCGGGGCGGACGCCGGCGGACGCTAACGGAGAAACGCTCGTCACCTCGCCCGCGGCGTTTTCCAAGGGGCCGGCAAGCACCGGAACAGCCGCATCGAAAACGAAGCGAGTGAGCCGCCTGTTCACCTTCCCCGCGGACTTGATGCGGGAGATGACTTCCTGCCCGATGTAGCAGCCTTTGTGATAGGAAATGTCGGTTTCCTCAAGCCGCGCCTCGGGCGGGAGCATGCCTTCCAGCAGTTCACGGCCCCACGCGGGAACACCGTTCCCGATGCGCAGCGACTCCAGCGCGTCACCTTCCAGCAATTCCACTTCGGCCGCAAATCCGACCGCCACACCCACAGGAACCCACCAGTCAGTGCCGGCGACTCCGAACCGGTCCGACTCGCGGGCGACCACTCCCGACGGCGGCTCCGGCATCGGTCCGGTGAAATGATGCAGCGCGTATTTGCCGGATAGATCGCCCACCTCCACGTCGTCGGCGATGAGATAGCGGGTCAAGCGGGCTTCGAGATCCTCCGCCCGTCCGGCAAGTCCGGCGATCCACAACGCGCCGGCGGCGGCTTCCGTCACGGTCACCCGGAATTGCAGGCGCCCCTTCGCGTCGGTCACGCAGGACGGCAGCGAGATTTTCCCGCCCGCCACCCGGCGCACATCCTGAGTGAGTTGGCCGTTGAGAAACCGCACCGCGTCCGGCCCGCGGAATTCCAGCAGCGACGGAGTGCCAAGATCGATCCGATGGATTCCGCTCACGCCGTTTCCTGATAGGGTTTCACGACCACCGAGTAATCCTTGTCTCCCAGACCGCCGGCGTCGAGTTCGACCATGCGCTTCGACACCGCGGCGATCGCGGGCGTGTGCAAGCCGGCGGATGCCGCGAGCGCGAGCATGTAGCGGGTGTCCTTGCCCATGTTGGAGAGAGAAAAATGGGTCTCGAAATTCCCGACCGCCATCGTCGGCAGCTTCATCCCGGTCAGCACCGAGCCGCTCGCGTTTCCAGCGACTGCTTGGATCAAACAGTCTGCGGAGACTCCCTGGCTGGTGGTGATGGCGAGTGCTTCCGCCAGCGCTTGCACAGTGCAGGCGGAGATCAAATTCGTGGCCAGCTTCACCACCGTCGCGGACCCGACCTCGCCGCAATGCAGCTGACTCTTGCTGGTGACGCCGAGATACGGCTTCAGCTCTTCCGCCAGCCCGGCATCGCCGCCGGTGTAGTAAACCAACTGCCCGTTGGCAGAGGCGACCTTGCTGCCGGTGAAGGGCGTGTCGAGAAACCGGCAGCCACGGGAAATACTCACTCCCTCAAGCCACATCGTGGTTTCCAAATCCAAAGTCGCGTGATTCAAAACGATCTGGCCGGCTTGCAGAAACGCCTCGATCCGCCCGACGACTTCCCGCACCGCGGGCGCGTCTTTCAGATAGATCGAGATCACCGCCGCGCCATCGATCGCCGCCTCGGGAGTTTCGGTTTCGCCCGTGAGTCCCTTCGCCGTGCGGTTCCAGCAAGTCACCTGCCAACCCGCCTCCACCAGCCGCGAACAGGAGCGTGAGCCGATGATGCCGAGACCCAGGACGGCCGCCCGGTTTCCATCAGAACGACTCATTGCTGGCGTTGCAATGCGAGTTCCACCAGCTTCGCCGCTTGCTTGCGGATTTCCGCCATCAGCTCGGGCGTGGGGTCCTTGCCTTCTTCCAGCGTCATTTCCGTGCGCAGCCCGGCGAGGATATCGCGCATCGCCAGATAGTTAGGCCGCTCGGAAATCCTCGGCTCCAGCCCCGCCACCGACTCGGTGTAATAATCCGCGATGTCCTCGCGCATCACCTTGCGGGCCCGCTCCGGAGAGAACTGCTTGTCCACCGCCACGGTCGAGACCTCCAGCGCGCGGATCCATCCGCCGAGCGAAATCAAGTGCGCCAGGTCCGCGTCCCGCAGGGAAACCAGCTCCTGCTCCACGTCGCGCTGGGTGGCGGTGAGCTCCTTCTTGAGCTGCTCCACGTTCTTGTTCTTGGCGCTGTCTAGCAAACTTGCGGCGTGGCGGTTGACACGGTCCCCCGCTCCCAGCGCCTTGCCATAACGGGTCAAGTCCTTGGCGAGCTCCTCCACCTCGTCGAGTTGCTCGGCCTGCACCACCAGGAATCCATCGGCGATGAGAAATCCCAGCTCAATGGCCAGATCCGCGCGGTCCTGCGACATCCGCGCCGGCATCTTCCGGGCGACCTCGGCGATCGGCAGCGGCATCAAAAACTGCAAGGTGTCGAACAGTTTCGAAATCGACGGCGCGGTGAATTCATTCACCGCCAATTCCTCGCGCACGTGGGCGTCATCGAGCAAATCCTTCGGGATGGCGACGTTGTTGTCCGCGGCTTGCTCCTCCGCAGAAAGCGGAAGCACCAACGCGGCCAATGCGGCTAATACACATGTTCGACTCGGTATCACGGCGAAAGTCTGCCATCACCCGCCGCGCTCGGCAATCGACAAAATTCACGAATAACCGCCCCCGCATCACCTTCCCCATGGCCTTCTCCGGAAGAATTCCGCCGCTCCCTGCCACGTCCGCGCGTCCCAGCCTTGCGCCGCCCGCCATCTTCGCTTAACCACGGCCCACATGATTCGCTTTTCGATCTTCGGCATCCCTGTGGAAATCCAACCCTTCTTCTGGATTTCCCTCATCATCCTCGGCGGCGCGACCACGGCGGACACCGCCGCCGCCATTTTTGAAATCGTCCTTTTCGTCCTCGCCGGCTTCATTTCCATCCTCGTCCACGAACTCGGCCACGCCCTCACCGCCCGCGCCTTTGGAGCATACAGCGCGATCACTCTCCAAGCCTTCGGCGGTTACGCCGCCTATTCCGGCGGCCTCCTCAACCGCTGGCAAAGCTTCCTCGTCACCGCTGCCGGGCCCGGCATCCAGATCCTGCTCGGCGGCGCCGTCTTTTTCCTCATGCGCGCCCTCCCCGAGCTCAGCGACCACGGCGATTACTTCCTCCACATCCTCGTCCTCATCAGCTTCTTCTGGGCCATTCTCAACCTCCTGCCGGTCGTCCCCCTCGATGGCGGGCAAATGCTCAGCGCCGTCCTCGGTCCCGCACGCATCAAGATCACCCTCTGGACCAGCATCATCGTTGCCATCGTCACCGGCGTGCTGATGTTCACCCAAACCGGCTCCATCATCTTCCCGATCTTCCTCGGCATGTTCGCCTGGCAAGCCTTCCAAGGCCTCAAGCAGCAACGCTGATCGCGGCCTCGTCCGCTTCACGGTGAAGCAGCCCGGTCCTCACCAGAAAACCAGCCGCAGCCCCGCGAGCGTGGAAAACACCACGATCATCCACTCGAAGGCCGCCTGCGGCACGTGCTGCACGAGCCATTTCCCGCCCACGATGCCCACCGCCACCGCCGGCAACAGCTTGAGGTTTTCGAGCAAACTCTCCGGCGTGATCAACGCCAGCCGCGCGTTGAGCGGCACCTTGATCAGATTGATCAGCAGGAAAAACCGCGCGCCGATGCCGATGAGCTCCATCTTGGGCACCCGCCGCGCCAGCAGATAGAGCTGGATCACCGGGCCCGCCGCGTTCGCCAGCATCGTGGCGAAGCCGCCTAACACGCCCGCGCCCAGGCCGAAGCCCTTCGAGCCGGCCAAGCCGTCGAAGCCCGCCGCCTGCCAGCGCCGGAACACCTGCAGCGCCACCATCACCAGCACGCAGCCGCCGATGACCCGCCGCGCGGTGATTTCCGAAATCCCACCCAGCACCCACCAACCCACGGCGATTCCGAGCAAGGCTGGCCCCAGCAACTTCCATACCGGCCGCCATGAGCCGTGTTTTAAAAACGCCGGATAGGCCATCAAGTCGGCGGCGATCAGCAGCGGAAGGGCGAGCCCCACCGACGCCTTCGAGCCGTAAATATCCGCCAGCAAAACCACCGACACCATCGAGATCCCGCTGAACCCCGCCTTCGACAAACCAATGCACAAGGCCGCCAGCAGCGCCAAAGCATAAACCGACGGATCCGAAAGCATCTCCCCGCGAACCATCGGGAGATCGCAATGGCCAGCAAGAACAAACCACGGCACGCAGGGGTCAGGTGATGATTGAAGTGATACAGGTATTCCTGCCTGTATTTTCCGGGGTATCCCATCCGGCTGGAAGAACAGGCAGGAATATCTGTATCGTCTCATCCCTCCGCGACTTGATTCTTGACGTAAAGCAACATTCCCGTATTTATTGCCACATGAAGACGACGATCGATCTCCCGGATGAAATTCTTGAGAGAACCAAAATCGCGGCAGCCAAGCGGCGAACCTCGATCAAGAATCTCGTGATTGAAGGGCTCGAACGAGTCCTTCGGGAGGAAACGCCGCCCGCGCCTCCCGCCGAAGCATTGGCGCGTCTTCAGCAGGGATATCATCTCGGTGGAAAACCTCTCACGCGGGATCAAAGTCATGCCCGTTGAACGGTTTTTCGACACCAACATTCTGCTCTACGGCTACGATTTGGACGCACCTGCGAAACGTCTCATCGCAAAAGCCCTGATCGAGGAGGCTTGGCGGCACCCGGGTCGCACCGCCATCAGCGTCCAGGTCCTTCAGGAATTACAGGTCAATTTCGTCCGCAAAGGTCATGCCCCGGATGAAGCCGCCACTGTCATTGCAGATTTCGCGGTGTGGCCCGTCATCGGCAACACCCTCGCGCTCTTCCGCCTCGGGTTGTCGCTGCAAGCGCGATGGCAACTCTCGCTCTGGGACGCCATGATCCTGGCCGCCGCGAAGACGAGCGGAGCGCGGGAATTGATCACCGAGGATCTCAGTCACGGGCAGGACTACGGCGGAGTGCGGGCGATCGATCCGTTTCGCGAGGTTTCCTGATCCCCCTTGCGGGCGTGGATGATCGGCCTTAAAGCTCCCGCGTGTCCCACACGGACGATTCCACTCACGGCTGGCTCCGGCGCGCCGTGACTCAGCCCGAATTTGCCGCGCGCCTGGCCCCTCTCGCCAAAGGTGATCGCGAGGTCGTGCTCGATCAGTCCGCCGAGGCCTCCCACGCCTTTCTAGCAGCAGTCGTCGCCCAAGCGGCGAAGGATCGGAAAAAGACGCGGCTCTGGCTGATTTCCGACATGCCGCGGCATCGCGAGCGGTTGGCCTCCGAGCTGGAATTGTGGGGCGTGACCGGGCTG
The DNA here is from genome assembly GCA_945879075.1 of Akkermansia muciniphila. Lineage (GTDB taxonomy): Bacteria > Verrucomicrobiota > Verrucomicrobiia > Verrucomicrobiales > Akkermansiaceae > Luteolibacter > Luteolibacter muciniphilus_C. Next base: position 6,928 of record CAMCUY010000020.1, on the reverse strand, counting down.
GTGCTGCCGGACGGACCGGTGGAAACGGGTGATGGAAGCATCGCCGATCCGGAGTCGGCGGCAGAGTGGTTTTCGGTGTTGGAAATCCTCGCCCGCTCGGAAAGCTGTGTGGTGATTTGTGGCAGCGACGCGTTCGCCGGCAAAGCCCCCTCCCCCACGGCCCTCCGCGCCAGCCGCACGCCGCTCAAACCGGGAAGCGCGCTTGATCCCGCCGAACTCGCAAAGTCTCTCACCGACCACGGCTACGAACGCGTCCCCACCGTCACCGCCCGCGGCCAGTTCGCGGTGCGCGGCGGGATTCTCGATTTGTTCGCCTGGCAGGCGCCGAAACCGCTGCGGCTGGAATTTTTCGACACCGATCTGGAATCGATCCGCGAGTTTGATCTCGATTCGCAGGCTTCGACCGCCAAGCTGCTGGAGTCGGACTTGTTGCTCGCCGAGCCGTCGTCGGAAGCGACCGTCGCGGACTATCGGCGCAAGGCGGATCTGATCATTTCCTTCGGCGCGGAAATCGAGAAACCCGACGTGCGGATTCTCGAAGGCGCGGCGGAGTATAACAGCGAGGAGGACGACACGCTGGCCTGTTACGGTAGCCCGTTAGGCACTTTCGAGGCCGGCGATTTCGTGCTTGAGGAAACGCGGCGGGAGAATTTCTTCCGCCAGCTCAACGATTGGAAACGCGGCGGCTGGGACATCGCGATGGTCTTCGGCAACCGCGGCGAGGAAGAACGCTTCGCCGAACTCGCCGGAAAAGATCTGGAGCGCGATCTCGGGTTGATTCCGATCCGCGGTGAATTGTTAGCTGGATTCACGGTGCCGGTTTCCAAACTGGCGGTGCTTTCCTCGTCCGAACTCTTCGGCCGCTACCGCACGCCCGGCGGGCCGCGGCGTTCGCTGTTGGAAAAAGCCCGCGCCGCACGCGCCCGCGCGACCATCGACGAGATGGAGGAGGGAGATTTGGTGGTGCACTACGAATACGGCATCGGCCGCTTCAAGGGCATCCAACAGGGAGACGAGGGCGACGAGTTGGTGCTGGAGTATCGCGACGGCGTGCAGCTCGGCGTGCCGCTGGAGCAGGCGCATCTGGTCGGAAAATACGTCGGTCTCGGCGGCAAGACGCCGGAGTTGAACAAGCTCGGCGGAGCCGCATGGAAAACCGCGCGCAAGGCGGCGGAGAAGTCGATCATGGACTACGCCGCGCAGCTGCTGCGGGTGCAGGCGGAGCGCCAGGGCGAAGTCGGCTTCGCCCATCCGCCGGATTCGCGCTGGATGTGGGAGTTCGAGCGGTCCTTCCACTACACCGAGACGACCGACCAGCGCCGCGCGATCGATGAAACGAAGCTCGACCTCGAATCCACCCGCCCGATGGACCGGCTGATCTGCGGCGACGTCGGATTCGGGAAAACCGAAGTCGCCATCCGCGGCGCGTTCAAGGCGATCACCAGCGGCAAGCAGGTCGCCATCCTCGTGCCGACCACCGTTCTGGCAGAGCAACACTGGCGGACCTTCCGCGAGCGGATGTCCGACTATCCGATCCGCATCGATCTGTTAAACCGCTTCCGCACGGCGTCCGAAGTGAGAGATACCATCGCCGGCCTGGAAGACGGCTCGGTGGACCTGGTCATCGGCACGCACCGCTTGGTTTCCGGCGATGTGAAATTCAAGGATCTCGGGCTGGTCGTGGTGGACGAGGAGCAGCGCTTCGGCGTGGCGCACAAGGAGAAATTCAAACAGCTCTTCCGGCAGGTGGACGTGCTGACGCTTTCCGCCACGCCGATTCCGCGGACGCTCTACATGGCGCTGATGGGCGCGCGCGACATGTCCACCATCGACACCCCGCCGCCGAACCGGGTGCCGGTTTCCACCACCGTCTGCGCCTATGACGAGCGAGTCATTCGCGACGCCATCCGCCGCGAGATGAAGCGTGGCGGGCAGACGTTTTTCCTGCACAACCGCGTGAAGACCATCGACATGATGGCGGCGAAAATCCGCGAGCTGGTGCCCGAGGCCAAGGTGCTCATCGGCCACGGCCAGATGGACAAGGACGACCTGGAAGTGGTCATGCACGCCTTCGTCAAGGGCGAGGCGGACGTCTTGCTAGCGACCACCATCATCGAGACCGGCATCGACATCCCCAACGCCAACACCATCCTCATCGACCGCGCCGACCGCTTCGGGCTTGCCGATCTCTATCAACTCCGCGGCCGCGTGGGCCGCGCCGGAGAAAAAGCCTATGCCATCCTGCTGCTGCCGCGCGACATGATGACCGCGGGCGACGCCCGCAAGCGCATCAACGCGATCAAGGAATACACCGCGCTGGGCTCCGGATTCAAAATCGCGATGAAGGACCTGGAAATCCGCGGCGCGGGAAATTTACTCGGCACCAAACAATCCGGCCACATCTCACAGATCGGCTTCGAGCTGTATTGCCAGCTCCTCCGCCAATCGGTGGACCGGCTCAAGGGTCGCAAGGACGCGCCGCGCGGCGAGACGAGTTTCAAGGCAGACTTCATCGCCTTCAGCGAGACGGCCTATGCTCGCGAAGACCCGAAACTCGTGCTGCCCGCATTTTTGCCCGCCGCCTGGCTGGAGGAAACCAAGGTCCGCATCACCGCTTACCGGGAGATTTCCGAAGCGGGCACCTTGAAAGCCATCGACGCGCTGGAAGCCTCGTGGCGCGACCGCTTCGGCCGGATTCCGGAGGCCGCCGCACGGCTTTTGGAGATCACTCGGATCAAGGCACTCGCCGCCGCCGAGGGGATCGCCTCGGTGGAAATCAGCGGCCAGCGGCTGATGCTTCACCGGAATGGAGATTACATCCTCCTCGAAGGTCGCCGTTTTCCCCGCTTGCAATCGGCAAGCCCACAAGGAAAGCTCTCCGAAGCAGTCACCCTGCTCCAAAACTTTTGATTTCCCACACGATCCTCATGAATCCGCGTCTCGTTCTACCACTGGTGATTTCCGGCGCAATTCTCACAGCCACAGCGGCATCCGCCCAGCAGGCACCGCCTCAACGTGCTTCGGGGCCGGTCGAAGTCAACGGCATCGCCGCCAAGGTCAACGGCCGGGTCATCACCAAGAACCAGGTTTCCTTCATGCTGGCCCCGGTTTTCGCCCAGCTGGCCACCCAGTTTCCGCGCCGGGGGGCGCAATTCGAGGCGAAGTTCAAGGAGACGAAAGCCAACATCATTCAGGAGCTGATCGATCGCCAAATCATCCTCGACGAGTTCAAACAGCTCGGTGCGTCCATCAAGCCCAACTTGATCGACGAGGAAATCAAGCGCCAGATGCGCGAACTCTATAACGGCGACGAGTTGAAATTCCGCGAGGAACTCAAGCGCAGCCGCATGACCATGGAAGGCTACCGCGAGATGACCCGCGAGAAAATGGTCGTCCAAGCCATGCGCGCCCAACAGTTTTCCGACGCGCCGCCGCCGCTCCCTAACGAGATTGAAAAGGAATACAGCGAGATCAAGCCATCGCTCCGCGACGTGACCAAGGACGTGATCACCTTCCAGAAGATTTTCATCCCCGCCTCCGACCCGCAAAACCCGCTGGCCACCCCGGAAACCCAACTGGCCCTGAGCGAGGACGTCGCCAGGCAACTCGCGGAAGGCAAGGACTTCACCGAGCTTGCCAAGGGCTACTCGAAAGACGCTTTCGCCGAAAGCGGCGGCCTTCAGGAAAACGTTCCGCGCACCGACTTGTCGCCCGAGTTCGCCGCCATCATTTTCGACGCGCCGGTCGGCAAGGTCGCCGGCCCGCTGCTCGACCCGCAGGGGTTCACCCTCGTCAAACCGATCAAGATCGTCCTCGGCCCCGCACCGCCGCTCGATGACAAAATCCGCGAACTCGTCGAGCAACGGGTCAGCAAGAAAAAGACCTCCGCGCAATACGAACGCTGGATCGAATCCAAACGCAAGCGCGCCATCATCGACATCAAGGCCTGATCCACCGCGGGATTGACTCCACCGTCCAGCCGGAGTGCACCCTCCGGGCTGATTGATGAGGGCGCTTGGCGCGCCTGACTGGATTGACTCCACCGTTCAAACGGAGTGCACCCTCCGGGCTGATTGATGAGAGCCCCCGGGCGCACCCGCAAATAGCGGATTCGTCACTTATTCGGCCCGATTGAGCAGTGATTTTGCCCAATTCGTCAAAATCTAGTGTTTACGCGAGCGGCAATTGGTTTTATGACCACGTGTTTTTCGCGTGACCAATCTTTTCGAAAGGGAGAGGTACGATTCGGACATCATCAGCTCGATGGTGCACTGCGCGATTGCCGAGCTTGATCGGATCGTGCCCTATGTCGCGCTCGTGAGAAGCTCGGCGGTGGCTCTTCTGCCGGATCTCGACATCAAGCGCCTCTTGATGCGCGAGGATGTGATCCCGCCGGTGCCGGGTGATGAAGAAGAGGAGTATTGAATTGGGGTGATCCCGTTTGCAAATCAGCCGCTGAACTTCTCCAATAATCCCAGCATGCGATCGCTTCGTTGCTCGACGATGTTGTTGACCGTTGGGTTTCGCAATGTTGGTAGCGCCTCGCGGTCATGGATGGTTTCGAGGATCTTGCGGCAAATCTCGCCGATTCTTTCTCGAACCATCGGCCAACCAAGTTTTGCCTGGCCGCAGAGTTGTTTGAAATGCTCGGGTGAAACCTCCGTCAGCGACGAGGCACTGCCGATCTTCATCGAGAGCGCGCTTGAGAGTTCTGGCCAGGCCATCGTGCAGACTTGATCGTAGAGGGGCGCCATCCTACGGGTGTTCTTTGCGTAGAGAAACGAGTGGTTTTTTGCGTGCGCATCCGCATTGCCCGTCACCGCTGCGAAGATCACCGCATCCAGCATGTGCCGAATGTCCAGCACCGGCGTGGTGGACCAATCGCGGATCAGTTGGAAGCACTCTCGCAATGAGGGTCCGCCCTCCTGCTGATATTTGCGCGACGATGGATAGCCCAAAGCTTGGCAGAAATCCTCCTGATGCAGGCGTTTGGGGGCTATGCCCGACGACTCCCGCACACGATCGTATCGTTTCGCGATCAGGCACGGCACGCTTCCGATGTTCTCTACCCACACCTCGGCGGCATCCAATCCGATGCGGCGGGCAAGTGCCATGCACCAAGCTTCATTTTCACTGAGCCCCGGAAAACGCGCGGGCTCGGGCTTGATGATGTGCGTGCTTGCGGTATCACCCAATGGTAAGCCAAATTGGTGGGTGCCATCCGGTTTGGTATCGATCACCACCGGCAGCTTGACCTGGGCCCCGGCGAGCGAGAGTCGCAATCCCTTCTCACCAGCCAGCAGCGGCCGCTGTGGTAAGAGCGTCATGATTTCTGCCGCATCCGCTTCGTTCAGCCAGCGCACTTCGGCACTCGCTCGAGTTTCATCCACCAAGTCCTCTGGCACGAGTGAAATGGCCCCGGCACATTCGCCGCCGATTCGCTCCAGCATCGCAAAGTCGTTGTTTGCGCTGATGCCCAGATTCCTCGCCACCTGATCCCGCGCTTCGGCTTCTGGCAACAAGCCTCCAAAAAAGATGCCCGCACGCTGGCCATCGAAGGCCTCCGTTTGCAGCGGAAGCTGCTTCGACAGGGCGTATGCATCCGCTTGGGTCAACCAGTCTGTGTCATAGCGGAAGACCAGTTGTCCGGCGTCGTCCTCAAGCACGCCGACTCGCTTGCCATGCATGTGAACCACCAAGGATTTCATGGTTCGCAAATCTCCAAGTTCAATCCCAAGGCCCGAGCGATCTCCAGTGCCTTGCCCAGCTGGCAGGTCGGCTTGCCCTTTTCCAAATCAATGATGAACCGCAACCCGGTCCCCGTGGTCATGGCCAAATCCTTCTGGGTCACTTTCAAGCGGCGTCTCTGCTCGCGTACCGCCTGACCGAGGCTTTTTACATCGATGATTTTCATTGTTCCTGATCGGGAATATCCAATGATTTCATCTGCCGATCAAGATAAAAGTTCCCGATCTGGCATATTTGATCGATTTTTGGATCAATAACCCAAATCATGCGTGATCGGGAACATTTGGAGGGGAAGAGCCTTTGGCTGGACCGGTCCGTCCGGATTCTTCTTCGATCCAAGTTCGGGCGGGTGCCGATCCTGCCTGCGGAATCCGTCTCCCCGCGGTTGGCTGTGTCGCCAAACCGTCGCAGGGTGGGAAAGCCTGCTACCTACTAACCGATTCATGAAGGTGGGAAGATCGAAGATCGTTCACCCCGCCGGCATCCGCATCGGTCACAGGACCAGCCATGGGATTTCCTGTTCTTCCAAGCGCCATGGCGCGTAACCCAGCGCGGCGCGAATATCTTCCGCTGCGAGGTAGGGGTAAAGTTGGAGGATCTCCTGAACGTCGGCACCTGAAGCGAGTAGTCCTGTAATCGTTCCTACGGTGACGCGGGTTCCGCGGATGCAGGGTTTTCCGCCCATGATCGCAGGATCCAGCACGATTCGCTCGATATCAGGAAAAGTAATCACACGAATAACTTGGCCTTTTACTGCAGATTGGCAAGGCGAAATCGGGCAACAGGGTACGCGCTGCGAATCTGGCGGAGCCGGAGGGTTGGTAAAGTGGCTGGAGCGTCTCGCTCCAGACTGTTGTGGGAGGCGTCTCGCCTCCTGCCAGATTCCTTTGGGCGGGACGCCCAAGCAACGGACTGGAGCGGGACGCTCCAGCTACTCACTTGATCGGCGTCCATCTGCGTCCATCTGCGGTTGCATTTTCCGATTCAGGCTACTTCGCTTCGATCCATGCGCCGCTCGCGCGACAAATCCTGTGGATTCTGAGTCGGTTGAAGCATTGAACCGCGCGCTAGGCGACATGCCACCTGATTTATGGCGTTTGCCCGCTACAGCGTTAATGCTCAACGAGGCCCGCGAGTCGTTAATAAATCCGGAATTTTTTGTCGTGAAGTTCGTGTAGTC
>CAMCUY010000019.1 GCA_945879075.1 Akkermansia muciniphila | reverse complement strand
ATCGAGGGTTTCCAGCATGCTGCGGTGGTGGCGCAGGCTTTCGCGGAGCTCGCGCCTGATGGTCGCCGGGCTGGCGATGGTGCCGTAAAAGGGATCCATGAACCGCCGGAGCGGCCCGTATTGCGGCTCGTGCGGGAGTTGGTGGGTCTGCCGTTTGAGGTCGGTGATCTGCTCCTTGAGGACCATGCAGTAAACCTTGAGTTTCTCGTCGCCGGCGGTGGCGAGGTTGGTGGCTTCCTCGCCGAGCCATTCCATTTCGAGCTGGAGCATTTCCCGCAGGTCGTTGGCGGCGTAGGCGGTGTTGAGGCGCTGCATCCAGACTTTTTTGTGCTCCTTGAGCAGCGGGTCGGGTTCCAGATCGGGGTGGAAGGCCTTGGCGAGTTGCTTGAAAAGGGATTTAAGGTCGCGGTTCTTGGCCTCCTCTTGGGCGAGACGGTTGAGTTCCTTGGCGGCCTGGGCTTTGGTGGGTTTGCGCGGACGTTTCGCGGCAGGGGGCGCGTTTTCAAAGAGCGCCGCGGCCGCGCCCAGGCGTTCCCGCACGATGCGCTCGAATTCCGCCGGATCACCCTTTGGATCGAGATCGCCAAGGTCCAGCTCGACCCCGGCCTGCCGCGCGGTCAGCTCGACCATTTCCCTTAGGAAATCGAATCCCTCGTTCTTGTCTTCTTGCATCCGCTGCTCCTCGACGGAAGGGCCGAGCTCCGCGACGACGGCCTCCAGCGCGGCGATCTCCTCAGCGCTGAGGCCCACGGGATCCGCCACTAGCTCCGCCGCCTTGCCGCTCAACAAATCGCCGAACCAGCGGCGGCGGTGGGCGCTGAGCTTGAGCGTTTGCCACGCCTTGCGGCCCTTGAAGACCAGGTCGCGGTTCACGCGGTTGAGATCCTCGATCAGCGGCATCAACTCGCGGCTGGAAGTGACGAGCGCGTCATCGAGCCGTGCCTGCTCGCGCGCGTGGCGGGCCTTGGTGGATTCGAGGCTTTTCATGAGGCGGTTGAATTCCACTTGCGTGCGGCTGAGCAGCGCGCCGGCACCCGGACGGATGACGAGACCTTCCTTGCGCGGGGCGGGTTTGTGCTGGGACTTACGTTTCATACGGCGTGATGATCCCTCCCGCCCTCCGGATGTCAACCGCCTGAGATGTTGGCGCGTCTTGAAGATTCCCCGGCGGGATGGGCGGGGCGTTTCAGGAGCGGTAATGCCAATTTGACTTCGGCGTTCGAATGCCTACTTTCACCGTCGCCCCAAACCCATGAATCATAAGATCACCTTAACTCTTCTGGCGGCGTTTGTTCCGATCACGGGATCATTCGCCCAGTCCCTGAAACCGCAGGAGGATCCGAAATTCATCAAGCAGGCGGCCTTGCGGATTGACCAGCACATCGCCTCTTTTTACCGCGCCAAGAATCTAGCGGTGCCCAAGGTGGCCGACGACGCGACCTTCCTGAGGCGAGCGTTCCTCGTCTCCGTGGGGCGCATCCCGACGGCGGAGGAGGCCCTGGCGTTTTTGGAAATCGAGGACCCCGCCAAGCGGGAGTCGCTCGTTGACTATCTGCTGAAATCCAAGGGCTACTCCAGCCACATGGCGAACTGGGCCTTCGACCTGCTGCGCCTCACCGACGGCCGCTCCGGCTCCACCGCCAACAACGAGCCCTACCGCCACTGGGTGCGTACCGCCATGAGCAACAACATGCCCTGGAATGAATTCACCCGTCAGCTCGTCGCGTCATCGGGCGACGGCTGGGACCCGCAAACCGCCGCCGTCGGCTACTACACCCGGGACCGCGGCATGCCGCTCGACAATCTATCCAACACGATGCGCGTCTTCCTCGGGACCCGCATGGAGTGCGCCCAATGCCATGACGACCCCTACGGCGCGACGGAGCGGCACGATTTCTATCAGCTCGCCGCCTTCACCCATGGCCAGACCACCGTTGGCCAGAACAACATGGAATCGCTCTGGCGGGAGCTCCGCGACGGCGACAGGTCCCAAAGCGAGGAATACCGCTTGGCGCAGGTGCTGTGGGACCGCGTTTACGGGATGTCCCTGGGCGGCGGCGGTGTGGGCCAGATTCCGCTGCCCGCGGACTATCAGTATCGCGACGCCACGCCCGGCGAAGTGGTCGGCGCGCGCACCCCCTTCGGCCAGACGGTCCGCATGTCTGAAAAGCGCGTGGAGTCCGATGGCCGGAAAAAGCTCGCAACATGGATCGTCGCGAAGACCGCGGACCAGTTCCCCGCGGTCATCGCCAACCGGATGTGGAAACGCGTCATGGGCAATGGCGTTTACGAACCGGTGGATGAATTCATTCCCGCCGACAAGTCCACCTATCCGGACCTCGTGCGCTTTTTGGGAACGCTCATGGTGGAGCTCAATTACGACCTCCGCGCCTTCCAGCACGTCCTGCTGCTGACCCGCACCTTTCAATTCGGGGCCAATCCCAATCCCTCGTCCATCGAGGGCGGCGATGATTTCCACGGCCGGAAAATCGAACGCCTCTCGTCGGAACAAATCTGGGACTCGCTGATCACCCTGGCCGCCGGCGATCCCGACAAACAACCCGCCCGCTCCCTGGACAACCGCATCTTCGTGGGAGGCAGACCCGTGCTCGTCGGGAAAAAGGACATGGCCCAGCTTTCGAAGGAAGTCCTCGCCCTCAAGTCGGAAGACGAACTCCGCTCGTATTTCTCCAAGCTCTTCAAGGAGGTGCAAAGCGCCTCCTCCGGCTCCGAAAACCCCGGCTCGATGATGGCGATGAACGCCGTCCGCACCTATAACAAGGACGCCAAAGTCCGCGCCTCCGAGCTCCCGTCACCCGCCCCGCGCGACCACTTCCTCTATCTGTTCGGCGCTTCCGACCGCGAGGTCGTGGACGCCTTCAGCCGCGAGCCGAACGTCGGCCAGGTGCTCTCGCTCATGAACGGCTTCGTCCAGCGCGAACTGGTGAACAAACCCTCCGCCCACCTCTACAAATCGCTCGAAGGCGCCACCACCGACAAGGAGAAGGTCCGCCGCCTCTACATCGCCGTCCTCAACCGCCCGCCGTCCGGTGAGGAAATGTCCTGGATGCTCGATGAGGTGCAAAAACAAGGCGACGCCGGCTACCGCAACATCGTCTCCGCGCTCGTGATGTCCTCCGAGTTCCTCTTCCTTCAATAAATCCCCATGAACCCGTTTCCCAAAGCCGATGAGTTGACCCGCCGCCAGTTCGTCTCCAACGCCGCCCGCGCCTATCTCGGCGTCCACCTCTTCCCCATGTTAGGCGGCACGCTCGCCAGCGCCGCTCCGGCGACAGGCGCCAAGGGCGGTACCGCGAAGAGCGTCATCTACCTCTATATGTCCGGCGGCATGAGCCACCTCGACACCTTCGACCCCAAGCCCAAGAACAAGTCCGTGATGGGCAAAACCGAAGCCATCACGACCAAGGTGGACGGCGTGATGCTCGGCAACCATCTCCCGAAAACCGCCGAAGTCATGGACAAGGTCTGCGTCATCAATTCGATGAACTCGACCCAGGGCGCCCACGAGCAGGGTGCCTACACCATGCACACCAGCTACGACCAGCGCGGCACCATTGGCCATCCTTCGTTAGGAGCCTGGGTGGTGAAACAAGGCGGCCGGATCCATCCCGAGCTGCCCGGCTTCGTCGCCATCGACAGCTCTCCCGAGCACGTCGGCGGCGGCTTCTTCGGCGCGAAATACTCGGCCGCCCTCATCGGCAGCCCGGATGAAGGGCTCCAGGACTCCAAGCGCTCCGATGCCGTGAGCCCCGAGGATTTCGACCGCCGCCTCTCGCTCGCCGACCGCATGAACGGCCAGTTCCACCGCCGCTATCCGAATGCGGATGTCAAAGCCTATGAGGAACTCTATCGGGAGGCCATCGCCCTCATGAAATCCAAGGACCTCAGTGCCTTCGATCTCTCCCAGGAATCCGCCGCCACCCGCAGCCTCTACGGCAGCGGCCGCTTCGCCCAGGGCTGCCTGCTCGCCCGCCGCTTGGTGGAGAACGGCGTGCGCTTCGTCGAGGTGCAGCTCGGCGGTTGGGACACCCACGTGGACAACTTCACCGCCGTCGCCGGCCGCTGCAAGGAGTTCGACCAGGCCTACGCCGCCCTCATCACCGACCTCGCCAAATCCGGCAAGCTCAAGGACACGCTCGTCGTCGTCGCCACCGAGTTCGGCCGCTCGCCGGAAATCAAGGCCGAGCACAAGGACGGCCGCGACCACCACCCGCAAGCCTTCTCCTGCCTGCTCGCCGGCGGCGGCATCAAGGGCGGCGTGAAACACGGCCTAACCGACGCCTCCGGCGGCAAGGTCAAGGAAGGCCTCGTCAGCGTCCAGGACTTCAACGCGACCATCGCCCACGCGCTCGCGCTTCCCTACGACACCATCGTCATGTCGCCCACCAAGCGCCCCTTCAAGATCGCCGACAAGGGCGTCCCCGTCGCCGCCCTCTTCGGTTGACCCGCAATGGCGGCCGCTGCCTCTATCACACACTCGCCAGAAATTCGTCCGCCGCGTTCCGGTGGGCTTGCTGTTTCTCCGGAGTCATTTTCTCCCAGCTTCTCGCCATCATGGAGAGCCTTGGGTTCTTGAGAAAAAACGGCGTGTGGTCGCCGATGAAGGTCCAGAAGAGGCCGTCCCAGATTTGGCACCACGGGCCTTTCGGCTCGTCGGACATTTTCAGAATGTAGTTGGAGCCGGAGAGGTAGGGCTTGGTGGTGAAGGTCCCGCCGTCGGCGAACTGGGACATGCCATAAACGTTAGGAACCATCACCCAGTCGTAGGAGTCCACGAACATCTCCATGAACCATCGATAGACGTCGTCCGGGTGGATGCGGCAGAGCAGCATGAAATTCCCTAGCACCATCAGCCGCTCGATGTGGTGGCAGTAGCCGTCGTCGAGCAGTTGCCGTATCACTCGGTCCACGGGCGGAATCCCGGTGGTGGCGTCGTAGAACGAGCGGGGCAGGGGACGGTCGAAGTTCCAGAAATTACCGTTGCGGATCTCGGTGCCGCGGTGGTGATAGATGCCGTGCACGAACTCGCGCCAGCCGATGACCTGGCGGACGAAACCTTCCAGCGAGTTCATGGGAACGCTCCCGGACCTGGCCATCACGCGGTCGATGACGTCCTGCGGATCGAGCAGTCCGATGTTGAGCGCCGGGGTGATGGCGGAGTGATAGATCGTGGCGTGTGCGGTGGAGATCGCGTCTTCGTAGAGGCCGAAGTTTTCGAAGCGCTCGTCGATGAACCGGTCCAGCCAAGATTCCGCGTCCTTGCGGGTGACCGGCCAGCGGAAGCGCTTCAGCGAGCCGGGGTTGTCGGGGAATTTCCGGTTGACGTAATCGGCGGCCTCGCGAGTGAAGGCGTTGGCCGGAGCGCGTGGCTCGGGGGGCGGGACGTGGTTCTTGGGCAGCTTCGCGCGGTTCTCGGCATCGAACGACCACTTGCCGCCGACGGGCGTGCCGCCGGTTTCTAGCAAGACGTTCATCCGCTTGCGCTGGGCCTCGTAGAACTTCGCCATGAACGGTTTTTTCTTCGAGGCAATATGGGTTGCCAGAAACTCGGGCGGGCTGATGAAATTCGGGGAAGCGTGGACGACCAGCTTCGCGCCGTGCCTCCCCGCCAGACGTTTCACGCGTCTCATCAGCACGTCGTCGGCTGGATCGGCGAGGTGGATTTCCCCAGTCTGCGCGGGCAGAGCGGGCCGTTCTGCGGAATCGACGTAACGCACATGATGACCGTCCGCTTCGAGTTCGGCGGCGTAGGCTTTCATCGATGCGCGGTGGAGCATGAGCTTCTGCCGGTGCATCGCCGCCGGCCAGTGCGGGTCGTTGCCGAAGAACAAGGGATCTTCGATCAGCTGGATTTCCCGGCCCTTCGCGATGGCCGGGTGGTTTTTGAAAAGCTGATGGGGGAAGATAAGGGTGGTTTCCATGAGCGGTCAGAATGTCCTGATCGACGAGAGCCCGCCGTCGGGACGAAGGATCTGGCCGGTGAAGAACTTGGAGGCGTCGGAGAGGAGAAATGACACGAGCCGGGCCACGTCGTCGGGATCGCCGACCTGTTGGAGTGGGTGGCGTTTGGCGGCGGCTTCCTTTTTCGCATCGGAGTTTAACAGGTTTCCGGCGAGCGGGGTGTCGGTGAGCGAGGGGGCGATCGCATTCACCCGGATGCGCGGTGCCAGCTCGGCGGCGAGCGACAGGACCAGAGCTTCCACCGCGCCCTTGGCGGCGGCGATGGAGGCGTGGAACGGGAGTCCTTGCGCGACGGCGATGCTGGAGAACAGCACCACTGAGGCGGAAGGCGCGGCTTTCAACGCGGGCAAAGCGGCCTGAAGGGCGGCGACCGCGCCGAGGCAGTTGATCTGATAGTCATTGAGAAAGTCCTCCGGCGTGAGCCGGTGGAACGGCTTGAGGGTGATGCTGCCGGGGAAATAGACCAAGCCGTCGAGCACCGGCGGCAGTTCGAGCGGCCCGGGCTTGAGCGCATCGAAGGGCTGCACGGGAACGCCCGATTCCTCCAGCGGCCCGGCGCTGCGGGCGGCGACGACAAGCGAATCTCCCTGCGCCTGCAACAAGCGCGCCGTGGCCAGCCCTATCCCCGAGCTTCCGCCGATCAACAATATCGTTCGTGACATGGCCGAAGGTGGACCGCGATTCCATCGAGTCAAGGAGGCAAAGTCGGCGGGGATCTTGTCCGCCGAGCTATTGAGGAGGTATGGTGCCTGTGGCGCTTCGCGCTCACGTTTCATTGGCACCGCGCCAAGAGTGCGGTGGCTTCTTAAATCGGAGCGAGGGGTTCGATCGAATCCATTTCTGAATTTTGTCGTGGTTGCCGATGAAGCCGAAAACCCCCTTAGGAGGTGTCGCGATGCACACGAATACGAGCCTGTCATCCATGCCGACCCTGCTCTCAAAATGATATTGGTGAGGCGGCGAGTGCCAATCCCGAAATGCACGTGCGGGTGTTCCTGGCTTTCAAGAACTCGATTGATGGCGTCGTTGGTTTCCTGGCGTTCCAATGCCGCACTCGCTAGGCCGCCTGCGCCGCGGCCTCGCTCTGGTCACCGCCCTGGTCTTCTTCCCGCCGCTTTGGTCTTGCTGAAGGTTGGGGATTTGGTGAGTTTGGGGCACAGGATTTTCCATGGCAGCACACCCATCCGTCAACGTCGCGCGTCTCACTTATTTGTTGGTTTGTGAAGCCGCGGGCGTGGCGATCGCCCTGAGCACCAAGGGCACGCTCGATATCTCGATCGTCTTCGGACTGCTCGGCGGGCTCGGCGTGGCGGGCTTTTTCATCTGGGTGGAGTCGCTGATGAAGGGCTTCACCTTGCGCGGGTTTTCCACCGCCAGCTTCGGGCTCGGAGTCGGCTTGTTCTGCGCGTGGCTGCTGACGCGGGTGGAAATTTCAAATTTGCTGGAGCTGGCGTTTCGCGACAAGCTTCAGGACGAAAAGGGCGTCTCCGCCGTCCAGCTCGACGTGTTGGTGAACGCGCTACGTCTGGCCATCGATGTCACCTTGTTCGCGAGCCTCGGCTTCCTCGGGGCGGTGCTGGCGCTGCGGAGCAACCGCGACGAGTTCGCCTTCATCATCCCTTATGTGCGCTTCCGCCAGGACGCTTCTTCCGGGCAGCCGGTGGTGCTCGATGCGGAGACGGTGATGGACGGCCGGGCGCTGGGAATCCTCCGCTCGGGCTTCCTCCACGGGCGGCTGATCGTTCCGCGCTTCGTGCTCGATGAGCTGCAGACCATGGCGGATGTCGGTTCAAGCGCCGACCGCCAACGCGCGCAGCGCGGCTTGAACAGTCTCGAGCAGATGCTAAACGCCTCTGACATCCAGATCTCGATTCACGACAGCCTGACGCCCGCCGAGCCGGAGCCGGTGAATTCCCGCCTGATCGAGACGACTCGATTGTTAGGGGCGCGGCTGATGACCCTGGATGAAAACCTGGCGAAGGTGGCCAAGATCCAAGGACTGGACGTGCTCAACATCCACGACCTCGACGACGCGCTGAAACCCGTCGTGGCGGTGGGCGAGAGAATCCGCATCGCGCTGGTCCGCACCGGCAAGGAAGAGCACCAGGCGGTCGGTTATCTGCCGGATGGCACCATGATCGTGGCCAACCACGCGGTGTCCAAGATCGGTTCCACGGCGGATGTCGTCGTGGTCAGCACCTTGCAGACGGCGAGCGGGATGATCGTCTTCGCCGAGCTCTACAAGGCGGGGTAAGACGGTCTAACCGCGCTTGGCGATTTGCTTGCGGAACAACGGGATCAGCTCGGCGTCCATCCACGCGTTGGCTGCGGCGAGGCCGCCTTCCAGATAGAGCTTGCCGATCGACGCCTCGACCCGCGTCGGGTTGCCGAAGGCGCTGAGGAAATCGTTGGAAGTCAGGCGGGTGAACCACTCGCCGTCCATGGCGTTGCGCTCGCGCAGGACGAATTGGCGGGCAAAAAGCGCGAGGACGGCGTCACCGACCCAGGCTGCTTCGCGTTCTTGGCGGATTTCTTCGTCTTTGCGGCTCACGCGGGGAGAATGCATGATCTCAGCGCGGCCGCACGATTTTTTGCATCCGCTCGCGTTCCATTTTTTCGCGCAGCCGGGTTTCCGAATCGACGTCCCAGTATCCGGGCTGGAGTTCGAGGAAAACCGACGAGTAAGGCAGTGCGGTGGTCGTGCGGATTACCAGCACGTCGAAGCTGCGGTTCGCGTCCTCGAGCAGGGTGAGCAGCGATTGTTGTTCGAGCTCGGCCGCTTCATGGCCGTGGAGGGAATCCTTGAGGCGCTTGCGCAGCTCGTCGATTCCGGGGGCGAAGTCGTTTTCCACCGAGCGCAACTCCCGCGGCAGGTAGATGTGCGACCTGACGTTTTCTGTTTGTTCGAGCGCATTGAGCACATAGTCGAGGGCTTCCGGGACCTCGACGGAAGCGGTCACCTGACGGATTCCGGGCCGGTTTTGCGCCGGAAACGAGGCTTCCGCGATGACGATCCAGTTGCGGTAACCGAGCTGCTCCGCCTGGCGGTCCACCGCCGCGTGCCAAGGCGGGCTCTTTTGAATACCTGCACAGCCAAGCGAAAGAAACGCCGCCCCGAGGGCAAGAAAACCGCGACAACAAACCATGTCGTTTACGTAGGCATTTGGCTGCCGACTGTCAACGCGCGGCCTGAGATGAAAGCAATCCGCCGGCGTAACAATCTTTCGACCGGAGCCGCCCGGCATGCTACCGCTTGTCCGCGTGATTCGCAATCCGGGCATTTTCCTGCTGTTCGCGGCCTCGCTCGCCGAGGCGGGAAATCCGCGGACGGACTTCGCGCTCGGCGTGCTGGCCGAGTCCCGCGACGATGCGGCGGAAGCCACGCTTCGCTTTGAAAACGCCCGCAAGGCCGATCCGCTCGCGCTGCCACTCGTACGGCGCGCGGTCCGCGCCCGGCTGGCCAAGGGCGCCCGCCCGGCCGCCGTTAAACTCTATCGAGACCTCGCCGCCGCGCGGCCGGACGATCTCGAAATCCAACTCGCCTGCGCCGATTTCCTCGAACAACAGGGCGGCGGCGACGCGCTGGCGCTGAAGCTCGCGGACGAGACACTCGAAGCCGCGCTGCAGAAAAATCCCGGCCATCCCGAGATCATCCGCCGCTTGTTCCAGCGCGCGCCATCCGCAGGCGACAAATCGAGGCGGCTCGATCAACTCGCGCCGGACGATCCGGCGTCGGTGCTCCTCTACGCGACGCTCTCGCGCAGCCTGTTTGATTCTGCGGACGCTGCGGCCCGCGAAAAACTGGACCGGCGTTTTCTCAGTGCCGTCGAGTCTCATCCGGAAAATCCCGGACTGGCCCGCGCGGCGTCCGAGTATTTCCGCGACACGGAGCGGCCCGACCAAGCCATCGACATTCTCAAGCGCCACATCGAAGCCGCGCCCTCGTCGCTGGATTTGCGGACACGCCTGGGGATTCTCCATTTCACCGCCAAGCGCGACGCCGAAGGCGAGGCCACGCTCCAGCAAGTGCTCGCGATCTATCCCCGCCAGGCGCTCGCCCATCAGTCGCTGGCGAAATTCTATCGGCTCCGCGACCCGCCCGGCCCCGCCCGCTTTCATGCCGGCGAGTTGCTGAAAATCCGCGGCGGCTCCCCGGCCGATTTCATCAAGCTCGCGGACGAATGGCTCGCCGCCGATGACCCGCGGCAAGCGCGAATTCTGCTGGAGAAGGCCGTCTTCGATCATCCGCAGAATTTCGAGCTGGCGAACCAGCTCGCCATCGCCACCTGCCGCGATCCGGCCACCCGCGATCTCGCCGCGCGGCTGTTCCGCGAGGCCGAAGCGCTTCGATCCGCCGATAGAAAGCCCGAGCCCGCGTTTCTCATCGAATCCGCCGAAGCTTTGATCGCGCAAGGCCAGAGCAAAGCCGCCGAGGAACGATTGCGGGCCGCCATCAAATCATTTCCGCCCGAGGCGAAAAAGGAAACCGCCGCGGCGCTCCGCCGCCTCGCGCTGCTATGGGAAACCGAGAGCCGCAACGTCAACGCCGCCCGCGCCCTGCGGCAGCGGGCGGACGCGCTTGACCGTTAAGAATTCCGAGGGAATCTGCCGCGCCAAAAGGCTTGCACAAAACTGGCTGCGGGACTAACCCCCTCTCCCATGACTCCAGAAACGACTCTCATCCTTTTCAAGCCTGACGCGGTTTCCAATAACATCACCGGCCAGGTTCTCGCCCGTTTCGAAGCGGAAGGCTTCAAGATCCGCGGCGTCAAGATGATGCGCCTCAGCGACGAAATCCTCGCCGAGCACTACTCGCACATCGCCGACAAGCCGTTCTTTCCATCCGTCCGCGGCTTCATGCAGGAGACTCCGGTCATCGCCATCGCGCTGGAAGGCGAAAACGTCATCGCCCGCGTCCGCGACCTCCTCGGACCGACCGACTCGATGGTCGCCGCCGCAGGAACCATCCGCGGCGACTTTGGCCACAAGGACTCCGAGGCGAAGATGCGCAACGTCTGCCACGCTTCCGACTCGGTCGAAGCCGCCCAGGCCGAACTGAAGCGCTTCTTCCAGGACGGCGAAATCTTCAGCTACTGAAAAATGCTCGTCGAACGCGTCAAGTATGTCATCTGGGCAGCGGACTTGGCGCGGGCGTCCCGGTTCTATCAGGAAGTTTTCGGCGCGGTGGTCATCCGCGCCAACAGCCACATTTCCGAGCTGGAACTCGCCGGCGCCGTCATCGGCATCCACGGCGGCGGTGAGGGGAAACGCACTTGGACCGGCATCAGCATCCAAGTCACGGACGTCGTCGCCGGAGCCACCGAGGTGGTGGCGCACGGCGGCGGATTGGTCCGCGAACCGCAGGAGGAAGACGGCGAGGCGCCGCATCTCGCGATGTGTTTCGACACGGACGGCAATGAGTTCATGCTCATCCGGAAGCGATGAATCCCAAGGGGCTGGGACGTCTCGTCCCAGCGCATGGACGAGACGTCCACGCCCCTTATTTCTCCGAGTTTCATGTCCACTTATAGCCTGTTACAAGTGTCCTTGGATCAAACCATCGACCGGGAATCACTGGAAGAAGCGTCCGTCGTAGCTCCATCCGTGGCCCGAGCCGATTGCGCCCACCTCCAGCGCGATCTCTTCGGCATCGTGGTTTCCAACCTGCCGTTTGAGGAGGCGAAGGCATTTCAAGCGGAGCTGAAACGCCGCGGATTTCCAACAGACATGGTGGCGGACGACGAGCTGCCGGTCTTGCACGAGGCGTTCACGATCCAGCGGATTGAGCTCAAGAGAGAGTCTCTGCTCTTCACGGACACGATGGGACGGGAGCAGACGCGGACTTTGGACGACTTGGTCTTTGTGGCGGGTGGGTTTTTGACGCGGGAGAAAATGAAAGTGGAGAAATTCGTGAGCTTGGAAACGAAACGATCGCCGGAAGGAACCTATCCTGAATTTGTGACTCATCGTGAGACCACTTTTGAGAAGGTCCCCGAGTTCCGCCTCGATTTCTTTTTTTGGTCCGCATCCAACCGGCTGCGAGCATCCGTCTCCGCGGAAAGCACGGTGTTTTTCCAAGGCCGCCCGCTGCGCCTGCGGGACACGGCGTTGCTGCTGGGCGCGATGATGGATTTGCAGGAGTTGCGGCCAGCGGAACGAGTCGGCGCGGGCTTGAGGCGGTCCGACACGACGACTTTCTATCCGTCCCTCAGAAGCTACGAGGAGGAAATCCGCTGGCATTTCCACCGGCTGACGCCGCGCGGTTGAGGAGCACACGCGACCTCGCGGCATGGTGGCTGACTCCGGGAGCACGGTTTGCAAGTCGGTAGTCGCTTGGTCGCACCAGCCTGTTTCCGGCGAGGGCGCCGGAAACAACACGCGAGGGCGCGTGTGCTCCCCTCCAGAGTGGCCGCAGTTGAGGGCTTGTGAGCGACGAATTGGGCGGTTAGCCTGCGGCGATGTTTTTTCCGGATTTCGAGTTCAACACGTGGCTGGGACTGGCGGCGCTGCTGACTTTTTACGTGGTGGGAATCCTGCATGTGCTTCATGCGCTGATGCATGTGAGGACGTCGCAGGGGACCATCGCGTGGGTGGTTTCCCTGCTGACGGTGCCGTTTCTTGCCATTCCGCTCTACTGGCTGCTCGGGCGGACGCGGTTTGCTCGGGAGGTCGGCGGGCGGCGGGAAAGGGACAGCCGGCTGGGACGGCTGGCGGCGACGATGCGGGAGAGTCTGGGCCGATACGAGGTGGACATCCCGGACGACGACGCCTTTGAGCGGGCGGCGCGGTTTTTGGGCGGCTTGCCATTCACCTGCGGCAACGAGCTGGAGCTGTTGATCGATGGCGAGAAAACCTTCGGTCGGATTTTCGAAGTGATCGCGGCGGCAGAAAATTACCTGTGCGTGAATTTTTTCATCGTGAAAAACGACACGCTCGGCACCCGTTTTCAAGAGGCGCTCATCGAGCGGGCGAGGGCGGGAGTGAAGGTCTATTTCCTGTTCGACGAGATCGGTTCGCACAAGTTGCCGCGGCGGTATTTGAAGCAGATGAAAGCGGCGGGAATCGAGTGCCGCTCGTTCGGAATCAACCGGTATTGGTGGTCGCGGTTTCAGGTGAATTTCAGGAACCACCGGAAGATCGTGGTGAGCGACGGCAAGACGGCGTTCATCGGCGGCTTGAACGTGGGCGACGAATACATGGGCCGCGACCGGAAGTTCGGCGAGTGGCGGGACACGCATTTGAAGATGCAGGGGCCGGTGGTGCAGGCGGTGCAGCTGGTGTTTTTGGAAGACTGGTTCTGGGCGTCCAACCAAGTGCCCGAGCTGCACTGGGACACCCGGCCGGAGGCGGCGGACCAAGTGGCGGCGGTCATTCCCACCGGCCCGGCCGACCCTGCGGATTCCTGGCAGCTAGTGGTGGCGGAAGCGGCGAATTCCGCGCGGAAACGGCTGTGGATCGCCTCGCCGTATTTCGTCCCCGACGAGGGTGTGCTCACCGCCCTGCAAGCCGCCGCGATCCGCGGCGTGGACGTGCGGATTCTCATTCCGGAGCGGGCGGACCACACGCTGGTCTGGCTGTCGGCGTTTTCCTACTACGAGCAGTCGATTCCTTTCGGCGTGAAATTGTTCCGCTATCATAGGGGATTTCTCCATCAGAAGGTGATGCTGATCGATGACCGGCTGGCGGCGGTGGGCACGGCCAATTTGGACAACCGCTCGTTCCGGCTGAATTTCGAAATCACGGCGTTTTCAGCGGACTCGAAATTTGTCGGCGAGGTAGAAGCGATGTTGGTTTCCGACTTCATCCACTCACAGGAAGCGAAGGTGGGCGACTTCACCGGCAAGCCGTTTTTATTCCGCGCGGCGTGTCGGGCGGCGCGCTTGTTCGCGCCGATCCAGTGATAAAACAAAAGGCCCGGTCGAATGGACGACCGGGCCTCGTGGAAAATTTGCGGGAATTACAGCTTGGCGACGCGCCCGAGGTCCGGGCGCTGGCGGACGATGTTTGCCAGCATCTTGCGGCAATGATCGTAGCTGGTGCGCTTGCTGAGCAGCTCGGCACTGCGGGTGAATGAGCCCCATTGGACGACGGTGAGCTCGACATTCCGGCGACCCCATTGGCCCATGATTTCCTTGCTTGGCTTGTAGATATCGACGGTGCCGGTGCCGAGAAGCGCCGAGCCGTAGTCATCAACCACGTAGAGATAAGGCAGGCCCTTGATGCGGAAGGTGGTTCCCACCGGGTAAAAGGACCAGTCGGCGGCGGCGCTGCGGACCCGGTCATTGTAGCGGAGAACGGTGCCGGTGGCGTTCTTGTTGCCGTAGATCAAGTGGTCGGATTCGCTGCAGGTGTAGGCGGTGGTGCGGACGATCCGGTTGCGGTCACGGAATGCGTAAACCGGCATCGAGTGCTTGTCGCGAGGCTTGCCGGCGGCGGAGGCCATGACGACCGAGGAGGCGGGGGGCAGCGCGAAACTTTCGTTTTTCGCGTAAATCCCGGAGCCGGAACCAATCGAGGATTTCGAGAGAATGTTAGGGCCCGAGCTGCCGCAGCTGGTAAGAAACGCCGCGGCAACCGCGAGCGAGAGAAGGGAAAAGGATCGATAAATCATGCTGTGGAGAAGGGAATGAGCATTCGCTCGGGCTTATCAAAAGTCCGCGAGACATAGGCGACATTCCCGGCCGGGGCAAACCGAAAAAACCCTAGCAAGCCAATTTGCAGGGTAATGCCATTTACAATCAGAGGGTTACGAAACGCTTACCCGTATATAATTGATTCGGGAATCCGTGATTTCATGAACTTCACCGTATCGCGGCCGACAGTGCTCGGTTTTGAAAGAGTCGAAAGACGCCAGTCGTAATGTGATCCGGCACCGGTGAAATTTAATTCATGAAATTCGCGACTCTCACCGTTTTCTCGCTTCTGGCGGCTGGCGTGCGGGCGGGCGACATTTCATTTTCCCGCGAGATCCGGCCGATCCTATCGAACAAATGTTACTACTGCCACGGTCCGGACGGCTCAAAACGCGAAGCCGGCTTGAGGCTCGACACCTACGAGGGTGCCACCGCGGTGATCGAGGAATCCAAGGCGCGCGCCATCGTTCCCGGCGATCCGGCAGCCTCCGAGATGATCCGGCGCATCCGTCTGACGGACCCGGAGGAAATCATGCCACCGCCGGAATCCCACCTCACCCTCGGCAAGGAGGAGGCGGAGCTGTTGGAAAAGTGGATCATGCAGGGTGCGAAGTATGAGAAGCACTGGGCCTTCACTCCCCTGCCCGCTTCGGTCGCGGTGCCGGAAATCCCCGCCGGGATGTCGGCTCGAAACGAGATCGATCATTTCGTAATCGCCCGTCTGGCACAGGAAAAACTCGCGCCGTCGCGGGAGGCCGCCCCGCTGCGGTTGCTCCGCCGCGTCAGTTTCGACCTCACCGGACTGCCGCCGACACCCGAGGAAATTTCCTCCTTCGAAACCAGCAAGTTCGAAACCGCCGTGGACCGCCTGCTCGCCTCGCCGCACTTCGGCGAGACGATGGCGCTCGAATGGCTGGACGCCGCACGTTATGCGGATTCCTACGGCTATCAGTCGGACCTGCTCAGCGGCCAGTGGCCGTGGCGTGACTGGGTGATCCGCGCGTTCAACGAGAATCTGCCATACGACCAGTTCGCCACCTGGCAGCTCGCCGGCGATCTGCTGCCGGATGCCACCCGCGATCAAATTCTCGCCACCGCCTTCAACCGCCTGAACCGCATGACCCAAGAAGGCGGATCGATCCATGAAGAATACCGCGTGGAGGGAGTTTCGGACCGCGTCCATACCTTTGGCACCACGTTCCTGGCGCTGACCTTGGAATGTAGCCGCTGCCACGATCACAAATACGACCCGATCAGCGCGCGGGATTATTATTCGATCGGCAGCTTTTTCAATTCCATCCCCGAGCGCGGAGTTTATTCGGACCAGAAAATCACGCCTGGCCCAGCGCTCATGCTCCCCGCGCCGGACCAGAAAACGCAGATCCGCGCCGCCGAAAAAGCGGTTGCAGCCGCCCAGGCGGCGCTCCCGCAAACGATCGGCCCGGCGGACCGCGTGGCCTTGTTCGATTTCGAGCCATCGAAAAAACCGGACGTTTCCCCGAACCGCGTCGATGGCCCGGCGAAGGAAGCGAAGATTGGCGGCCTGAAAACCACCACCGCTCCAGGTGGCCGCGCCGTGGTGCTCGACGGCGATCAGGGGATTTCCATCCCCGGCCTGCTCACCGAAGACTGGCCGCAGCCGTGGACGGTGGATCTCGTGCTCCGCGACACCGTGGCCAATCCCGAACCGGTCGTCCTCTGGCAGCGCACTTTCGGCACGGATGCGGGCTACAATGGCTACGATTGCACGCTCGCCAGCGGCCGGATCGAGGTCCGCATCGCCCGCGATTGGCCGGGAGCCGCGGTGGGCGTGATCACCGCGCCGATCGTCGGGAAAGACCAGTGGCACCGCGTTTCCATCACTTGGGACGGCTCCGGGCGCGCGGCCGGACTGGCGGTTTATGTGGATGGAAAACCGGTTCCCACGGAAATCACCACCGACCGCCTCCGCCAGTCGGTGATCGACCGCACCTACGGCAATGGCAATTTCACCCTCGGCGAACGCTTCCGCGACCGCGGTTTCCGTGGCGGAGAAATCGATTCGCTCAGCGTCTTTAATGGCGCGCTCGCTCCGTTGGAAATCGCGAAACTCCAACAGCCGGGAAAAACCGAGCTCGCCGTCGTTCCTCCACAAGTCCGGGAGGCGCGGCAAAAACTTCAGGCAGCGCGGCAGGCTCTCGTCGACATCGAGAGCAAGGTGCGGACCGTCGCCGTGATGGATGAAACGCCGGTGCCCCGCCCGACTTGGATTCTGCCGCGCGGAGTTTACAGCACGCCGCACACGCCGGAAAACGAAGTCACCCGCAACACTTTCTCACAGATCCTGCCGCCCTTCCCCGCCGCCGCCCCGCGCGACCGGCTCGGCCTCGCCAAATGGCTGACGCAGCCCGATCATCCGCTGACGTCCAGGGTTTTCGTCAACCGCATCTGGCAGCACTTTTTCGGCACCGGACTGGTCCCGACATCTGACAATTTCGGCTTCCAAGGCACCGCGCCGAGCCATCCGGAACTGCTCGACTGGCTCGCCCGCGATTTCGTTTCGCACGGCTGGGACGTGAAACGCCTTTGCCGCCAGATCGTCCTCTCCGCCACCTATCGGCAGGACTCGCGCCTGCGCCCGGGGCTTCGCGAAAAGGATCCGGCGAACATCTTATTAGCCCGCGGCCCCGCCCGCCGCCTCGCCGCGGAGCCGGTCCGCGATCTCGCGCTCGCCGCGTCCGGTCAGCTCGTTTCAAAAACCGGCGGACCTCCCGTCTCGCCCTATCAACCGGGGCCGGACCTCTGGCGCGAATCGAACTCGATGTCGCCCTCCTATCAGCAATCGAAGGGCGACGACCTCCGCCGCCGCTCGATCTACTCGGTTTGGAAGCGCACCGCGCCGCTGCCGAACGCGCTGCTCTTCGATGCCGCCGGCCGCGAGACCTGCTCGGTGAAACGCACGTCAACGAACACGCCGCTGCAGGCGCTTGTCCTGTTAAACGACCCCCAGTTCATCGAGCCGTCCCGCGCGCTCGCCGAAGTGGTTCTCCGCGACCACCCCGATGACACGAACGCCCGCATCACCGCCGCGTTCCTCCGCCTCGCCGGACGCCAGCCGGATTCGCGCGAGCTCGATCTCCTGAGCCAGCTGCTCACCCAACAGCTCGACGTTTTCAAAGCGAAACCCGATTCCGCGAAAGCCTTTCTCAAAATCGGCGAGAAAACAACCGACGCCGCCATCAATCCCGCCATCCTCGCAGCGAACACCGTCCTCTGCCAAACCATCCTCAACCTCGATGCCGTGATCTGGAATCGTTAAAACTCATGAACCCGTCCTTTGATCCGCTCGGCGTCACCCGCCGCCACTTTTTCAAACAAGCCGCCGCAGGCATCGGCGGGCTCGCGCTGTCGTCGATGCTGGGCGGCCGCGCCTACGGATCGTCCGCGGAAACGCCCGTCTCGTTTCCCAACTTCGCGCCCAAGGCGAAACGCGTCATCTATCTGTTCCAATCCGGCGGGCCCTCGCAGCTCGATCTCTTCGACGACAAGCCGCTCCTCCGCGAGAAAAACGGCCAGCCGCTCCCCGACTTCGTCCGCGGTGGCCAGCGGCTCACGGGCATGTCCGCGCAGCAGTCGTCGATTCCCCTCGCCGGCTCGCAGTTCAAGTTCCAGCAATACGGCCAGAGTGGCGCGACGTTTTCCGAACTCCTGCCGCACACCGCCGGCATCGCGGACGAGCTTTGCATCGTGAAATCGATGTTCACCGAGGCGATCAACCACGATCCGGCGATCACTTTTTTCCAGACCGGCTCGGAACTCGCGGGCCGCCCGTCGCTCGGCTCGTGGCTTTCCTACGGTCTCGGCTCGGCAAACGCGAACCTGCCGTCCTTCATCGTCCTTGTCTCCGCCGGCCAAGGCGACCAACCGCTCTATTCCCGGCTGTGGGGCTCCGGTTTTCTCGACTCGAAATACCAAGGCGTGCAGTTCCGCCCCGGCAAGAATCCCGTTCTCTATCTCAGCAATCCGGATGGCATCTGCCAGTCCGGCCGCCGCGCGATGCTCGATCAGATGAACGAGCTCAACCGCATCCAGTTTGAAAAGGAGCTCGATCCGGAAATCGAATCCCGCATCGCCCAGTATGAAATGGCGTTCCGCATGCAGACCAGCGTGCCGGACATCACCGATCTCAGCAGCGAACCGGAAAGCACCTTCGCCCTCTACGGCGAAGACAGCAAGAAACCCGGAACCTTCGCCGCGAACTGCCTGCTCGCCCGCCGCCTCGCCGAGCGCGGCGTGCGTTTCATCCAGCTCTATCACCAGGGCTGGGACCAGCACGGCAACCTGCCTTCGTCCATCCGCGGCCAGTGCAAGGAAACCGACCAGGCCTCCGCCGCCCTCGTCCGAGACCTCAAACAACGCGGGCTGTTGGAAGACACGCTCGTCGTCTGGGGCGGTGAGTTCGGCCGCACCGCCTACTCGCAGGGCGTGCTGACGAAGGACAACTACGGCCGCGACCACCATCCGCGCTGTTTCACCATCTGGATGGCCGGCGGCGGCGTGAAACCCGGCATCACCTACGGCCAGACCGACGCATACGGCTACAACATCGTCGGTGCCGACGGAAATCCCATCTCACCGGACAAGCACCACTATGAACCCGGAGCCGTCCACGTCCATGATTTGCAGGCGACCATGCTTCATTTGTTAGGAATCGACCACACCATGCTCACCTCCACGCACCAGGGCCGGCGCTTCCGCCTGACCGACGTGCATGGAAACGTGGTGAAGGAGCTCCTTGCCTAACGAGTCGTCGCCGGCAGCCAAGCGCGCGCGCCGGTACTGCGCTTGGACGCCGTTTTGAAGAATCCTTCCAAGCCGCGCCGCCCGTGCAGGTCCGCCACGGCGTCCACCGCGCGCCCCCAGCGCCAGCGGAACCCGGCGTCGCGTAGCCGGACGGAATCCGCCCAGCGGCTTTTCGTGACCAACTCCGTTTCCGTATCCATGAAACGCGCGCCGACTTTCAACATCCACTCCGCCGCCGGCAGTCCGATCGGCATGCCCATCGCTTCGCGGAAAGTGCGCATCCATTCGCGATTGGTCGGAAATTCCGGCGCGGTGAGGTTGATCGTGCCGTCGAGAAACGGATCGTTGATGGCGAATTCCACGGCTCTCAGGAAATCCTCCATATGGATCCAGCTGATCCGTTGGTTGCCGGAGCCCATCGGCCCGCCAAGGCCGCGGGCGGTTAGTTTTCTCAGCACGTCGTAAACCGTCGCCTGCTCGTTCGCCAGCACCATGCCGATCCGCAATGCGAGCTTGCGCGTTGAGGCCGGCACGTCGGCGCCGAAAAACGCGTCTTCCCACGCCTGCGCCACCTCGCAGGAAAATCCTTCGCCCGGCTCGCCGAGCCAGTCGTTCTGCGGCTGGTCCTCCGCGTGGCGATACCATGTCGCGGTGCTCGCGTTGAGCCAGGTTTTCGGCGGCGTCTTGCAGCCGCAGATTGCCTCGCCGATGACGTGCGTGGCATCCACTCGCGAGTCGATGATTTCCCGGCGGTTTTTCGCGGTGTAGCGGCAGTTGACGCTGCGACCGGCCAGATTGATGACGGCCTCCGCGCCCTCAAGCGCCAGCGCCCAAGGACCGATATTCTTGCCATCCCATTCGAGAAACATTCCGTCACCGCTCCAACCCTCGCGGCTGCGGCCGATGGCGACGACCTCCTTGCCATTGCGGGCGCAGTGACGGGTTAGGTAACGGCCAAGAAATCCATTGGCTCCGAAAATGACGATGACAGGGTTCATTAGAACTTCCTTATTGTTTTTTGTTTTTGTACGTTCCGGGTTTTCAGAAAAATCTGAAAAACGAGGCCAAATTTTTTAACTCAGCCGAGCAGCTTGGTAGCGAGTTGGAGGGCAAAGCCGTGCTTCATCGAGGAGATCCGGTCCGACATTTTCGAGGCGAACCCGACGAAATCCTCGAGTGCCCGCATCTGGTCATGGAAGACTTTTCCCTCCGGCGTGTCGATGCCCTCGCTCACCTCGGCGCACCTCTGGAGAATCGCCAGCGCCGGTTCGATCTCGCGGCGTTTCCGCTCGCGGGCGACGATGGTGAAAATCTGCCAAACGTCCTTCTCCGCCTCGAAAAAGTCGCGCCGCT
Organism: Akkermansia muciniphila; assembly: GCA_945879075.1. GTDB lineage: Bacteria > Verrucomicrobiota > Verrucomicrobiia > Verrucomicrobiales > Akkermansiaceae > Luteolibacter > Luteolibacter muciniphilus_C. The sequence goes on along the minus strand of CAMCUY010000019.1, from coordinate 12,106 downwards.
CGCCCTTTTTCACCACCGAGCGGAGCAGCCCCCAGGCGACCAATTCCTTGAGGTTCGAGTGGGCGTTGCCGCGGCTGATTTCCAGCTCCTCCATCACCTCGTCCGTCGTCAGCGGCTCCGGTGCGGTCATCAGCAGCGCGTGGATCTGCGCCATCGTCCGGTTGATCCCCCACTGCGAGCCGAGCGCGCCCCACTGGGCCACGAACTCGTCGCGGGCTTGTTTGAGTTTTTCGGTTTCGTCGTTCACGTTTTCATTAAATACTGAAAATTCAGGAGGCGCAAGTTGAAAATGGCTCCGTTGCCAAAACCTCTCGCACCAATCGGCGAAATCGGATAGCTGAGGCAATGGATGGATTTTCGATTTCGATCGTTTCATTCCAGCCAGCACGCCCCCTAACCACCATGAAGCCACACCACCACTCCGTTCCCGCCATCCTCATTTCCCGACCTACCCGGCATGCGCGGGCATGGCTCGCCGTTTTGCTCGCTGTTGGAAGCTCCTCGCTCCAAGCCGCCCCCGTCGCGATCACCGGCGCGGGGTCCTACTCGCAGGACTTCGCCATGCTGCCTGCCAGCGGTTCCGCCACCTGGGCCGATGACTCGACCCTTCCGGGTTGGTATTCCCAACGCACGGGCTCCGGAACCACCATCGAGGCGAACGCGGGCACCAGCCCCGGCGGAGCGCTTTATTCATACGGCACGGCAAGCACGACTGAGCGGGCACTCGGCTCCTTGGGCTCGGAAAATACCACGGCGGGAAACTTCGCCCACGGCGTCCAGCTTCAGAACACCTCCGGCGAGGCCACGACCCTCAATTCCCTGGCATACACCGGCGAGCAATGGCGGAAGAGCGGCGTGACCGAGGCCCAAGTGGTCACGCTCTGGTATAAAACCAGCCCTTCGCCGATCACCTCCCTGAACCCGGAAGCCAGCATTACCGGCTGGACTCCTATCTCGCCTGGAGATTTCAGCAGCCCGGTCAACACCGTCGGCGCGGGGGCGCTCGACGGAAACAATCCGGCCCACCGCACCGCGATTTCGATCAATCCCAACATCGTCGTCCCGGCGGGCAACTATCTGATGATCCGTTGGAAAGATCCGGATCACGCCGGCTTTGATCACGGCTTGGCCATCGACGACGTCACGCTCACATGGATCGCCAGTCCGGTCATCCCCCTGAGTCCCGGCGCGATCGCCTTTGTCGGCTTCAACGCGGATGGTAATGACGACCTCGCCTTCGTCGCGCTGGCTCCGATTGCGGAAAACGAGGTGATCCGTTTCACTGACAACGAGTGGAACGGCTCGCCCGTGGGGGCTGGCGGAGCGTTCATGGATTCGAACGAAGGAATCATCACTTGGACCGCGCCCGCAGGTGGCGTGGCTCTGGGGACGGTGGTCATGCTGGGTAGTCTGGCGACTCCAACTCCGGCGGCGAGCGTGGGAGCCGTTTCCCGATCCGGAAGCTTTAATTTGGGCGTAGAAGATGAAACAGTTTACGCCTATCAAGAGGCCGCCCTGGCCCCCTCGGGTTTCCTCGCCGTGATCGCCACCCATTCCGCTGACTTGACGACGGGCACCGGCTTGAGTCCCGCGCACATGATCCGTCTCCCGGATGACGAGGATGTCGCCGCTTACAATGGATCCCGCTCGAATCAGGCAAGTTTCGCGGCTTACCACACGCTGCTCGACGATACCGGCAACTGGCAGACGGAAGATGCCGACGGCGACCAAAGCGCCGACGGCACCGCTCCGGATGTCCCGTTCGCCGCCACCACTTTTACCCTAGCCGTCACGGAAAACACCTTCGCTTCCTGGCTCGTCGCCAACGCCCCCGACCAAGGCGCGGGGCAGGATCACGACGGCGACGGCGTGGCGAATGGCGTGGAATACTTCTTCGGCGCGGCGGGTTCCACGTTCACTCCGAATCCGCAGCCCGTGGACGGAGTCGTTTCCTATCCGCATCCGGCGGCCACGCCCGGCGCCACTTACAAGGTCTGGATCTCGCCGGATTTGTCGGCTTGGACGGACGTCACCGCAGACGTGGACCTCGGGACTCCGGGTTTCGTGAAATACGTCCTGCCGACCGGCACCGGAAAAATTTTCGCGCGCGTGGAAGTGTTCGTCGTTCCCTGATCCTGATTCTCCACCATCGCGCTGGACTCCGCCGTTTCGCTTGATCAAAATTTCGCGCATGAAACCCCGTTTTTCCCCACCGCACGGCGCGCAAAACAAACAGGCCCGCGAAAATCGCCACGTCCAGACGGTGGAAACCATCGTTCCCTCGCTGGATGAGGACGACGTGTTGGCCATCGTCGCGCAGCAGGCGGTGCCGTTCGTTTTGATCCTCGACTGCGTGCAGGACCCTCACAATCTGGGAGCCATCCTCCGCACTGCGGATGCAGCGGGCGTGCATGTGGTGGTCGCGCCCAAGGACAAGGCCGTCGGCATCACCGAGACCGTGCGCCGCGTCTCGGTGGGCGCGGCGGATCACGTGCCGTTCGCCCAGGTGACCAACCTCGCCCGGACGATGGAGAAGCTCAAGGCCGCCGGTTTGTGGCTCGTCGGCACCTCGGATCACGCGAAATCCAAGTCGATTTACGAGCTCGATCTCAAAGGCCCGCTCGCGCTCGTCCTCGGGGCCGAGGAAAAAGGCATGCGCCGCCTGACCGAGGAAAACTGCGATTTCCTCGCCTCCATCCCGATGGCCGGAAAAGTCGAGTGCCTCAACGTCTCGGTGGCCACCGGCGTCTGTTTGTTCGAGGCGGTGCGCCAGCGCCGGGTCGCCAGTGAATGAACCGGTGCGGGTGTTGTCCGACCTCCATCTCGGCCATAAAATCTGCCGGATCGAGCAGGTCGCTGCGCTCCGGCCCCTGATCGCCGGAGCCGGCACGGTCATTTTCAACGGCGACACCTGGCAGGAACTCGCGCGGCCGTTTCTCGACCGCTCGACCGCGATGCTCAACGAGCTGAAAAATCTCTGCCGCGAGGAAGGTGCCGAAGCCGTTTTTCTATCTGGGAATCACGATCCCGGCTGGTCGGGTCCGGGATGGATAGAGCTGGCGGGCGGACGGATCATCGTCACCCACGGCGACGCCTTGTTGTTCGACGGCTCGCCGTGGAAGCGCGAGATCCTCGTTAGCGGCCAGCGGGTGATGGAACTCTGGGACGAGCATCCTCGCGCGGACATGGATGTGGAAGAGCGCCTGCGGGTGGCGCGCAAAATCGCCCGCGAGCTTTGCTCGGTCGAGTATCCAACCGGTCGGAGATTTCTCCAACGGGCCTGGGACGCGATCCTGCCGCCGAGGCGCGCGGTCAAAATGATCGCAGCCTGGATGACCCAGGGGCCGATGGGCGCGAAATTCTGCGAGAGCTATTTCCCGCAAGCGGAAGTGCTCGTCATTGGCCATTTCCACCGCGTCGGCAGCTGGCGGGAAAACGGCCGCCGCGTGATCAATACCGGCTCGTTCACCTCACCGGGGCGCGCGCATTGGGTGGAGTGGAGCGCTGGCTGGCTGAGCCGCGGCGTGATCGAGGAATCCCCGGGAATTTGCCGCAAGGGCGAGACGCTCGACGTCTGGCGGTTCTGAAAAAAGTGGTACACGAGGACGGGATCGAACCGCCGACCAATCCGGTGTAAGCGGACCGCTCTACCGCTGAGCTACTCGTGCTGGGGCAGGGCGGGAAGCTGCCGGGAGATTTCGCGAAGATCAAGCCCCGAGTGATGCAAGCTTGCGGGCGCCGCGCGGCGGTGGTTTGTTCCCCGGACGAATGCATTTGCGCCTCTCAGATCAAGAACTCGCCACGCTGGTGGAAATGGTCAGCCTCGCGGCCAACGTTGCCTCATGGAACCAGAAGGAAACCGCCAACGACCAGGTTTCCGCATTTGAGAATCTGGAAAGCAAGATCCTCGAAAAAGCCGGCCACTCCGGGCTGGGCGACTGGATCGAGTTCGACGAGGAAACCCAGCGTTTCCGGGTGAAGGCGGAGCGGGAGGAAAACCTGTTCTATCACGAGTGCTACGAGGAGTTCCGCAACGAGAGCTTCTGGGACGAGCTGGCGGTGCGGCTCGCCGACCGCGACCTCGCGCGGGCCATCGGTTTCAAGGAATGGGAAAAACTCAGCGAGGAAGACCGCCGCGCCCGCACCGTCGCTTGGGAAAAGCGCTACTGGGAGGAATTCTCCAAGCGCGGTGTCGAGCGCGTGGTGGTGGTCACGCCACCCGGCGAAGGCTGAGCCGAATACGACCAAAATCAGATAGACGCGCGGCGGCCTTGATTCGATTCCTTCATGCTTCGGTCCTCCGTCTTAAAAAGAACCAAGGGGCGAACTCGGCAGGGAACCGACATCAGGAAGAGTGAAGAGGTTTTCACAAGCCGCCAAGAGCGCCAAGGCAACTCGATATGGCACCTCTGAAATCAGTTTCGAATCCTCAACACACGATCGATCTTCTATTTGACTTGGCGTTCTTGGCGGCTTGGCGGTTCAAATTCTTCCCGTCAGTGCCCATGATCCGATTCGACCCTCCCTTGTGGATGGAACCTGGCTAACTCGCAGTAAAGGATAGTTGACGAACGGGCGAATTTAATGAGACATTGATGATCTGCAATAAGCAGAAGTCCGTCACTACAACTCCCCCCCCATCATGAAATCTCGATCCTTTCGATTCAAAAATTTGACACAACCTTTCCGCGGCGCACTTGCCATCCTGTGGCTGGGCATCCTCGCTCCGGGCGCGTCAACCTTGCTGGGTCAGAATGCCCCGGCAGGCGGCGCAACCACCACAAATACCGGGCCACAGGAGGCTTGGAGGCTTCCCAATGATCAATTGGACTCCCTGGTCGCTCCCATCGCGCTCTATCCGGATCCATTGTTGAGCCAAACGCTGGTGGCCTCCACCTATCCGCTCGAAATCATCCAGTTTCAGCAGTGGATGGAGCGCAACAAGGATCTGAAGGACCAGGCGCTGGCCGACGCCGTGAAGCAGCAGCCCTGGGATCCCAGCATTCAGTCGATGGTGGCGGTTCCCGATGTGATCGAGCGCCTTGCCGGCAACATCCAATGGACCACGGAACTGGGGAACGCGTTTCTGGCGCAGCCTGCGGACGTCATGGACGCGGTTCAGCGCATGCGCGCGAAGGCTCAGGGGACGAATGTGTTGGTGAGCAACACCCAGCAAACGGTCGGAACCGAAGTCGTCGAAGGCGAACAGGTGATCGTGATCCAACAGGCCGATCCGACGGTGGTTTACGTCCCCTCATACGATCCGGTCGTGGTTTATGGGCCGCCGGTTTATCCCTATCCGTCTTATATCTATCCCGGCTATGTGCCGGGAACGGGACTCGCCTTTGGATTGGGAATCGCTTTGGGAGCCGCATGGGGGAACGGCTGGGGATACAATTGCGGCTGGGGCGGCGGGGACGTCGATATCAACGTCAACAACAACTACGTCAGGAATTCCGGCAACATCAATAACATCAATGGCGGAAAATGGGCGCATCAACCCGCGCATCGCGGTGGCGCCCCGTATGGCCGCGGCGGCATCGGCGGTGTCGGCGGCGGAACCCGTCCCGGCGCTGTTGGTGGTGTGGGCGGTGCCGGAAGACCCGGCGGTGTCGGCGGTGTCGGTGGCGCTGGAAGACCCGGTGGCGCTGGCGGCATCGGTGGCGCTGGCGGAGCTGGAAAGCCCGGCGGTGTTGGCGGCATCGGTGGAGCTGGAAGGCCCGGCGGCGCTGGCGGTATTGGTGGCGCGACTAAGCCAAGCGGAATCGGTGGCGCAACGAAGCCAGGCGGAGTCAGCGGCGGAGCCCGTCCCAGCACAAAACCCAGCAGCCGCCCGAGCAGCGGCAACATTGGGGGCCGGAGCGTCTCATCCGGCTCGAGCGCCACTAGAAGCGCCTTCGGAGGCAGCAGTTCCGGCGGAAGTTCCGCGCGGGCCAGCAGCTCCAGGGGAAGCAGCAGCATGAGAAGCTCTGGCGGCGGCGGTGGTAGCCGTGGCGGCGGAGGCGGAGGCAGAGGCAGAGGCCGATAACAACCCACAAGTGATCGATCAGGAAAAATTCAACGGAAACAAAATCTATCATCATGAAACCTTCAAAACATTCCATACCCGCGATTCTCGCTTCCGGGCTTCTCTGCCTCATTTCGCAGGCCGCGCCCGAGGTTGCGGCATCGACCCAGAAACAATTTGATACGCCTCAGCAGGCCGCCGAAAGCCTGGTCCAGGCGGCGGCATCCTTCCAGGTGGCCGCTTTGAAAGAAATCCTCGGGCCTGACAGCGAGGACATCGTAGCCTCCGAAGACCCGGTGATGGACAAGGAACGGACTGTCGCTTTCGCCGCCAAGGCCAAGGAAAAGCAGGCGATTGAAATCGATCCGGAGAATCCAAACCAAGCCATCCTCTCCGTCGGCGAAGATGCCTTTCCGCTGCCCATTCCCATCGTCAAAAAAGACGGCAAGTGGTCCTTCGACACCGAGGCTGGGCGCGAGGAGATCCTGAACCGCCGCATCGGCACCAACGAGTTGGACGCCATCACGATTTGCCGCGGTTACGTCGAGGCGCAGCATGAATACGCCGCCGACAAACACGACGGAGCCATCGTCAACCAGTATGCCCAGCGCATCATCAGCACGCCGGGCAAACAGGACGGCTTGGCATGGAAGGGCACCGATGACACATGGGAAGGCCCGGTGGGTGAGGGAGTCGCCAAGGCTTTGGAACAGGGCTACTCGGAGAAAAACAAACCCCAACCCTATCACGGCTACTATTTCAAAGTGCTCAAGGGACAAGGTCCGGCCGCGCCTCTCGGCGAGCTCGATTTCGTCATCAAGGGTGCCATGATCGGCGGCTTCGCGCTTGCCGCCGCTCCTGCCGATTACCAGGTCACCGGCGTGAAGACCTTCATCGTCAGCCATACGGGAATCGTCTACGAAAAGGATCTTGGCCCGGACACTCTCGCGGCTTTCCAGAAAATGGAACTCTTCGACCCCGACGATTCGTGGAAGCCCACGGAAGACGAGTGGTGAGCGTCCGGAACACCGCGGATAGCAGCCAGACGCCCGCGTCTGGCTGCTGAAGAAAGGCCACGCGCCCATCAACGACTCCAATGCTTACAGAGCGCCACAGGACTCCTCCCACCGGGCGTCCCGCCTTGATCAACGCCGCTCCCTTCCTCCGGGCTTCGTCGAGGATGAATGCCGTCCGCCAAACGCGAGGACCATTCCGGACAATCCGTTTGCCACCTAAGAAATGTCCACCAACCTCGCAGCCATGTTCAAGACACCATCCCGCATCCTGATTGCCATCGCCGCACTCGGCCTCGCCTGCTGCTCGACGAGCGTCGAAATGCCCAAGGGCACCAGCAAGGGCTACACCTCCGCCCGCCTCATCCAGCGCGACCCCAACGGCCCGGCCGTGACCGGCGCCACCGAAAAACAGGTCCACGGGATGATTCAGAACTCCATTTCCAAACAGTTCGCCTCCAAGGGCATGGCCTATGGCAATGCCAATGCCGACCTCGTCGTCGCCTACATGGTCATCTATCAGGAGCCCGGCATGACTTCGAGCTACGAGACTGACTTCGGCTACGGCCGCGACGCGGGCCGGATCTCCGACCTCGCCCACACCCGCGGCGCGCTTGAGAACCAGCGCCCGGATTATTTCCGCCAGGCCGGCGTGATCATCGACGTGATCGACAGCCGCACCAATAAGCTCGTCTATCGGAACTTCTCCAAGGGTGACGTGATCAAGAGCGCGTCCTCCGGCACCCGCGCCGCCCGGATCGACGCCGCGGTGGCCCAGGCGCTCGCGCCGTTCTTCGGCGGAAACTGAAGCCGCCACCGCGCCGATGCTCAAGCTGCTGCTTTTCCTCTTCCTGCTCGTTTCCACCTGTGTGGCGATTCACGGCGTCGGGATGATTCTCGGCATCCGCTGGCTCGGCCGCTCGTGGCCCCGGCAGGATTCCCGCTTCAAGCTCGCGCGGACGTTCTGGCTGCTCGTCCGCGTGGTTTATGGCCTGCTGGTGCTGCACCTGCTCCAGATCACGGTGTGGGCGGCGTTCTATCAACTCGACGGCTGCTTCCCGGATTTCGCCACGTCGTTTTATTATTCCGCGACGAGTTATTCCACCGTGGGCTACGGCGACGTGGTCCTGCCGCATGAGTGGCGCATTCTGGGAGCGGTGGAAGCCGTCACCGGAGTGATCATGTTCGGCTGGAGCACGGGCGTCCTCTTCACCGTCGTCCACCATTTGCACGCGCATGATTTCAGGTTCCGGCCCGGTCCCCATGAGTGAGCAAAAGACCGCCCCCGGCCGCCAGACCTACCGCCGTCTTCTACTGGCGGTGGTGCGGTTTCTGAAATCCCCCGCCGGCGGCAAGGCGCGCTGGCTACTCGCCGCCCTGCTGCTGCTGATGGTCGGCATCAACGGGATGAACGTCGCGAACAGCTATGTCGGGCGGTATTTCATGTCGTCCATCGAGAGTCGCGACTCCGGCGGCTTCGTCCGCTTCGCGTGGTTGTATGTGGCGGTCTTCGCGGGCTCGGCCCTCGTCGGCGTGCTCTTCCGCTTCACCGAGGAGCGCCTCGGCCTGTTATGGCGCGACTGGCTGACCCGCCGGGTCACCTCGCTTTACATCGACCAGCGGATCTACCTAAACCTAACCGGAGAAGACGCGGTCAGCAACCCGGACCAGCGCATGACCGAGGACGTCCGGCAGCTCACCACCTCCACGCTCTCGTTCCTGCTGATGATCCTGAACGGAACAATGACCGTGCTGTCGTTTTCCGGCGTCTTGTGGACCATCAGCCCGAAGCTGTTCATGGTCGCCGTGCTCTACGCCGTCGCGGGTTCGGCCCTCACAATCCTGCTAGGCCGCCCGCTCATCCAGCTCCATTTCCGCCAGGCGGACTGCGAGGCGAACTTCCGCTCCGAGCTCATCCACACCCGCGCCAACGCCGACGGCATCGCGCTTTCCGGAAAGGAAGCGGACATCCGCGAGCGCCTGCTAAGCCGCATCGACGGACTCGTTGGAAATCTCCGGCACATCATCGCCGTGAACCGCAACCTGAGTTTTTTCACCTCCGGCTACAACTACCTGATCCAGTTGATACCGGTGCTAATCGTCGCTCCGCTCTTCATCCGCAGGGAAGTCGAGTTCGGAGTCATCGGCCAATCGGCGATGGCCTTCGCGACTCTGCTAGGAGCCTTCTCGCTAATCATCACCCAGTTCCAGGCGATCTCCTCTTACGCTTCGGTCATTTCCCGGCTCGATGAATACGTGGAGGCCACGGAGAAGCTGGCCGCCCGGCGGAATGTCACCCGCATCGGCATCACCCACGAAGCCGGTCATTTCGAGTTCAAGAACGTGACCTTCATTTTCCCGACAGATGCCGCCCCGTGCTCGTCAAGGACCTGAATCTACGGCTCGACCCCGGCAGCCAGCTGAGGGTCTGCGGCAGCAACCTCGCGGGACGCGCTGCGCTTTTCCGGGCTGCGGCCGGTCTTCATGAGTGCGGCACGGGAACCATCGACCGACCGCCATCAGACCAAGTCGCGTTCCTTCCCGAGCAGCCTTACCTGCCGCCCGGCACCCTGCGCGAGCTGCTCGTTCCCGCCGACTCTTCCGCGGAAATCACCGCTGCCCAGATCCAGGAATTGCTTGAAAAACTCGGACTCGGCAGCCTGCTCAAGCCTGACGGCAGGACCGACGTCCCGCGGAACTGGCAGGATTCGCTTTCGTTCCATGAAGAAAAGCTGTTGGCCATCGCACAGACCTTGCTCGCCAAACCCCGCTTCGCCTTCATCGACGAACTCGAATCCGCACTCAACGACGCCGACAGCCGGAAGGTGCTCGACCTGCTGGACGCCAGCGGCATCACCTGCATCCTCTTCGGCGGCTCGAAACCAGACGGAACCTCAGGCGCTGCCTGTCTGGAACTGCACGACGACGCTTCGTGGACCCGGCGAAACGCCTGCTAGACCCTGAAGCGCTTCAACGAACGCATGCGCTCAAGATGGCTTGAGGCGCACCGGCCTTGCATGCTGTCGAGCACCGGGTTGAGTATACCCGAGAGTATGAAACTGTAGTCATCCTCATCGAGCAACAGCCGCTCCGTGTCCTCGGCAAGCGGTAAAACAGGGCCAGACCCGGCATCGTCATGAACAAAATCAAAGCCGTGAACGTCAGCATCCACGCGGCACTGCCCGGATCGATGGCCGGAGCAACGTCGTGCACTTGAGTCACGGCGGTTCCAAAGGCGAGAACTCCTAATGCGAAGCCTCATTTTTTCAGTGAGTTGGGTTGATCAACCGCCCCAGATGAAGCAGAATTCACTCCGCGCTATAATTTCATTCCCGAGAAAACATCATTTTCATGAATCCCCTGACTTTCAGCCGCAAATCTCAGGCTCGACGTGATTCCGGGATCCAATGAAGATCGGCGCCGGGCCTGCGGTTTCCGGCTCGATCCCGTAAAATAAAAAAGGAGCTCCCGTGGGAGCCCCTGTTCTCGCCTTCAAATCAATGCAAATCAAGTCAGCCGTCTTCAACATGAGTGCCCGCGACCTTCAATCGGCACCCGATTGGCACCGCCCTGAATTCGCCTTCATCGGCAGGTCCAACGTCGGCAAGTCGTCGATGATCAACATGCTTTCCAACAAGGACGCGCTCGCGAAAGTGTCCGCCACTCCGGGAAAAACCCAGCTTCTCAATTTCTTCGTGATGAACGAATCCTGGAGCCTCGTGGACTTGCCGGGATACGGCTACGCCAAAGTCGCCAAAAGTGAGAAAATCAATTTCAACGAATCGGTCGGCGACTATCTCGAACAGCGCGAAAATCTCCGACTGGTGTTCGTCTTGATCGACTCCCGCCTCACGCCCCAGCCCATCGACGTCTCATTCGTCAATTGGCTGTTGGAATGCAAAGTCCCCTTCGCCTTGGTTTTCACCAAGGAGGACAAGCAATCTCCCGCCAAGACCCAGGCGACGGTGACGGCGTTTCTTGAAACCTTGCCCGAAGAGCTTGCCGGAATCCCGCCGGTGATCACCAGCTCCTCAAAAAGCCGGACCGGCCGGATCGCAATCCTCAAGATGATCGAACAGGCACTCGCCGAGTGAGCGAGCCCGATCACCAGTTGCTTTGCTTCACATAAATGACGTCGTAAGTCCTCACATAGAACGGGCTGCTATCCGCGCCGTAGAGGGCTTCGTTCATGTTCAACACGTATCGTTGGCTCCTGCCCCCCTGGTTTCTGACGACGATCACCTGTTTGGGATTCGCGAATTTGGTGAAGCCGCCGCATTCCATCACCGATTCGAGAGCCGTCATCGGACGATCCAACGGAATCTTTCCCGGCCGGAGGACTTCTCCCGAGACATAGACCCCCGCGGCAGCCGTCTCAACCGAGATGGTCACCCCGGGATCCTGCAAATGTGGCTGATAGCGCGAGGCCAGTTCCGACTGGAAGCCCGTGATGCTCTTCCCGACCGCGCTGACATCACCGATCGTCGGCAGACTGACTTTCCCGTTCGCTTGAATTTTCTGCTGCACGTTCAACTCAGGCGCTCCGGAGAACGCGACTTTGATCTCGTCACCCGCGGCAAGGGTCGCGTTCGGCTTCGAGCTGTATGCCTCGGCAGGCACCGCCGGAGCCGGATTCATGTCTCCACACCCCGTGGACACAAGGACCATAGAGAGTGACATCGCGCCGGCCAGGCCGGATTGGATACCCGTTCGGAAGCGGCGCCATGCTCGACCCGAGGCTTCCCACAATCTCCGGCGATTGGCAGCCTCATGAGAATTTCCAATAAAGTTTCTTCCTCTGCCCGATTCGTTTTTAGCTACAGTCTTCATGATTTTCTTCTGTTATTTTGTTAATCCTTGGTGCGTTACAATGATTCTCTAACCGCATCATTCAAACCCTAGGGCACGGTTAAAATTCTCCAGTAACCCTAGAATCCTGATCCATTTGATCTCAGATGTCACGAATTCTCTCTACCCGCGCCAGCCGTTCCTTCCCGCGGGGCGAGCCAGTGGCTTCCGCAATCGACCAGCGGCATGGAGGCGCCAGAATCCCCTTGTGGGCGGAACATCCCCCGACGGTCAATTG